>JBEVIG010000133.1:0-13566 GCA_040510855.1 Solirubrobacteraceae bacterium
TCGCCTTCCCCCACCCGCTGGCGCGCTCGGCGGTCTACGCGGCCGCCACGCCCGAGCAGCGGCGCGCCGCCCACCGCGCGCTCGCCGATGCGCTCCCCGACCGCGACCTCGACCGGCGCGCGTGGCACCTGGCGGCGGCCGCGACCGGCACGGACGAGGCGGCGTCGGCCGCGCTGGAGCAGGCGGGCACGGGCGCGCGACGGCGGAGCGCCTACGGCGACGCCGCGGCGGCCTTCGAGCGCGGCGCGCGGCTCACGGCCGACGACGAGCGCCGGGCGCGGCTGCTCCGCGACGCGGCGGAGACCGCGTGGCTGGCCGGCCTCGCGACGCGCGCGAGCGCGTTGCTGGACGAGGCCCGCGAGACGACCGCCGCGCCCGACCTGCGCGTCCGCATCGACCGGCTCGCCGGGGAGATCGCCGTCCGCCGCGGGCCGGTGATGCGCGGGCACGCGATGCTCGTCGCCACCGCGGCCCGGGCCGAGCCCGACGCGGCCGTGGCGATGCTGGCCGACGCGGGCTGCGCGTGCCTGTACGCGGGCGAGGCGGAGCAGATGCTCGCCACGGCGGAGCGCGCCGCCGCGCTGGCGGACGGCGGCGTCTCGCCCCGCTCGCGCTTCCTCGCGAGCGCCTCGCTCGGCATGGCGCAGGTGCTCGGCGACGACGCGGCGGCCGGCACGCGGAACATCCACGCCGCGATCGCGCTCGCCGAAGACGATCCCGCGCTCCGCGACGATCCCGAGCTGCTCCCCTGGCTGGCCATCGGGCCGATCTTCCTGCGCGAGCGGGGCTCGGGCCGGCCGCTCGTCGACCATGCCCTCGACGCCGCGCGCCGCCGCGCCGCGGTGGGCGCGCTCCCGCGCGTCCTCAACCTGATCGCGCGCGACCAGGCGACGACGGACCACTGGGCACGGGCGGACGCGACGTACCGCGAGGCGATCGACCTGGCGCGCGAGAGCGGGCAGCAGACGGAGCTCGCCTTCGGCGCCGCGGGGCTCGCCTGGCTGCAGGCCCGGCGTGGCCATGCGGACGAGTGCCGGGCGTACGCGGCCGAGGCCGAGCAGCTGAGCGGCAGGCTCGGGACGCGGCTCCCGCTGCTCTGGGCGTCCATGGCGCTGGGGGAGCTCGAGCTCGGCGCGGGCGCACCCGAGCGCGCGGCGGAGCGCTTCGCCGTGCTGCAGGCCCTGCTGCGCGACTTCGCCATCACCGACGTCGACCTCTCGCCGGTGCCGGAGCTGGTCGACGCGCTGGTCCGCACCCAGCGCCGGGAGGAGGCGGCCGCACCCGTCGCCGAGCTGCTCGCCGCGGCGGAGGCCAAGGGCCAGCCCTGGTCGCTCGCCCGAGCGTTGCGCGCCGCCGGCCTGGCCGCGGACGACGACGGGTTCGCGGACCGGTTCGAGCGGGCGCTCGAGCTGCACGCGCGGACGCCGGACTCGTTCGAGACGGCGCGGACGCGGCTCGCCTACGGGGAGCGCCTGCGCCGCGGGCGCGAGCGGCGGCTCGCCCGCGAGCAGCTCCGCGCCGCGCTGGAGGCGTTCGAGCGGCTCGACGCGGCGCCCTGGGCGGAGCGCGCGCGGGCGGAGCTCGCCGCGACGGGCGAGACGCTCCGGCGGCGCGACCCGAGCGCGGTGGAGACGCTCACCCCGCAGGAGCTGCGGATCGCCCACGTGCTCGCGGCGGGGCGGACGACGCGCGAGGCGGCCGCGGCGCTCTTCCTCAGCCCGAAGACCGTCGAGTTCCACCTGCGCAGCGTCTACCGCAAGCTCGACATCCACTCGCGGGCGGAGCTCGCGGCGGCGGTCGGCGACGGGCATGCGGCAGGATGAGCGGCATGGAACATCGTCAGCTCGGCGCCTCCGGCCTCCGCGTCTCGGTCCTCACCCTCGGCACGATGACCTTCGGCGGGCGCGGCAAGTTCGCCGACGTGGGCACGACGGACCTCGAGCAGGCGACGCGCCAGCTCGACCTCTGCCTCGACCGCGGGCTGACGACCGTCGACACCGCCGACGTCTACTCCGGCGGCGTCTCCGAGGAGATCGTCGGCGCGGCCATCAAGGGCCGCCGCGACCGGATCGTCCTCGCCACGAAGGCGCGCATGCCGATGGGCGACGGGCCAAACGACGCCGGCCTCTCCCGCCGCCACCTGATCGCGGCGTGCGAGGCGAGCCTGCGCCGGCTGGGCACGGACCACATCGACCTCTACCAGGTCCACGAGTGGGACGGGCAGACGCCGCTGGAGGAGACGCTCCACGCGCTCGACGCGCTCGTGCAGTCGGGGAAGGTCCGCTACGTCGGCTGCTCGAACTACGCGGGCTGGCAGATGACCAAGGCGCTCGGGATCTCCGCCCGCGAGGGCTACCAGCGGTTCGTCTCCCAGCAGGTGTACTACTCGCTCCAGGCACGCGACGCGGAGTACGAGATCGTCCCGTCGGCGATCGACCAGGGCGTCGGGATCCTCGTCTGGAGCCCGCTCGCGGGCGGCCTGCTGTCGGGCAAGTACCGCCGCGGGCAGGACGGCCCGGCCGGCGCGCGCCACCTGACGGACTGGAACGAGCCCCCCGTCCGCGACCCCGAGCAGCTCTACGACGTCATCGAGGCGCTCGTCGAGATCGGCGAGGTGCGCGGCGTCTCGGCCGCGCAGGTGGCGCTCGCGTGGCTGCTCGGCCGCCCCGGGGTCACGTCGCTGGTCGTCGGCGCGCGGACGGACGAGCAGCTCGCGGACAACCTCGCCGCCGCCGACCTCGAGCTCACGGACGAGGAGCGCCGCCGCCTCGACGAGGTCAGCGCGCCGCCGCTCCTGTACCCCTTCTGGCACCAGGCGGCGACGGCGAGCGACCGGCTCGGGCCGGGTGACCTCGCCCTGCTCGGCCCGCACGTGGGCTGAGCGCGAGCGCTTGATCGACAGCCCTGATCGAACAGGTTGACGGAGCGTCGGCGCGGGACTAGCGTCGGCGTGTGCTGGTCGGACGAGGGGCCGAGTGCGCACGCATCGCCGAGCGCTTGAACGCGGCGCACAGGCGCGAGTCCGGTGCGCTGCTGCTCCTCGGGGCGCCGGGGATGGGGAAGAGCGCGCTGCTGCGCTTCGCGCGCGAGCAGGCGGGAGGGATGACCGTCCTCGAGTCGGCCGGGGTCGAGAGCGAGGCCGAGCTGCCCTACGCGGGCCTCTCGCAGCTGCTCGCGCCGGTCCGCGATCGGCAGGGGACGCTGATCCCGCGCCAGCGCGAGGCGCTGACGCTCGCGCTGAGCGGCGAGGGCGGCGCCGGCGTCGATCGCTACGCCGTCTACAGCGCGACGCTGGCGCTGCTGGCCGAGGTCGCGGAGGACGCGCCCGTCGTCGGGTTGGTCGACGACGCCCACTGGCTCGACCGCGCGTCGGCCGAGGCCGTCAACTTCGTCGCGCGGCGGCTGCACCACGAGGGCGTCGCCCTCATCGGCGCCGCGCGCCGGCGCCAGGCGCCGCCGCTCCCTGCGCACGACATCGAGATCGTGCGCCTCGAGCCGCTCGATCCCGCGGAGGCGCAGCGGCTGCTGGCGCAGGAGGCCGGCGTCGAGGTCGCCGCCGCCGTGGCCGAGCAGCTGTACCGCCAGACGGGCGGCGTGCCGCTGGCGCTCGTCGAGCTCGCGGGCAGCCTCACGCCCGCGCAGCTCGCGAACCGGGAGCCGCTCCCGGATCCGCTGCCCGCCGGCGCCGACATCGAGCGGGCTTACGGCGCGCGGATCGCGGCGCTGCCCGACGACGCGCAGCGCGCGCTGCTGATCGCCGCGGCGAACGACGGCCCCGACCTCCAGCCGGTCGCCGGCGCCCTTGCGTCGCGCGGCCTCGCGCTCCAGGACCTGCTCCCGGCGGAGAAGGCCGGGCTGATCCGCATCAAGCCGGGCCGCGTCGAGTTCGTCCATCCGCTCCTGCGCGCCGCCGCCTACGGGCGGCGGCCGCCGCCGGAGCGCCGCGACGCCCCCGCCGCGCTCGCCGGCGCGCTGCAGGGGTCGCCCGTCGACCGCCTGCGCCGGACGTGGCACCTCGCCGCGGCCGCCTCCGCGCCCGACGAGCAGCTCGCGCGCGAGCTCGAGGCGGTGGCCGGGGACGCCGTCCGCCGCGCCGCGCCGGTCGCGGCGGGCCGGGGCCTGGAGGCCGCCGCGCGCGTGACGCCCGACGCCGCGCAGCGGGCGCGGCGCCTGCTCGCCGCCGCGCGGATGCAGCACGTCGCGGGCGACGAGGAGACCGCAGAGCGACTGCTCGACGAGCTCGCCGCCGCGGACGTCGAGGAGACCCTGCGCGCCGACGCCGAGCACCTGCGCGCGCAGGTCGCGGCCCTGCGCACCGGCCCGCGGAACGCGCTGACACGACTGCTCGACGCTGCGGCGGCGATCGAGCCGGTCGATCCCGCGCGTGCGGCGGCGATGTACGTCGACGCCGCGCTGTCCAACGTCATGCTCGGCGAGCCGCGCGCAAGCCTCGCGCACGCCGAGCGCGCCCACGAGCTCACCGGCGACCGCGGGCCGGAGGGCCTCCTCGCCGCGCTCGTGCTGGGCCTCGCCCGCATCCTCTGCGGCGACGCGGCGCAGGCCGGCGAGCTGATCGCCCGCGCGGCGCCGCTCGCCCGGAGCAGCGACCCGCTGCTCTTCGGCGTCGGCGGCGGCATCCTCCTCAACGCGCAGATGTGGACGGGGCAGCACGCCGAGGCCCGGAGCAGCGCGCTCGAGCAGGTGCGCCGGCTGCGCGCCGACGGCGCGATCGGGGGCCTGCCGTACGGCTTGACCATCCTCGCCTTCACGCAGTTCCAGTGCGGCGAGTGGCGGCTCGCCGAGGCGACCGCGGGCGAGGCGCTCGAGCTCGGCGACACGGTCGGGCAGCCCGCGCTGGCCTCCCTCGCGCCCGTGGTCCTCGCGCTCGTCCGCGGCGGGCGCGGGGAGCTCGCGGAGGCGCGGGCCATGCTGGACGGCACGCTCGACGTCGCGGAGCGGCTGGGGATCGGCTCGACGCGGACGACCAGCGGCTGGGCGCGCGGCCTGCTGGAGCTCGGCGCGGGCGACTACGACGAGGCGATCGCCGTGCTCGAGCCGACCGGGCGCTTCTCGCTCGGGCGCGGGCTCGCCGAGCCCGGGATCGCCGCGTGGGCCCAGGACCTGGCCGAGGCCTACATCCGCCGGGGGCAGGCCGAGGAGGCGGAACGCACGCTCGCCGTCCTCGCCGGCCAGGCGGAGCGCACCGGCCGGCGGCTCGCGCACGCGGCCGTCGCCCGCTGCCGCGGCCTGCTCGACGGCGACGACCTCCTCGACGCGCACTTCGCCGCGGCCCTCGGATGGCACGAGGGCGTGGCCTGCCCGTTCGAGCGCGCCCGGACCGAGCTCTGCCTCGGCGAGCGGCTGCGCCGCGCACGGCGGCGCATGGACGCGCGCGAGCCGCTGCAGCGCGCCCTGGACGCGTTCGAGCAGATCGGCGCCGAGGTCTGGGCCGAGCGGGCGCGCCGCGAGCTCCGCGCGACGGGCGAGCGCGCACGCCGCCGCGTGCCCGAGGCAGCCGACCTGCTCACGCCGCAGGAGCTGCAGGTCGCGCTCCAGGTGGCGGCCGGCTCGAGCAACCGCGAGGCCGCCGCCGCGCTCTTCGTGAGCCCGAAGACGATCGAGTCGCACCTCAACAGCGTGTATCGCAAGCTCGGCATCCGCTCGCGCACCGAGCTGGTCCGGCGGCTGCCGGACACGTCGATCTGACGCGAAGTTCCAAGATTCCCCCGATGCGAGCCCGGCGCGCTCCCGGAGAGGCTCGCTAGGTCATGGACCCGCGACCCGCTCCACGGCCACGGCCGGCAGCTCTCTCCCGGTGCCGGCCCATCAGCGATCCCTCGCTGTGGAGCGCGTCGCGGCTCGCCACACCAGGAAGCACCGCGTGCCTGGACACGGACGCCGGGCGCGGCCGCACGGACGCGCGATGACGGTGCATGACGCCGTGGGCCGGGGCGGCGGGCGCGAGCCCGCCGCCCGGTCCCGGCCCATCGATGCCGATCAGCGCACGCGGTAGCCCAGCGCGTCGTCCCAGTGCAGGTCGCTGCCGAACGCCGGCAGCGGCGCGTCGCCGCTGGTGATCCGGACGCCCTTCTTCGTCTTCGGCGGGCAGATCGCCACGTAGCGCGCGTAGCCGCCCACGCCGCCCTTGAACTTCGGGAACCCGAACGAGACCAGGCAGCCCTTCGCCGGCACCCCGTCGAGGTTGGCCACGCCCTCGGCCTGCGCGTAGCCGTTGTGCATCAGCCAGAACTCGCCCTCGAGCGTGGGCGTCGAGTCCGTGTCCAGCGGCTCGTGCCCGTGGAAGAGGATGTGGCGCTTGCGGTGGAGGAACTTCAGCGCGTCGAGCCCGACGCTCGTGAAGTCCCGGCTCGCCGCCAGCTCCTTCGCCTTCACCGGATCGGCCGTCCACTGCTTCGACCAGTCCGAGCGCACGAAGACCACCGACCCGGCCGGGATCCTCCCGTGCTTCTTCTCCCACGCCTTGATGTCCGGCACGTGGACGAAGTACTGCGGGTCCTGCTTGGCCTGCTTCGCGATGTTGATGACGACGAGCGGGCGCACCGCGTAGCTCGCGGGCACCTCGTCGATCGCCGCCTGCTCGGGCGCCCAGTGGGCCGGCGGGTCGAACTGCGTCCCGAACTGGTCCGTCGAGAGCAGGTACGAGGTCGCCTCGAACCCGTCGGCCGCGTACGTGTACGGCTGACCCGTGGCCGGGTTGACGGTGGGCTTGAACTGCGCCGGGCCGAAGCCGCTCCAGACCGGCCCGCCCGGGTAGAGCGTGTTGGTCAGGTCGATGTACTTCGCCTTGCTCAGCGCCCGGTCGTAGACCTTCCAGAGGTCCCCGGCCTGCGCGCCGGCGGCCGACGGCAGGGCGAGCGCGAGGGCGAGGAGCCCCAGCGCGGTTGCCGTGATCCTGCTGCGCATCTGCGATGCCTCCCGGTGGTCGTCCCGGCGGATCCCTTTCAGCCGCCGGAGGTGTGCGAGGGAACGCGGTCGAGCGCGGCGCGCACGACGCCGCCGAGGCGCTCGGCGGCGGTCGCGAGGTCGGGCCCGGCCAGGTGGCTGAACGACAGCCGCAGCGTGCGTGCGCCGCCGCCGTCGACGAAGAACGGTGCGCCCGGCACGTAGGCGACGCCGGCCGCGATCGCGTCGGGGCGCAGCGCGGTCGTGTCGAGCCCGTCGGGCAGCGTCATCCACGTGAGGAAGCCGCCCGCGGGCTCCGTCCACCTGACGCCCTCCGGCATGTGGGCGGTCAGCGCGGCCGAGAGCGCCGCCCAGTGCGACGCGTAGAGCTCGCGCGCGGCCGGCAGGTGGCGCTCGAAGCCGCCGGCGCGCCCGTACTCCTCGAGGAGCCGCTGGCCGAGCCCGCCCGCGCACTGGTCCGTGTTGCCCTTGGCGGCGACGAGCTCCGCGACGACGTCGGCCGGCCCGACCGCCCAGCCCAGCCGCACGCCGGGGAAGAAGCTCTTGGAGAACGTCCCGGCCTGGAGGACGACATCCGGCGCCAGCGACCACAGCGTCGGCGGCGGCTCCCCGCCCCACGCCAGCTCGCGGTAGGCGACGTCCTCGAAGATCAGCACCTCGTGGCGGCGGCAGAGCTCGACGAGCGCAAGGCGGCGCTCGAGCGGCAGCGTCCGCCCGGTCGGGTTCTGGTACTCGGGGATCGTGTAGACGAACTTCGGCCGCAGCCCGGCGGCCAGCCGCTCCGCGAGCGCCTCGACGACGAGGCCGTCGTCGTCCGTCTCGACGGGGACGACCTCGGCCTCCGCCCCGGCGAAGGCCATCAGCGCGCCGAGGTAGCTCGGCGCCTCGACGACCACCGCGTCGCCCGGATCGACCAGCGCGGCGCAGAGCAGCGCGATGCACTCCATCCCGCCGCTCGTGACCATCAGCTCGCCGGCGTCCGGCCGCCGGCCCTGCGTCGCGTCGACGCGGTCGAGCAGGTGGGCCCGCACGCCCGGCAGGCCCGCCACCGGCGTGTACTGCATGGCGACCGCCGCGTCGTCGCGCAACAGCCGCGCGGCGATCGCGTCGAGCTCGTCCGTCGGGAACGTCGCCGGGTTGGGGAAGCCGCCCGTCATCGAGAGCACGCCGGGCGGGCTGCCCGCGAGGATCGTCGCGAGCTCCTCGCCGCCGCGCAGGCGGGTCCGGCGTGCGAAGGCGCGCGAGAAGTCAGCCATCGACCCGGAACGCCAGCGCGCTCGCCTCGCCGCGGTCGAGCGCCGCGACGTGCTCGTCGTGGTTGGTCAGGCCGTGCAGCGCCTCGTCGCGCGCCTGGGCGGCGAGGATCGCCCGCTCGGCGCGGCCGATCGCCTCGGCCGCCGGCAGCGCCGCCTCGATCCGCTCCGCGCCGGCGATGAGCAGCCCGTCGTCGTCGCCGAACACGATCTCCCCCGGCCGCACCGCGATGCCGCCGAACGTGACCTCCTGGCCCGGTGCGGCGCGCGAGACCGTGGTGCCCGACCGCGGCGAGGTGCCACGCGCGAAGACCGGGAGCCCGATCGAGCGCAGCCCGCGGAGGTCGCGGCAGTAGCCGTCGCAGACGATCCCGGCGAGGCCGCGGCGCCGCGCCTCCGTGGCGAAGAGCTCGCCGAACACCGCGCGCGTGCCGCCGTAGGTCGCGACGACGAGCACGTCGCCCGGCGCGGCCTCCGCCAGCGCGGTCATCACCGGCAGGTGGTCGTCCTCGGCCACGACGGTGTAGGCCGGGCCGGCGATCCGCACGTCCGGGAGCATCGCGCGGACCGCGGCGTCGACGACCGGGAGCGTCTTGTCCGCGTCCGAGAGCGCGGAGACGTCGAGCGCGAGGAGCCGGTCGAGGAGCGTCACGGACGGAAGCCTGTCACACCGGCACCGGCGACTCCTGCGACGCGCCGGGCGCCTAGGATCCGCGCGTGAGCACGCCCGATCTGCCGCCCTCGGTCGCCAGCGGGTGGCGCCCGCGCACCGAGGCGTGGGGCCGCCGGACCCCCTCCCCGTACGCGGGGCGGGCCGGGCGGCCGCTGTTCATCGGCGGGTGCCCGCGCTCGGGCACGACGCTGCTCCAGGTCACGCTCGACATGCATCCCGAGATCGGGATGCCGCGGGAGACGAACTTCATCCGCGAGCTGTGGTGGCAGCGCGTCCGCTTCGGCGACCTCGCCGACCCCGCGGGCCGGCGCCGGATGGCGGAGTGGATCTTCGGCGACCCCGAGCACCACACGCGGCGGCTGACCCACAAGCGGCTCGGCCGGGAGGAGGCGATCGCGGAGGTCGCCGCCGCCGGGCCGACGCTCGGCTCGGTCGTCGAGCGCTGCGTCCGCCTCCATGCGCACGACACGCCGCGGTGGGGGGACAAGCGCCCGGCGTACAGCGGCTTCGTCGGTCCGCTCCTGCGGATGTTCCCCGACGCGCTCTACGTCAACGTCGTCCGCGATCCGCGCGGGGCGACGGCCTCGCAGCTCACGATGGACTGGGACGCGCCCGAGATCGCGGTGGCGAACGCGGCCGTGCGGTGGGAGTTCGCCGTCCGGGCGACCGACCACGCCGCGCGGTGGCTGCGCCCCGACCAGCTCCTCGACGTGCGCTACGAGGACCTCGCGACCGACCCCGAGCCGCAGATCGAGCGGATCCTGGCCTTCGCGGGGCTCGCGGCGGGCCGCGAGCTCGTGGAGCGCCTGGCCCACGGCGACCGCGACGGCTGGTTCCGCGGGCCGCACCTGCAGGCGGGCGAGCCGGTGACGGCGGCGCCCGTCGAGCGGTGGCGGGAGCGGCTGACCGCCGCCGAGGTCGCGCTGGTGGAGCACGCCGCCGCGGGGTTCATGGCGCGGTTCGGCTACGTGGCGGCGGCCGGGCACTCCCCGTCGGAGCGCGACATGGAGGACGTCGCGCGCTGCCGCCGCGCGTTCAGGCGGCAGTGGTGGCGGTCACGGCTCGACGAACGGGTCCGCAGCGCGCGGTACCGGCATCCGGTGGCCGCGGCCGGTCACACGTAGCGCGGCCGCAGCACGCCGAAGCGGCGGGGAGCGCGGCGGCGGGCCTCGCGGCGCTCGCGCTCACGATCACGGCGCCACTCGCGGAGGGTCTGGCCGGCCGGGATGTCGGACTCGACGTAGAGGAAGCTGAGCTCGGTGGGGGCGGTGAAGGTGCTCATGAGGATCAGCTTCCTCCCGATCCGCCCCCCGCACATCGGGGGACCCCCCTGTCCCGCACCCCTGGATCTCGGACCCGGCCCCCAACGGCCGGCGGCCGGCACCCCGAGCGCCGCCCGCGACGGCGCGTCAGCCGCAGCGGAAGGGCTTCGTCCCGGCGGCCATCTCGATGCCGCCGAGCACGTGGCGGCGGAGGGCCGGGTCGCGCCAGTATGCGCCCTTGTGGCCGAGCGCGGTGTAGAACGAGCGCCCGCCGTCGAAGCGGCGGCACCAGGCGATCGGGTGGTCGCTCCCCATGCCGGGCGAGCCGGAGTGGCCGCGCGGGTCGTAGGTCGACTCGTCGACCCCCAGGAGCACGTGCGCGCCCGCGGAGCGCGGGTTGGAGCGGAAGTTGTACCACTCCTCCTCGCGCCTCCAGGTGCGCCCGAGATGGCGCGTGGCGGCCGTCCCGCGGTCCTCCACGCGCAGCGTCGCCGTCTGGAACTGGGCGTTCACGCCGGGGATCCCGGGATGGTCGGCGAAGGCCGCGCCGACGAGCCGGCCGTACCACGGCCAGTCCTCCTCCGTGGCCGCCGCGGAGTGGGCGCCGGCGTAGCCGCCGCCCGCCCGGATGTAGCGCTTGAACGCGCGCTGCTCGCGCGGGCCGAGCACGTCGCCCGTCGTGCAGAGGAAGACGACGACGTCGTAGCGCGCGAGGTTCCGCCGCCGGAACGCCGCCGGGTCGTCCGTCGCGTCGACGCGGAAGCCGCGGCGCGCGCCCAGGCCGCGGATCGCCGCGGTCCCCTCCGGGATGCACTCCGTGTGGCGGTACGCCTCGGCCCGCGTGAAGACCAGCGCGGCGTGCCGGGCGGTGCCGCCGGCCGCGTCATCGCGCTCCGCCGCGCAGGCGGGCGCGGCGAGGAGCAGCAGGACGAGCGCGGCGAGGGGCGTGACGCGCACGCCCCTCGCCTACCCGGTCAGGTCAGTCGCAGTCGAACTTCTTGGCCCCCGCGGCCATCTCGATGCCGCCGAGGACGTGGTCGAGGAGCTTCGGCTCCTCCCAGTAGGTGCCCTTGTGCCCGAGCGCCGTGTAGAACGAGCGGCCGCCGTCGTACTCGTGGCACCACGAGATCGGGTGGTCGCCCATCGGCGGCGAGCCGCCCGGGACGCTGTAGCCGCGCGGGTCGTACGTCGACTCGTCGACGGACAGCAGGACGTGCACGGCGTCGCGCGGATTGGTTCGGAAGTTGTACCATTCCTCCTCGCGCGTCCAGGTCTTGCCGAGCTTGCGCGTGGCCGGCGTGTGCCGGTCCTCGACGTTCATCGTCGCGGTCTGGAACTGCTGGTTGACGCCTGCGACGCCCGGGTGGTCACGGAAGTAGGCGCCCACGAGGCCGCCGTACCACGGCCAGTCGTACTCCGTGTCGGACGCGGAGTGGATGCCCGCGTAGCCGCCACCGGCCTGGATGTAGCGCTCGAACGCGGCCTGCTGGCCGGCATTGAGCACGTCGCCCGTCGTGCACAGGAAGATCACCGCGTCGTACTTGGCGAGGTTCTCGTCGGTGAACAGCGCGGCGTTCTCGGTGGCGTCGACCTCGAACCCGTGCCTGGCCCCCATCTGGGCGATGGCGACGGTTCCCTGCGGGATGCATTCCGTATGCCGGAAGGCAGCGGTCTTCGAGAAGATCAGCACGCTGAAGCGCTTGCCCTTCTCGTGGCTGCCGCCCTGCGCTCCGGCCGAGGCGAGCGGCACGAGCAGGACGGCGATGAGCGCGGCCAGCAATGAGCCGCGAAGTAGAGATCTCACCCGATCCCCTTCCCTTTGGGTGAATTGGTCGTTCGGCCCGTCGAATACCCCCGACGGGCCGTGACCAACCGGGTCAGGGGGCGAGCTGCGGTGGACCGAGCGGCCCGTGGTCCGCGATGGGACCGGATTCGGGGAGCACCTCCGGCCGGCGGCGGAAGAAGCCGCGATGGGAGGCCATGGCCGCCAGCATGAGCACCGCGCCCAGCAGCAGCCCGCCGATGCCGATCACGATCGGCACCTGGATCCCGAGCACCGGGTTCGAGTAGTTGAAGCCCGCCTGGCTGTAGTCGTGCCAGGCCTTCACGAACACGGTGGCGAGCGAGGCGAAGCCCAGCAGCGGCAGCACGCCGGCGTAGAAGAAGTTCCCCACGCCGTGCAGCAGCACCCGCCGGTGGTAGATCACGCACGCCAGCCCGGTGAGCCCGTAGTAGAAGGCGATCTGGAAGCCGAGCGCGGAGACGGAGTCGCCGAGCACGTTCTGGCTGAGCTGGTTGACCAGCACGAACCAGACCAGCGACACGGCGCCCATCACGACGGTCGCCACGGTCGGCGTCCGCCAGCGCGGGCTGACGCGCCCGAACGTGTCCGGGATCGCACGCCAGCGGGCCATGGAGAGCGCGGTGCGCGCCGTCGGGAGGATCGTCGTCTGCGTCGAGGCCGCCGCCGAGGTCAGCACGGCGAGCACGAGCAGCTTGTCGAGCGGGGAACCGAGGACGCCGCCGCCGAGCGCGCTCAGCACGTCGTCCTGGTGGCCGACGAGGAAGGCCTGGCCGCCGTAGGCCTGCGCGGCGAAGGAGACGATCACGTACGTCAGGACGAGCAGGATCGTGCTCAGCACAGCGGCGCGGCCGGGCCCCGTCTCCTTGTTCTCGGACTCCTCGTTGACCGCCACGCCGCTGTCCCAGCCCCAGTAGATGAAGAGGCCGAGGAGCACGCCGTCGGCGAGCGCCGACCACGACGGCAGCTGGAACGGGTTCAGCCACTCCCACGACGGCGTCGCCGCGCCGCCCTTGGCCAGGGCGACGACGGCGAACAGGGCGAGGATCGCGAGCTCCGCGCCGAGCAGGACCTTCTGCGTCAGCGCGTTGAGCTCGATGCCGATCAGGCAGATCCACGTCATCACGACGATCCACGCGCAGCCCACGAGCGTCACCGCCCAGGCCGTGTGCGCGGCCGTCTGCCAGCCGACGAGGAGGAACGAGTAGCTGCCGGCGATCTGCGCCAGGCTCGCCATCACGATGATGTCCGCCGCGATGATCGCCCAGCCCGAGAGCCAGCCGAGCTGCGGGCCCATCGCCCTCGTGACCCAGGCGAAGCTCGTCCCCGCGTCCGGGTCGGCCCGGTTCATCCGATTGTAGGCGAACGCGATGCAGAGCATCGGCAGGAACGAGACCAGCAGCACGGCCGGAGCGGAGAGCCCGACCCCCGGGACGGCGACGATGAAGCCGAGCGTCGCAGCCAGGCTGTAGCCCGGCGCCGTCGACGCCACGCCGATGACGACGTTCGAGGCGTAGCCGATGGCCCCGGTCTTGAGGCCCTTGTCCCCCGGCGCGAAGCCGTCGCGTGGGTCCGGCGCCCCCGCGCCCCTGCTCGCAGCGATGGATCCTGACTCCACGGCGGGTCCCCTCTCCCCTCCGGCCGGCGGTCCCT
>JBEVIG010000134.1:0-16693 GCA_040510855.1 Solirubrobacteraceae bacterium
TGCAGCGCGAGGAAGATCAGCACGACGGCGAACACGGAGCCCGCGGCCGTCACGACCCAGACGGCTGCGGAGCGGCGCTCAGTCATCGACGCCGCCGCGGCCCCGGCCGCGGCCGTGCCCGGAGTCGTCGTCGTCGAAGTCGTCGCCGCCGTGACCGGAGCTGTCGTCGTCGAAGTCGTCGCTCCCGTGGCCGGAGCTGTCGTCGTCGAAGTCGTCGCCGCCGTGGTCGTCGAAGTCGTCGTCATCGAAGCCGCTCGAGGTCGCCGGCGCGGGCGACGGCGAGCTCGAAGGCGCCGGGCCGGGGCCCGAGCTCGCGGCGGCCACGGCGGGCGCGGCGCCCGCCCCCGCGCCGGCGGCGGCCGCGGCGGCGGCCTTGCGCTTCGCCTTCACGCGGACGGTTCGGCGGATGACCTTCGTGCGCACCTCGGGCTTCTGGGCGGCGGGCGCGACGGGGACGGCGTTGACCTGCTCGGCGGGCGCGTCGGTGCCGGAGCGCAACGCGAACAGGGCGAGCACGCCGAGGGCGAGGAGGGTGAGGAAGGCGGCGATGGGGGCTCGGGCGAACATGGCCGACACGGTCGCGCCGCGCCGTCCAAGCACCCCGCAAGCGGAGGTCAAGCCTTGGCAAAGGACGGCCCCTGCCGCGGTCCGGGCGGCTACATTCGCTCCCCGATGGCCGTGCGGATCCTGATCGTGGAGGACGAGAAGTCGATCGCGGAGCCGTTCGCGCGGCTGCTGCGGCGCGAGGGGTTCGAGACCACGGTGGCGGGCACCGCCGCCGAGGCGCTCACCGCCGCGCGCGAGACCGAGCCCGACCTCGTGCTGCTCGATCTCGCGCTCCCCGACGGCGACGGCCGCGACGTCTGCCGCGTCCTGCGCGCCGAGCGCGACGTCGCCGTGATCATGGTCACCGCCCGCGGGACGGAGACCGACCGCATCGTCGGCCTCGAGATCGGCGCCGACGACTACGTGGTGAAGCCGTTCTCGGGCGCCGAGGTGATCGCGCGCATCCGCGCCGTGCTCCGCCGCACGGGCCGCGCCGCGACCACCGGCCCCGCAGCCGCGCCCCCGCCCGAGCCGCTGCGCTTCGCCGACCTGGAGGTCGACCTCGCCGCCCGCACCGCCACGCTCGGCGGCGACGAGCTGGAGCTCTCGCGCAAGGAGTTCGACCTGCTCGCCGAGCTCGCCCGCAACGCCGGCCGCGTCGTCACCCGCGAGGACCTGATGTCGCGCGTGTGGGACGAGAACTGGTTCGGCTCGACGAAGACGCTGGACGTCCACATGGGCTGGCTGCGCCGCAAGCTCGGCGACGCCGCCACCGACCCGCGCTTCATCCACACGGTGCGCGGCGTCGGCTTCCGGTTCGCCGTCGCGGACGGGGAGGACCCGTAGGCCTCCGCGCGCGGCTGCTGCTGGCGATGGGCTACGTGCTCGTGCTGGCGGTCGTCGCGCTCGAGGTGCCGCTCGCGTCGAGCGTCGCCGACCGCATCGACGCGGAGGTGAAGTCGCAGGCGCGCGGGCAGGCCGACGTCGTCGCCGCGTCGCTCTCCGACCTCCTCGGCCCCGGCGACCGACGCGACCGCGACCGGCTCGTCGACGTCGCCGCGACGAACGTCCGCGGCCGCGTGATCGTCGTCGACCCCCAGGGCGACCTGATCGCCGACTCCGAGGGCACCCCGCCGGGCCGCTCCTACGCCGGCCGGCCCGAGATCGGCGTCGCGCTCTCCGGCCGCCCCGACCAGCGCGAGCGCCGCTCGGAGACGCTCAACGAGAACCTCCTGCTCACGTCGATCCCGATCATCGTCGAGGGCCGCACGGCGGGCGCCGTGCGGGTCTCGCAGGCCGTCGACGCGGTCGACCGCGCGGTCTGGCGCTCCGTCGCGGGGCTGATCCTCATCGGCCTGCTCGTGATCGGCCTCGGCCTGCTCGCGGGCTCCGTCGTCGCCGGGCAGATCGCGCGGCCGATGGGGCGGCTCGACAGCGCCGCGCGCCGCGTCGCGGAGGGCGACCTCACCACGCGCGCGGAGGTCGAGGGCAGCGCGGAGCAGCAATCGCTGGCGGCCACCTTCAACGAGATGACCGCGCGGCTCGAGCGGCTCGTCAGCTCGCAGCGCGACTTCGTCGCCGACGCGTCGCACCAGCTCCGCACGCCGGTCACCGGTCTCCGCCTGCGCGTCGAGGCGGCGCGGGCCGACACGCGCGACCCCGAAGTCGCGGAGGAGCTCGACGCCGCGCTCGCCGAGCTCGACCGCCTGACGCACATCATCGAGGAGCTCCTCCAGCTCAGCCAGGCCGGCGAGCGCAGCGCGGGCGGCGAGCGGCTCTCGCTCGGCGAGCTCGGCGAACGGGCCGCGGATCGCTGGGAGGCGCTCGCGGCGGAGAAGGAGCAGCGGCTCGCGGAGCGCCTCGGCGCGGACGGCGCCGCCTGGCTCAGCCGTGCCGACGCCGACCGGATCCTCGACGCGCTCGTCGAGAACGCGATCAAGTACTCGCCGCCGGGGACGGAGATCGAGATCGCCGCGCTCGCCGGCGGCGTCGAGGTCCGCGACCGCGGCCCGGGCATCGCCCCCGGCGAGGAGGAGCAGGTCTTCGAGCGCTTCCACCGCGGCGGCGCGGGCCGCGGCGGCGGGGCGCCCGGGACGGGCCTCGGGCTCACCATCGCCCGCGAGCTCGCGCGCACGTGGGGCGGGGACGTGACGCTGCGCCGCCGCGACGGCGGCGGGACGGTGGCCGTGCTGACCCTGCCGCCGGCATGACCCTTTGCCAACCCTTCACCCGGCCCCTGCCACGCTGGCCGTGATGCGCCGCCTCCTCCTCTGGACCGCGCTCGCCCTCGGGGGTCTGCTCGTCGCCGTCGGCGTCACGACCGCCGCGACGAGCCTCACCTCGCAGCGGGTCGGCATCTCCTCCGAGCCGCTCGACGCGGGCGAGTCGCTCGCCCCCGTCGCGACGTCGTTCCCCGACGCCACGGCGACGCCCACGCGCACGCCGAAGCCGAAGCCGAAGCCGGAGCAGACGCCGAAGCCGGAGGGGACGCGGACGCCCGAGCCCGAGCGGACGAGCACGCCCGCTCCCACCGCGGTGCCGGAGCTCGAGGACGACGACGACAACAGCGGCAGCGGCAGCAGCGGCAGCGGCAGCGACGACGACAGCGGCCGCGGGCGCGGCCGCGGCCGCGGGCGGGGCGGCGACGACGACGACTGAGGCCCTGGGTCCCGTATCGTCACGCGGCGATGGACCGATTCATCTGCGTGGCCTGCGGGACCCAGTACGCCGACTCGGACGGGCCGCCCGGGTCGTGCCCGATCTGCCTGGATCCGCGGCAGTACGTCCTCCCCGGCGGCCAGCAGTGGACGACGCTCGCGGCGCTCCGCGAGGAGCACGCGAACGCGATCCGCGACGAGGGCGAGCTCGTCGGCATCGGCACGGAGCCGAAGTTCGCGATCGGCCAGCGCGCGCTGCTCGTCCCCTACGGCGAGCAGAACCTGCTCTGGGACTGCGTGACGCTGCTCGATGACGCGACCGCCGCGGCGATCGAGGAGCGCGGCGGGCTTGCCGCCATCGCCATCTCGCACCCGCACTACTACTCGGCGATGGCCGAGTGGGCCGAGCGCTTCGACTGCCCGATCCACCTGCACGCGGCGGACGCGGAGTGGGTCATGCGCCCCTCCCCCGCGATCCGCCACTGGGACGGCGAGACGCTCGACCTCGGCCACGGCCTCACGCTCGTCCGCGGCGGCGGCCACTTCCGCGGCGGCACCATGCTCCACGTCGCGGCCGGCGTCGGCTCGCTGCTGACCGGCGACATCGTCCAGGTCGTCCCCGACCGCTCGCACGTCGCCTTCATGTGGAGCTACCCCAACCTCGTGCCGCTGCCCGACGCGAGCGTCCAGGCCATCGCCGCGGCGGTCGAGCCGTTCGCCTTCGAGGCCCTCTACGGCGCCTGGTGGACCACGGTCATCCCCGCGGACGCGAAGGAGATCGTCCGCCGCTCCGCCGCCCGCTACACGCAGGCGCTGCGCGAGGTGCTCGGATGAGCCGCCCGATCGTCGTCCGGCCGGGCGAGGGCGCGCGCGTCGGCAACGTCGAGTTCCTCGCCCGCACGCGCGACACGCCGCGCTTCACCTTCGGGATCATCGACTTCGCCGCGGGCCGGCTGCTCGAGGCGCACGTCCACGATGACGAGGACGACGCCTTCTACATCCTCGAGGGCGAGCTCACCTTCATCACGGACGACGGCGACCTCGCCGCCCCCGCCGGGACGTTCGTGCTCGTGCCGCCCGGCGTCCGCCACGGGCTGCGCAACGACACCGACGCGCCGGTGCGGATCCTCAACATCCACGCCCCCGCGGGCTTCGACCGCCGGATCGGCCTCGAGGACTGAGCGGCCCGCGTGATCTTCCGCCAGCTCACGCACGACGACCTCGGGTGCGCCAGCTACCTGATCGGCGACGAGGACGCGGGCACCGCAGCGGTCGTCGATCCCCGGCTCGACATCGACGAGTACCTGCGCCTCGCCCGCTACATGGGCGTGCGGATCGAGCACGTGCTCGAGACGCACAACCATGCCGACCACGTCTCCGGCCACGGCCGGCTCGCCGCCGCGACCGGGGCGACGATCCACATCCACCGCGACGCTGCGCCCGAGTACGACCACGAGCCGTTCGACGACGGCTGGGAGCTCGCCCTGGGCGACCTCGTCGTGCGCGCCGTCCACACGCCCGGCCACCGGCCCGAGCACACCGCCTTCGCGCTCGTCGACACCGCGCGCGGCGAGGAGCCGTGGGCGGTGCTCACCGGCGACACCCTGTTCGTGGGCGACATCGCGCGGCCCGATCTCGCGGTGGAGAAGGAGGAGGGCGCCCGCGGCATCTTCCGCTCGCTCAACGAACGGCTGCTGACGCTGCCCGACACGACCGAGATCTGGCCCGGCCACCTCGGCGGCTCGATGTGCGGCGGCCCCGGCATGGACCTCAAGATCGCGTCCACGATCGGCTTCGAGCGCGCCCACCAGGAGCTGCTGCAGGTGACCGACGAGGACGAGTTCGTCGCCCGCTCGATCGCCTCGCTCGGGCCGCAGCCGCCGAACTTCAAGGCGATCGTGGCACTCAACCGCGGTCCGCTCGTCAAGGAGGTCGTCGAGGCGCACCCGCTCACGCCGCGCCAGGTCCAGCAGTCGCGCGACGACGGCGCGCTGGTGGTCGACGTCCGCACGGAGCTCCAGTTCGACGAGGCGCACATCCCCGGCGCCGTGAGCATCACCGCGCGCCGCGCCGGCTTCGGCTCCAAGCTCGCCTGGCTCGCCGCGCCCGGCCAGCCGCTCGTGCTCGTCGGCCGCGACGACGAGGACGCGCTCGCCGCCGCGGTGCTCGCCGGCGCCGTCGGCCTGCGCTCGATCGCCGGCTACCTCGACGGCGGCATGACCTCGTGGCGGGAGGAGCGGCTGCCGGTCGAGCGCGTCGAGCGGATGACGGTCCCCGAGCTCCACGAGCGCCGCGACGAGGTGCAGGTCCTGGACGTGCGCGATCGCGACGAGTGGGAGGAGGGCCACATCCCCGGCTCGGTCCACGTGCCCTACCACGACCTCCATGCCGTCCCGGACGGCATCGATCCGGAACGGCCGATCGCCGCCATCTGCGGCTCGGGCCAGCGCTCGGCCGTGGCCGCGAGCCTGCTGCAGCGGCTGGGCGCGCGCGACGTGATCCACGTCGTCGACGGCGGCGTGCCGCGCTGGCGGCGCGAGGGCTGGCCGATCGAGCGCTGAGCAGGACTATGCGAACGTCGAGCTAGCGATCGGACCGCCGCCCTTCCCTCGCGGCGTGAGCCGCGGCTAGCGTCGGCACATGAGGGCAGAGGACAAGGACGACGCGCGGATCACCTTCGCGCTCGAGCGCTTCCAATGGGCCGGCCCCGACCGGCTGGAGATCACGGGCACGTTCACCGGCCTCCCGCCGGGCGACGCCGCCGGGCCGCTCCTCGTGGTGCACGGCGACGACGGCGCCCACGAGCTGCCGTCCGCCGACCCCGACGCGGCGCCGCAGCCGGGCGAGCCGTGGCACGCCGCGTTCACCTGGCAGGAGCCGCCGACCGCGTTCACCACCGCCGAGCTGCATCTCGGCGAGGCGCGCGTCGCGCTGCCGGGACTGCGCCCCGGCGACGAGCCGGCCGCGGCGCTCGCCGTGGCCGAGCCGGACGCCGGGCCTGTGGCCGTGGCCGGCGGCAGGCTGCGGCTGGAGGCGGAGCTGCTCGCGGCCCAGGAGCTCGCCCGCGAGCTCGAGCGCGAGCTGCTGCGCGCGCACGCCGAGCGCGACCGGGCGCGCGAGGACCTCGAGGCCGAGCGCGTCGGGCGCGCGGAGGACGCCACGCGCTTCCGCGACGGGCTGGCGGCGGTCGAGCGGGCCGCCGCCGACGAGCTCGACGCTGCCCGGGCGCAGGCCGACGCCGCGAGCGCCTCCAGGGCCGAGGCCGACCGGCTCCGCGCGGAGCTCGACTCCGCCGGGGCGCGCGAGCAGGCGCTGCGCGAGCGGCTGGACGAGACGGCCGGCGACGTGGAGCTCGCGCTCGGGAAGCTGCTCGCCGCGGTGCGCGAGCGCGAGCCGGACGCGCAGGCCGGACGGGTGTGAGCGTCCGCGATGCGGCGAACGGCTCGCAGACACCGGGGCGCACCCTGCGCAGGCTCGCCCGCACCGGCGCGCTCCTGCTGTGCGCGGCGGCGGCCGCCGCACCCGGCGCCGGCGCGCAGCAGCGCGACCGCGAGCCGACCGCGGAGCACCTGTGGGAGGCCTATCCGCTCGACGACGGCACGCCCCCGCCCGTCCCCACCCGCGTCGCCACGCCCGCGTCCCGGGACCGCGCCGCCGCCCCGGACGAGGACGACGGCTCCGGCGCCGCCGGGCCGCTCGCTGCCCTGCTCGGCGTGGTCGTGCTCGCGGCCGGCGGCGTCGTCCTGCTCCGGCGGCGGGCGCGCACACGGCCGGACGAGGCGCCGGCCCGCCCCGCGCCGCCCGGCCCGGAGCGCGGTCTGCCGCCACCGGCGGTGCCGTTCCTCCCGCGTGAGGCGCCCATGACGCCCACGGGCCGCTTCCGCCGCACGGCCGACCACCCGCGGCCACCCGAGCCCCAGCGCCCGTGGCGCGCGGACGTGCGCTGGGAGGAGGAGGACGGCCGCGGGCGCTTCCGCGCCGTCGCCTGCTCCCCCGACGGCGGCGAGGCGGACCTGCTGCGCTCGGACCCCATCCCGTGGCCGCCGAGCACCGACGGCGCACGCACCATGACCGAGGCCGTCGACGGGCTCGAGGCGCTGCTGCTCGACGCGGGCTGGCAGCGCCGGCCGAAGGGCGACGCCTGGTACGCGCGCCGCTACGCGTGGGAGCCCGAGGTGCCCGCGCCGGCGCCGCCGCCGCGCGAGCCGCGGACCAGGCGGCCGCGTCCCGTGCAGACGGCCGCCGATCCCTGGACGGACGCCGCGCTGCAGCTCGAGGAGCGGCCGGTGATCCCCGACGCCGCGGCGCGCTGGAGCTGCCGCATCCGCTGGCAGGCGGGTTGGCGCTCGTCGCGCTTCGAGGCGATCGCGGTGCCGCCCGGCCGCAAGCGCGGCACGCCGATCGCGGCGTCGACCGGCTTCGAGTGGACCTTCAAGGCCGACCCCGACCCGGACCTGCCGGCCGTGCGCGCGGCCGTGGCCGCGCTGCGGTCCGAGCTGCTCGCCGCCGGCTGGGCGCCCGCCGGGATCGGGCGGCAGTGGTACGCGCACCGCTTCGCCTGGACGGGCGACGGCGACCCGCCGCAGCCCGGCGACGACGGGGACGCGGCGGCATGACCATGACGGAAGGAGGACCCATGGACGGGAACGACACGCGCATGACGCGCGGTGGGATGGTGCGACTGGCCGCGGCCGCCGGCGCGGCGCTGACCGGCGGGGCGATGCTCGCGCGCGGCGACGGCGCCGTGTCCGAGGCGGCGCCGTCGCAGGCGCAGGACGCACGGCTCCTGAACGTCTTCCTGCTGCTCGAGCGCCTGCAGCAGCGGTTCTACGCGGGCGCGCTCGAGCGGGGCAGGCTGCACGGCGGGCTGCTCGCGTTCGCCGGTGCCGCCGAACGCCAGGAGGCCGCCCACGTGCGGCTGCTCACCGCGCGGCTCGACGGTGACGAGGACCCGGCCCCGGAGGCCGACCTCGCCGCGGCGACGTCGTCGCCGGAGCAGTTCGGCCGCGCGGCGATCGCGCTCGAGGAGGCGGCGCTGGCGGCGTACATCGCCCATGGCGCGGCCCTCACGCGCGAGGCGATCGCGGCGGTCGTCCCGATCGTGTCGGTCGAGGCGCGGCAGGCGGCGTGGATCCGCGACCTCGCCGGCGCCCACCCGGCGCCCCGCGCGGCCGACCCGCCGCGCGACGCCCGCGACGTGCTCGACGGCCTGCAGGCGCAGGGGCTACTGCGATGAGCGCCGTCACCTTCCGCGACATCGATCGCGACGACGCGCTCGGCGAGGCCGTCGAGCGGCTCTACGGCTGTACGCGCGCGGGCCTCCTCCGCCGGGCGGCGTTCGGCGGGGCCGCCGCCGTGCTGGCGACGCTCGCGCGCCCCGCGGCGTCCCCCGCGGCGGTCAGCGACGTCGACGTGCTCCGCTTCGGGCTGCGCTTCGAGCAGCTCCAGGCGACGTTCTACACCCAGGCCGAGGAGATCGGCACGATCGGCGCCATGCCGCCGGCGGAGCGCCGCTGGGCGCAGACGCTCGGGGCCCACGAGCGGGCGCACGTGAAGATCATCAAGGAGGTGCTCGGGCCCAAGGCGGAGCCGGCGCCGGCGTTCGACTTCGGCGAGGCGAACGAGACGCCGCGCGCGTTCATCCGCACCGCCGTCGCCATGGAGGACCTCACGGTCGCGCTCCTCGGCGGCGTGACGCCGGGCGTCCACGACCGCGGCCTCACCGCCGCGCTGCTCGGGCTCCTCACCGTCGAGGCCCGGCACGCCGCCTGGGCGCGCCACATCGCCGGCGCCGATCCCGCGCCGCGGACGGAGGACGCGCCGATGGCGATCGCCGCCGTGCAGGCGGCCGTCGACAAGACGAACTTCGTGGTCGAGCGACCGCGGATGCGCGGGCGCTCCAGCCCACCGTTCACCGGCTGATGCGGCGGCGGCCGGCCCTCCTGGCCGCCCTGGCGTGCGCGACCGCGGTCGCGCTCGCGGCCGGCGCCGCGACGTCCGGCGGGCCGGGCGGCCCCGACCACGCCGACCCCGCGCGTGCCCTCCCCGCGCCGGTCATGCCCGCGTTCACCCCCGGCGAGCCCGTGGCGCTGCCCGCCGAGCGGCATGTGTCCCGCTGGGCGGCGGTGCGGCGGCCGGCGGCGGCGCGCGCCGCGCCCGACCCGTCGGCGGCGGTCGTGACCCGCCTGGAGCTGCGGACGCCGGAGGGGACCGCCAACCCGGTCGCCGTGCTCGCCCGCCGCACGGGGACGGACGGACGGCCGTGGGTGCGGGTCGGGCTCGCCATCCTGCCCAACGGCTCCGCCGGGTGGGTGCCGCGGACCGCGCTCGGCGGCTACAACGCCGTGCGCACGCGCCTCGACGTCGACCTCCGCCGCCTCGAGGCCACGCTCACGCGGCGGGGCCGCCCGGTGCTCCGCGTCCCGGTCGGCGTCGGCGCGCCGGGCTGGGAGACGCCGACGGGCCGCTTCTACGTGCGCAACCGGCTCAGCCGCTACCGCAGCCCGGCCTACGGGCCGGTCGCCTTCGGCACGAGCGCGCGATCGCCCGCCGCGACCGGCTGGCCGGCGGGCGGGTTCGTCGGCATCCACGGCACCGACCGCCCGGACCTCATTCCCGGGCGGGTCTCGCACGGCTGCATCCGGATGCGCAACGCGGACATCCGCGCGCTCGCCCGCCGCATGCCGGTGGGGACGCCGGTCGTGATCGCCTGACCGCGGTCAGGCCGCCGGCGGGCTCGTCCGCGCCTCGAGCGTGCGCTCGAGGGCCTCGAGGAAGATCTCCGGGGGCTGCGCGCCGGACAGGCCGAAGCGGCGGTCGAGGACGTAGAACGGCACCGCGTTGATGCCGAGCGCGTACGCCTGCCGCACGTCGGCGTCGACCGCCGCCGCGTGCGTGCCCGACCGCAGCGCGCGCAGCGCCTCCACCCGGTTGAGACCCGTCTCGGCCGCGATGTCCGCGAGCACGTCCTCGCGCCCGAGGTGGCGACCCTCCGTGAAGTAGGCCCGCAGCAGCGCCTCCTTGACGTCGGCCTGCCGGCCCGCCACCGCCGCGTGGTGGAGCAGCTCGTGGGCCTTGCGCGAGTTCGTGTGCTTCAGGTCGCCGAACCGGTACTCCAGACCCGCCGCCGCGGCGATGCCGGTGACGCGCTCGAGCATCGCCGTGGCCTGCTCCTCGCTCGCGCCCTTGTGACGCACGAGGAAGTCGAGCTCGCTGCCGTCGAAGTCGACCGGCGTGTCCGGCGAGAGCTCGAACGAGTGGTAGGTCACCTCGACGTCCTCGCCGGGATGCCGCTCGCGGAACGCGGCGATCCCGGCCTCGAGGTTGCGCTTGCCGATGTAGCACCACGGGCACGCGATGTCGGACCAGACGTCGACGGCGATCATGCCCCCGAACGCTAGCCGGGCCGGTAGCTGCCGAGCCGCTCGGCGGCCCGGCGCACGAGCGGCTCCTCGCAGCGGGCGTCGAGGTGCTCGCGGAACGCGCGGAAGGCCGCGACCTCCCGCAGGCGGCCGGGGGCGTCCTCCTCGGCGACGTGGACGAACGTGCCGTCCTCGAGGCGGTAGGAGGTGTAGGCGAGGCCGGCCGGCGAGAGCTCGTGCAGCTCCTGGAAGACGGCCTGCACGAGCTCGGCGTTGCGGTCGGCCTCGTCGGGGTGGACGCGGTAGCGCACGACGGTGGTGGTGGTCATGTGCGTTCTGATCCGCGCCTCGCCGCCGATCCATCGCTCAGTGCGCGAACACCGCGCGGAGGTCCTCGACGAGCAGGTCCGGCGTCTCCATCGCCGGGAAGTGCCCGCCGCGGTCGTGCTCGATCCATGTCATCTCGCCCTTCGGATCGAGCAGCGCGCGGATGGTCGTGTCCCCGGCGAACACGCTGACCGCCTGCGGCGACCCGGCCGGCGGTTCGAAGCCTTCGCCGTCCGCCGCCTCGATCGCACGCCACGCCTGCATGCCCTCGTACACCGCGTTGGCGGCGTCGGCGCCCGCGCCGGTGAACCAGGCGATGCTGACCTGGGTCAGGAGGAGGTCGCGGTCGACGGCGTCCTCGGGCAGCTCGGCGGCCGGGTCGGTCCACTCGCGGAACTTCTCCGTCATCCAGGCGAGCAGCCCCGCCGGCGAGTCGGCGAGCAGGTGGCCGATCGTCGCCGGCCGCGTCGCCATCTCGAGCAGGTAGCCCGTGCCCTCCTCGCGGAAGGCGTTGAACCGCTCGGCCCGCGCCCGGTCGGCCGGCCCGAGGCCGTCGAGCTCGAGCGGCGGGCCGAACGGCATCGCGGCCGCGGTGCCGCTGATGTGGGTCCCGACCACGCGGCCCGGCGCCACCATGGGGAGCATCCCCGCGACGCCCGAGCCCGCGTCCGTGCCGTGCACGGCGAACTCCTCGTAGCCGAGCGCGCTCATCAGCGCCGCCCAGGCCGCGGCGACCTTGAACAGGTTCCCCCAGCCCTCGCGCATCGGCGTCGAGAAGCCGTAGCCGGGGAGCGAAGGGACGACGACGTGGAACGCGGCCGCGGGGTCGCCGCCGTTGGCACGCGGGTCGGTGAGCGGCCCGAGGACCCGCAGGAACTCGACCGGCGAGGACGGCCAGCCGTGCGTGAGGATCAGCGGCAGCGCGTCCGGCTCGGGCGAGCGGACGTGGAGGAAGTGGACGGGCTGGCCGTCGAAGTCGGCGACGAACTGCGGGAGCGCGTTCAGCTCGGCCTCGTGCGCGCGCCAGTCGTACTCCTCGGCCCAGTGGCGGGCGAGGCCGTCGAGGTAGTCCTGCGGCACGCCGCGCTCCCAGCCCGCGCTCGGCGCGGGCGCCCGGCGGGTGCGGGCGAGGCGGTCGCGGAGGTCGTCGAGCTCGGCGTCCGGGACGGCGATGGTGAAGGGGCGGATGGTGGGGGTGGCGGGGAAGTCCATGGCCGGCACGCTATGGCGCTATGCGGAACGTTCCGTTCCGCATAGCTGGCAGGATCCACGGCATGGCCGACACCGCCGCCCGCCTGCTCCGGCTGCTCGCCCTGCTCCAGTCGCGCGCCGACTGGACCGGGCCGCAGCTCGCCGAGCGCCTCGCGGTGACGACGCGCACGATCCGCAAGGACGTCGACCGGCTGCGTGCGCTCGGCTACCCCGTCGACGCGGCGCCCGGGGCCGCCGGCGGCTATCGGCTCGGCGCCGGCGCGTCGCTGCCGCCGCTGCTGCTCGACGACGACGAGGCGGTCGCCGTGGCCATCGGCCTGCGGATGGCGGCCGGCGGCGCCGTCTCCGGCCTCGAGGAGGCGTCGGTGCGCGCGCTCGCGACGCTCGACCAGGTGCTGCCGTCGCGTCTGCGCCGCCGCGTGACGGCGCTGCACGAGGCGACGCTCTCGCTCCCCGGCCGCGCTCCCGCGGTCGACGCCGAGGTCCTCGCCGCGCTCGCCGCCGCGGTCCGGGCGCGCGAGCAGCTCCGCTTCCACGACGCCGGTGAGGGCGACGCCGCGCGGATCCGCACGGTGGAGCCGCAGCGGCTCGTGCACGCGCACGGCGCCTGGCACCTCGTCGCCTGGGACCCGGCCGCCGCGGACTGGTGCACGCTCGCGGTCGAGACGATCCGGCCGAGCGCCCACCGCGGGACGCGCTTCGCGCGGCGCGAGGACCCGGAGGGCGACCTCGCGGGCTACGTCGAGAAGACGCTCGGGCGCCGCTACTGGGCGTACCGCGCGCGGGTCAAGGTGCTCGCGCCCGCCGCCCGGGTCGCGGCGCGCGTGCCGCCCGCCGTCGTCGTCGAGGCCGTCGACGACGGGAGCTGCTTCGCCAACGTCGGCGCGGACGACCCCCGCGTGCTCGCCTTCTGGCTGGCGATGATGGACGAGGACTTCGAGGCCGGCGAACACCCGGAGCTCGCCGCGGAGCTGCGCGCGCTCGCCGCCCGCTACGTGCGCGCTGCGGACGCGAGCACGGCGCCGAGCAGCGCGGGCACGGTCCGCTCCGCGTAGTCCTCCGCGGTCCACCCGCGCCACGCGGCGAGATGCGCGTACGCGGCGGGCTGGAGCTCGGCCCACAGCCAGTCCGCCGCGGTCTCTGCGCTCCAGCCCGCGGCCAGGCCGCCGTCGCGCGCGACGCGGTCGACCCCCGCCGCGATGGTCTCGCGCAGGCCGTCCATGCGGTCGCGCCATGCCTCGCCGCCCTCGTCGCCCGTGATGTGCGCGGCCTCGAGCGCGCGGGCGACGGGCAGGATCTCGGGCAGGTAGAGGCACCACGCGCGGAGCAGCGCCGCGAGCGCCGGGGCGGGCGGGAGCGCCTCGGCTGCCGTGACGCGCGCGACGAACCCGCGCGTCGCGTCGCGGTGCCGGGCCATCGCCGTCAGCAGCCCGGCGCGATTGCGGAAGTGGAAGTAGACGAGCTGCCGCGACACCCCGGCGGCCTCCGCGATCGCCTTCACTGACACACCGCCCGTGCCGTGCTCGAGCACCTGCGACCAGGCGGCGTCGAGGATCCGCGTGCGGGTCTCTGCGGACAGCGGGGTGGTTCCCATCCGCGAAGCTTGACACGTGACAAAGCAAAAGCGTAGATTTGACACGTGTAACAGCAAGGAGGTCGACCATGCCCTGGACCGCCACGCAGGACCTCCCGGCCGCGACCGCGGCGCTGCCGGACCTCGTCCGTGCGGTCGCCGCGGGCGCGGGCGGGTGCGCCGCGCTGATCGACGGGCCGACCGGTCTCACGGTCGGCTACGACGTCCTGGCGGCGCGGATCGAGGCGGTGGCGGGCGGGCTCGCGGCGCGCGGGTTCGGCGCCGGCGACGTGCTGGCGCTGTGGGCGCCGAACGAGCCGCGCTGGGCCGGGGTCGCGCTCGCGTCGATGGCGGCGGGCGGGGCGGTGACCGGCATCCACCCCGCCGCCGCGCCGGCCGAGGTCGCGCGGCAGCTCGAGGAGACGGGCGCGCGCGTGCTCGTCTGCGCGCCGGCGCTGCTGGAGGCGGCGCGGCCGCTGGCCGGCGGGCGGACGCTCGTCGTCCTCGGCGACGGCGAGGGCGCGACGCCCGTCGCCGCGCTGCTCGGCGACCGCGGACCGGCGGTCGCGACGGCGCCGGGCGACCTGGCGCTCCTCCCGTACTCCAGCGGGACGGGCGGCCCGCCGAAGCCGGTGATGCTCACCCACGCCAACCTCGTCGCCGGCGCCCGCCAGGCCGGGATCGCCCTCGGCCTCACCGCCCGCGACACGGTGCTCGCCCTGCCGCCGTTCGCGCACATCATGGGCTTCGCGGTGACGCTGTGCGCGCCGCTGCTCGCCGGCGCGACCGTGGTCACGTGCCCCCGCTTCGACCTCGGCGCGATGCTCGCGCTGATCGCCCGGCACCGCGTCACGGTGCTGGCCGTGCCGCCCCCGGTGGCGGCGCTGCTCGCGCGCCATCCCGCGGGAGACCACGACCTCGCGTCGCTCGAGCTGATCGTCAGCGGCGGCGCGCCGCTCGCGCCGGGGCCGCACGAGCGGCTCCTCACCCGCTTCCCGCGCGTCGCGGTCGGCCAGGGCTACGGGCTCACGGAGACCGCCGTGGCCGTGAGCGGGCCGGACGGGCGCGCCGGGACGCCGCCCGGGACGGTGGGCCGGCCGATGGCGGGCACGGCGCTGCGCGTGGTCGACCCGGCTGGGCGCGATCTCGGGCCGGGCGAGGCGGGCGAGCTCCTCGTCCGCGGCCCGCAGGTGATGGCGGGCTACCTCGGCCGGCCCGCGGCGACCGCGGCCGCGTTCGCCGGCCCCTGGCTGCGGACGGGAGACCTCGGCCACGTCCGCGGGGACGGGACCGTCGTGCTCGAGGGCCGGCTGAAGGAGCTCATCAAGGTCGACGCGCTGCAGGTCGCGCCCGCGGAGCTCGAGGCGCTGCTGCTCTCCCATCCGCGGGTCGCCGACGCGGCCGTGGTCGGCCGGCCCGACGAGCGCCACGGCGAGGTCCCGGTGGCCATGGTCGTGCCCGACGGCGCGCTCGACGCCGACGCGCTGGCCGGCTGGGTCGCCGCGCGGGTCGCGCCGCACAAGCGCCTGCGCGCGGTACGGACCGTCAGCGCGATCCCGCGCACGCCCAGCGGCAAGATCCTGCGCCGCGCCCTGCCCGTCCGCTGACCGCCGGGCAGGCCCGGCGGGCCCGCGCGAGAGCGCGCGCGCCCGCCGGGTAGGGGTCCCCGCTACTTGGTCCAGGGGCGCGCGGAGAGGTTGCGCGCTCCTGCCGGTGCGGGCCTGCCGTTCTCGAACCGGGCGGCCTTGCTCGCCTTGGGTGCCTTGAACCGGGGCACCTTCACCTTGATCACCTGCTCCTGCAGCTGCGGGTTGAGGCGATCGAGGCCGACGAGGTTCGTCCGGCCGACGTCCGCCGCGAACCGCATGAAGCCGTACGCGGTCTCGCGATAGTCGGGCGCGGCGGCCGTGCCGTAGTTCCGGCTGAGGCCGTCGTTCGAGTACACCGGGATGGTCTGCCGCTTGCCCGACTTGCGCGGGTAGGTGTAGGCGGACCACGTGTTCGTGCCCTTCAGGTCGGCGTAGGCGATCTCCTCCGGGTCCGTCGGGTCGGTGAAGTCGATCACCGAGGAGCCGCCGCGGTAGTACGCGTTGACCAGGAGGTAGCGGTCCTTCGCCGGCACGGGGATGCCGAGGTGCGACGAGCAGTACGTCAGGCGCTCGCCGGCGCCCAGGTCGTCGTTCGTCGGCCGCGGGTTGCGGTACTCCGACAGGAGGTCGCCGCCCGCCGTGTCGAAGAAGTACATGTTGCCCGTGTCCCAGACCTTCGCGGGGCCGACGCCGCCGGTCTTCGTCGTCTTCGTCGGACAGCCGTCGCCGAACGACTCGTCGATGAAGTTGGCGACCTTGCCGTCCCAGCTGAACGTCGCGGAGTGCCAGAAGTCCACGTTCGGTTGGTCGTAGGCCCAGCGCGGGTTCGCCGTGTCGGGCAGGCCGGTCTTCTTGTCGATCTCCCAGACCTGCGCCTGCTCGCCGCACGCGGCGCCCACGATCCCCTTCCCGGGGAACGAGCTCAGGTCGTGGCAACCGAGGAAGTTGTCGAGCGGCGCGACGATGCCGTGGTCGCTCACCGGCTTGTAGACGCCGTCGGCGTCACCCGGGTACACGATCGGGAGCTCGGTGAGCTCGTGCGCCTGCGACGGGTCGTCGAACGGCACCTCGATCACCTGCACCGTGCCGTGGTTGACGGCGCGGCCCTGCTCGGCGCCCAGCGGGCCGCAGGTCGGTCCGTCGCCGAGCGGGTAGCTCGAGTTGAGCACGTACATCGACCGCTTGCCCTTCGGCGCGGGCAGCAGCGTGTTCGTGTGCGAGCCGCAGTCCTGGTAGACCGTCGCGATCTGCGCCGGCTGCCACGGGTTGGAGATGTCGAAGATGCGGATGCCCTCCCACGTGCCGTCCGGGTACTTGCCGGTCGTCGCGCTCTTGCTTGCCGGCGCCGCGCCGCACTGCGGGCCGACCAGCGGCGAGTCGACCGACAGCACCAGCGTGTCGGCGTTGCCGTCGCCGTCGCGGTCGAAC
>JBEVIG010000135.1:0-10385 GCA_040510855.1 Solirubrobacteraceae bacterium
CGACTTCAACGGCGACGGCAAGCGCGACCTCGCGGTGGCGGGCTACGAGAACGGTGGCAACGGCGGCTACGTGCTGCTCCGCAAGGCCGACAACTCGGGCTTTGCGCTTGAAGGCGGAGTGCTGGCGGTCCCGTCCACCAACACCGTCGCGGTCGGTGACCTCGACGGCAACGGCAAGAGCGACCTCGTCTTCGGGACCCTCGGTCCCAACGCGGTGTACTACGCGCTGCGGAATGACGCCGGCACTGCCTTCAACGCACCCGTGAAGCTGCAGTCCGTCGGGCAGAAGGGTGCCGTCGCGCTCGGTGACTTCACCGGTGACGGCCAGCTCGACATCGTGGCCGCGAACTGGACCTCGCCGGCGAGCATCGAGCTCTGGGTCCAGAACGACAACCACACGTTCCCCGTCTCTCCCAGCGGGCCGTTCAACACGGACCGGGAGGCGTACGGCATGGCGGTCGCCGACTTCAACAAGGACGGCCGCCTCGACGTCGCCGCTGGCGACAACCCGAACGACAAGGTCGTGGTCATGCTCGGAAAGGCCGGCGGCGGGTTCGTGCGCGAGAACTCGTATCCCGTCGGCGACAGCCCGACCGGGGTCGAGACCGCCGACTTCAACTTCGACGGCCGGCCGGACATCGCCGTCGCGAACCAGGGCGGCAAGCGCGTCTCGGTGCTGCTGCGCACGGCGACCGGCGGCTTCGTCAACGACCGCAGCTCGCCGATCCTCACCAACCAGGCCGCGACGGGGATCGCGACCGCCGACTTCGACGCCGACAAGCGCGTCGACATGGCGGTGGCCAATCTCAGCTCCAACACGCTGAGCATCCTCCTCAACCGGACGCCGTTCCCGACCCCGCCGCCCGTCGACCTCGACGCCGACAACGACGGCGTGCAGCGGCCGACGGACTGCAACGACAACAACCCGGCGATCTTCCCGGGGGCGAAGGACAAGCCCGGCGACGGCGTCGACCAGGACTGCCGCGGCGGCGACGCGTCCTTCCCGGTGCTGAAGCGCACGATCGCCTACAAGCTGGGCTACGGCGACGCGTACACGGTCTTCTCCGTGCTCAAGGTCAAGCCAGCGCGCAAGGGCGACCGCATCAGGTTCGCCTGCAAGGGCAAGGGCTGCGAGCGCAAGAAGGCGACGGTCAAGGTCAAGAAGAACGGCGCGGCCGTGTCGCTCACGAAGTACGTGAAGGACGCGCAGCTCAAGCCCGGCACGCGGATCGAGATCCGGATCACGCACAAGAACAGCGTGGGCAGCTTCCGCCGCTTCACGATCCGCGCGGGCAAGCTGCCGAAGCAGAAGCGGCGCTGCCTCGCGCCCGGCTCGAGCAAGCCCACGAAGTGCGCGTGACCTGAGCTACGGCTGCCCGCACCGCGGGCAAGCCGGGCAGCAGGGTGGCGCGCCGCCGGTCCGTGCCGCAGGATGCGGCGCCGATGCTCCGCCGCGTCCTCATCGCCCTCGGCGTCGCGCTCGCGCTCGCCGACGCGTCCGTCGTCACGCTCGCGCTGCCGCCGATCCTGATCGAGCTGGACACGACGGTCCAGGGCGTCGCGGCCGTCATCGGCGTCTACACGCTCGTGCTCGCGGTCGGCCTGCCGATCGCGGCGTGGCTGCGGCGGGTCGTGAGCGATCGCGTCCTCGGCGTCGCGGGCTTCGCCCTCTTCGGGATCGCGAGCGGGCTCTGCGCGGTGCCCGACACGCTCGGCCCGGTGCTCGCCCTGCGCGGGCTCCAGGCCGCGGGCGCGGCCGCCGCGCTCGTGGCCGGCTTCGCCTTCCTCGGCGGCGGTCGCCTCTGGGTGGCCGCGGCCGTCTTCGGCACGGCCGCCGGCCCGGCGCTCGGCGGCGCGCTGACGGAGGCCTTCGACTGGCGGGCGATCTTCATCTTCGGCGCGCCGGTCGCCGCCGCCGCGGCCGCCGCCGTCGCCGTGTCGCGGTCGGTCGAGCCGGTCGAGCCCACACCGGCCGACTGGACCCCCGCGGCCACGCGCGCGCCGTCGCGGGCGGCCGCCTACGCCTCGCTCGCCGCGGTCTCGGCCGCCCTCACCGGCGTCCTCTTCCTGCTCGTCCTCCTGCTCGTCTCGGGCTGGTCGCTCGCCCCGCTTGGCGCGGCCGCCGCGGTCTCCGTCCTCCCGCTCGCCGCGCTCGCCGGCTCGCGCATCCGCGGCGAGGCGCCGACCCGCGCGGCGTCGGGGTGCGCGCTCGTCGCGGGCGGCGTGCTCGCGCTCGCCGTGCTCCCCGAGGCGACGATCGGGTGGATCATCGCGCCGCAGATCCTCGCGGGCGTCGGCATGGGCCTGGCGCTGCCCGCGCTCGCGGGCGAGCTCCTCCCGGAGCGCACGCCCGGCGAGGCCGCGGAGCTGCTGTCGATCCGCCACGTGGGCATCACGCTCGCGCTCGTGATCCTCGCCCCGGTCGCCGCTGCGCAGCTCGACGACGCGGTGTTCGACACGCAGGAGCGCGGCGCGGCGCTGATCCTCGACGCGCGGCTCCCGCCCCTGGAGAAGATCGAGCTCGCCGCACCGCTCGTCGCCGACCTCGACCCGGCCGACCCGCGCGACGGGCTGCGGCGCGCGCTCGACGCCCAGGCCGGGCGCTTCGCCGACGACCCCGAGGAGGCGAAGGAGTACGCGGCGCTGACCGAGCGCGCGGACGCGATGCTCGTCGAGGGCATCGGCGACGCCTTCCGGATCCCGCTGCTGATCTGCGGCGGCCTCGCGCTGCTCGGCGCGCTCGTCGTGCTCCCGCGCGACGGGCACGGGCGGACGATCGTCGCCGGCGTCGCCGCCGGCTCGCTCCTGCTCCCGGCCGTCCACGTGGCGATGGCGCCGCAGATCGGCCCCGACCGCGTGGAGATCGCCGACCCCTGCACGCCGCGCGTGCTCCCGGGCACGGGCGGGATCGAGGGCTTCCTCCAGGATGCGGCGCTCAAGGCGCTCGACGACGCCGCGTGCCGCTTCGGCTCCTCCCGCGAGGCGCTGGCGCTCGCGCTCGCCGACCCCGCGGAGGCGCGCGCCTACGAGCGCAAGTACGGCGTCGACCCGCGCTCGTTCGGCGGGCTGCTCGACGTCATCGGGCTCAACCCCGGCTGAGTTCGAACCGCAGGGGCACCCACTCGCCGATCTCGCCGTCCGGCCCGAGCCGCCGGGCCTCGCAGCCGACGACGAGCGCGTCGGGTGCGAACGGCCACGGCGCGAGGGTGAACGCGGTCGCCGCCGCGCCGGGCGGGACCGCGTGGTCGTCGCGCGCGGCGGTGGCCGGGCCGGCCGGATCGGCGCGCGCGACCTCGATCGCGACCGGCCCGTCCGCCCCCGGCACGCCTTCGAGTGTCGTGCCACGCGCGTGGCAGAGCGCCAGCGAGAGCGCGTCGAGGGTCGCGATCAGCCGCTGGTTGCGCGCCACCTCGCCGGGGTCGAGCCCGGCGGCGAGCTCCTCCTGCAGCGCCCGCTGCTCCCGCAGGTACGCGCGGATGAGCTCAGCCACCTCCGGCGGGTGGGCGTCCGCGTCGACGTAGCGGTCGTAGAGCGCGGTGCCGTGGAGGGAGACGAGCAGCGCCGCGTAGCGGCTCTGGGCCAGCAGCCGGCGCGCGGCGCCGCGCCAGATCGCGACGTGCTCCGGGCGCGGGTACTGGACGAACGAGAGCGGCCGCCCGTCCCCGCCGCGCAGCGGCGCCAGGTCCGCGTCCTGCCAGCCCACGTCGTGCTGCTCGGCCGCCAGGCACACCGGCTCGCGCGGCGCCGGCGCCGGGAACGCCGCGTTGCCCCAGGCTCGCGCGAGCTGCCCAGAGACCCAGGCGTGGGCGGGCTGGCCGATCACGAGGCCGTCGTCGCGGACGAGCATGCGGCTAGATTGAACCGACATGTCGCGGGCGCAGCGCCTCACCTTCCTCGCGATCGCGGTCGTCATCGCCGTGGTCGCCGTGATCCTCCTCACCTCGTCGACCGGCGACGACGCGGAGACCGCGGCCACGCCGACGCCGACGCCGACGCCGACGCCGACGGCGACCGCCACCGCCGAGAGCGGCGCGGACGACACGCCGACCCCGGAGCCCACGCCGGAGCCGACGCCCAAGCCCAAGCCGCCCCCGCCGCTCATCGAGCCCGGCAAGGTCACGAAGCTCGAGTTCACCGAAGGCGAGGACATCGTCTTCCGCGCCCGAGCGGACGAGCCGTCCGAGATCCACATCCACGGCTACGACATCGAGAAGGAGATCGGCCCGGACCCGACCCGGATCTCCTTCCCGGCCACGATCACCGGCATCTTCGAGATCGAGATCCACGACACCGGCGAGCAGATCGCCGAGCTGCGCGTCGACCCGAAGTAGCCCGCGGGGCGCAGACTCGGACCGGCGGGCCGAGGCGCGCTTGAGGTCCATCTGCTAGCGCCGGGTCGCACAATGTTGTTACAAAGTCGAAGACGGCGCTATGCTGCGCGCCCTCACCTGGTTCCGGCACCGAATCTCGGGGCTGCCGCCGGACCCAGGCGCGCACACGCGCGCGCACGTGAACCCCATCGCTTCAGCCATGTCCGAGCTCACACGCAAGCCGCTGCAAGGCCTCGCCGACCCCTTGGCGCCCGTGCGCTACCTGGACATCGTCCTGCTGGTGCTCGCCGCCCCCATCGTGATCCTGATGGGCGGCCCCGTGCTGGGCTACGCCGTCGGCGCCGGCGTGTGGATCGTGCAGCGCATCGGCGAGGCGTGGCTCGACGCCGCTGGTCACCGGACGGACCCCAAGAGCGCGGTCGGCATCAAGTTCGCCAGCATGGTGGCGCGCACGTGGCTCGTCGCGATCGCCATCCTCGCCGTCGGCCTGGCCGCCGACCGTGAGGACGGGTTCACCGCCGCCGTCGTGTGCCTCGCCGCCTACACCGTCCACTTGGCCACCGCCCTGATCCTGCGCTCGCTGGAGAGGAACACCCCCACGTCATGACCACCCGCAGAAAGGTCCTCCTCGGCATCGCGGTGGCCTACTTCGCCTCGCTCTTCGCCGCCGTCCTGATCTTCGGCTTCGCGCGCAACGACAACGACGAGTTCGCGCCGCAGAACGAGTTCAAGCTCGACACGTGGATCGACCTCGGGCCGTTCAGCATCAACAAGGCGGTGCTCTACCTGTTCATCGCGGCGATCCTGACCGCGGGGACGATGCTGTGGATCTCCAAGCGGATGCAGGCCAAGCCGAACCGTGTCCAGACGCTCGTCGAGCTGCTCTACACGACGATGCGCGACCAGATCACGCGCGGGAACATGGACGACCGGATGGCGCGCAAGTGGTTCCCCTTCATCGGGACCCTCTTCCTCTTCATCTGGTTCTCGAACCTGATCGGCTACATCCCGCTGCCGACCAACACGGAGCACCCGGTCGACATCGGCGGTCTCGAGATCCCGTCCTTCGCCATCTACGCGGCGACCGCGAACATCTCGATCCCGCTCGTGCTCGCGCTCGTCGTCTTCGTCGCCTACAACGTCGAGGGGATCCGCGCGAAGGGCTTCATCGGGTACATGAAGGCGCTGGTGCCGGCCGGCGTGACCGGCGGGATGGCGGTCTTCGTCTTCGTGCTCGAGTTCCTGTCCAACATCATGCGGCTGCTCTCGCTCAGTGTTCGTCTCTTCGCGAACATCCTCGCGGGGCACCTGATCATCCTCTTCATGTCCGGTGGCCTGGCCGTGCTGCTCGGCCTGGAAGTGCTCGGCTTCTTCACGTTGCCGTTCGGCGTGCTGCTGTTCGCCTTCGAGGTCGGACTCGTGGCGACGCTGCAGGCGTTCATCTTCGCCACCCTCTCGGCCATCTACATCGGCGGCGCAGTCGCCGAGCACCACTAACCCAACAAGGAGACCCCTCCAGTGCTCGCAACCTTCCTCACCTTCATCTTCGCCGCCGCCGAGGACGGCGCGGACGCGGGCAAGGCGATCGCCCTTGGTGTTGGCGGTGGCCTCGGCGCCGTGGGCGCCGGCGTCGGCATCGGCATCATCTTCGGCAAGGTCATCGAGTCCGTGACGCGTCAGCCCGAGATGCGCGACGAGATCACCGGCATCCAGTGGCTCGGCTTCGCCCTCACCGAGGCGTGCTTCTTCTACGGCCTGGTCGCGGGTCTCATCGCGTTCTTCCTCTAGGAGACCGATGCTCGCGACCCTGACCAACCCCCTGGTCCTCGCGGCCGCCGAAGCCGGCGGCGAGGACGAGGGCGGCAGCTTCCTCGTCACGCCCGACATCGGGCTGATGATCTGGACGCTGCTCGTGTTCGGGCTCACGATGCTCCTGCTGTGGAAGCTCGCCTTCCCGCGGATCGCGGCGGCGCTCGATCGCCGCCAGCAGGCCATCGAGGAGTCGATCGACGCGGCCGAGCGCACGCGCGAGGAGGCCGACAAGCTCCTCGCCGAGTACCGCGAGCGCCTCACGGCCGCGCGGCACCAGGCCGACGAGATCGTCGCCCGCGCCCGCAAGGCCGGCGAGCAGCAGGAGGCGGACGCCGTCAACGCCGGCAAGCAACGCCGCGAGGAGCTGCTCGAGCAGGCCCGGAAGGACATCGAGACGGAGACCCGCCGCGCGATCCAGGAGATCCGCGCCGAGGTCGCCGACCTCACGATCCTGGCCACGGAGAAGGTCACCCGCAAGACGCTCACCGACGAGGATCAGCGGCGTCTCGTCGAGGAGGCCGTCGCCGAGCTCGACTTCGCCGCCCTCTCCGGCGGCCGCGAGGAGCGCTAGGCCATGGAGGAGATCGCCGCCGTCTACTCCCGCTCCCTGTTCGAGGCAGCGCTCGAGCAGGACAAGACCGACCCCGTGCGCGAGCAGCTCGGCGAGTTCGCCGACGCGCTCGCGCAGGACCGGCAGCTGCAGGTGTTCTTCTTCTCGCCCTACTTCTCCACGCAGGAGAAGAAGGAGGGGCTGCACCGCGCGGTCTCGGGAGCGGAGGCGATCTTCCTCAACTTCCTCGACCTGCTGGTGGAGAACCACCGGATGCCGGTGCTGTTCCGGATCCGGCGCGAGTACGACGCCCTCTGGCGTGAGCAGAACAAGCGCCTGCCGGTCCAGGTCACGTCCGCGGTCGAGCTCGACGAGAGCACCGTGCGCCACATCGGCGAGCGCATCGAGCAGCAGACCGGCCGCAAGGTCGAGCTGTCCTCCTCCGTCGAGCCGGACATCCTCGGCGGGATCGTCGTCCGCGTCGGCAACTCCGTGCTCGACGCGTCCATCCGCAACCGCCTCGACACCCTGCGCCGGCAGGTCGTCCGCTCGGCCTGAGCCGCCCCAAACTTCACCCAGGAGCAACGGAAAGCCACACCATGCAGATCAAGCCTGACGAGATCACGTCCATCCTCAAGAGCCGCATCGAGGGCCTCGACGCGGGCCAGGCGGACCTCACCGAGGTCGGCACGGTCCTGTCGGTGGCCGACGGCATCGCGCGCATCCATGGCCTGGAGAACGCCATGTCGTTCGAGATGCTGGAGCTCCCGCACGACGTGACCGGGCTCGCGCTGAACCTCGAGTCCGACAACGTGGGCGCCGTGCTCTTCGGTCCCTGGGGCCACGTGAAGGAGGGCGACACGGTCAAGCGCACCGGCCGCCTGCTCGAGATCCCGGTCGGCGACCAGCTGCTCGGCCGCATCATCGACCCGCTCGGCCGGCCGCTCGACGGCAAGGGCGACATCAACCTCGAGGAGTCGCGCCCGGCCGAGGTCAAAGCCCCGGGCGTCGTCCAGCGCCAGCCGGTGAAGGAGCCGCTCCAGACCGGCATCAAGGCGATCGACGCGATGATCCCGATCGGCCGCGGCCAGCGCGAGCTGATCATCGGCGACCGCCAGACGGGCAAGACGGCGATCGCGATCGACACGATCATCAACAACAAGGACTCGGGCGTCATCTCGATCTACGTCGCGATCGGCCAGCGCATGGCCACCGTCGTCGGCGTGGCGCAGACGCTCGAGGAGGCCGGCGCGATGGACAACACCATCATCATCGCCGCCGCCGCCGACGAGGCCGCCCCGATCAAGTTCCTCGCGCCGTACGCGGGCGCGTCGATCGGCGAGTACTTCCTCGAGAAGGGCGGGCACGCCCTCACGATCTACGACGACCTCACCAAGCACGCGTACGCGTACCGCCAGATGTCGCTGCTGCTGCGCCGCCCGCCGGGCCGCGAGGCGTACCCGGGCGACGTGTTCTACCTGCACTCCCGCCTGCTGGAGCGCGCCTGCAAGCTCTCCGACGACCTCGGCGGCGGGTCGATGACGTCGCTGCCGATCATCGAGACGCAGGCGGGCGACGTGTCGGCCTACATCCCGACGAACGTCATCTCGATCACCGACGGCCAGATCTTCCTCGAGCCGAAGCTCTTCTTCTCGGGCGTGCGCCCGGCCATCAACGTCGGCATCTCGGTGTCGCGCGTGGGCGGCGCGGCGCAGATCGGGCCGCTGCGCAAGGTCGCCGGCCGCATGAAGGGCGAGCTGTCCCAGTTCCGCGACCTCGAGGCCTTCGCGTCGTTCGGCTCCGACCTCGACGAGGACACGCAGCGCACGCTGGCCCGCGGCAACCGCCTGGTCGCCACGCTCAACCAGGGCGAGCGCCAGCCGGTCCCGGTGGCCGAGCAGGTGGCGATCATCTTCGCCGCCACGAACGGCTACCTCGACCGCGTCGACGTCGATCGCGTCCCCGAGTTCAACAACCAGCTCGTCGGGCGCCTGCGCGCCGAGTCGAACGAGCTCCTCGGCAAGATCGGCGAGGGGGACTGGTCCGACGAGACGCAGTCCAAGCTCGACGAGATCGTCAAGGAGTTCGCCGACGACTTCGGCTACGACCTCGACGAGGAGGGCAAGCCGGTCGACGAGGAGATCGAGGTCGAGGACCGCCGCTCCGAGTCGTCGTCCGACGAGAAGACCGAGGAGGAGGAGGCGGCGCCCGCCGCCGCGTAGCCCATGGCCGCGAAGGAGCTCAAGAGCCGCGTCGCCTCGGTCAAGAACGTCCAGAAGATCACGCGGGCGATGGAGATGATCTCCGCCGCCCGCCTGCGCCGGGCCGAGTCGCGCATCCGCTCGCTGCGGCCGTACGCGTCGGCGATCCGGCGGATGACCCGGCACGCCGCCGAGGCGGCCGAGAACCTCCCCAACCTGCCGATCCTGCAGGAGCGCGAGTCGATCGAGAAGGTCGGGATCCTGCTCGTGACGAGCGACCGCGGCCTCGCCGGGGCGTTCAACTCGCAGATCGTCCGCGCCGGGCTCCGCGCCGCGCAGGAGCTCGAGGCGGAGGGCAAGCAGGTCATGTTCTCCGGCTCCGGGCGCCGCGGCGTGAGCTCGCTCACGTTCCGCAAGCGCGCGCTGTCGGGGTCGTACACCGGCTTCACCGACCGCCCCGCGTACGCGAACGCGCGTGAGATCGCCTCCGACCTGATCGCCGCCTACGTGGACGGCGACGTCGACCGCGTGGAGATCTTCTACAACCACTACATCTCGCCCCTGCAGCAGCGCGTGACGCGCGAGACGCTGCTCCCGCTGCAGCAGGCCTCGATCCTCGAGGAGGGCGAGGGGGACGAGCAGGAGGAGGACTCCCGCGAGGGGCAGGGCCACCACAAGGCCCTGGTCGACTACGAGCCTGAGCCGGGCGAGATCCTCGAGCGGCTGGTCCCGACCTACGTGGAGATCTCGATCTTCCGCGCGCTGCTCGAGTCGACCGCCTCCGAGCACGGCGCGCGCATGACCGCCATGCGCAACGCCTCGGAGAACGCGGGCGAGCTCATCGATACGTACACCCTGCAGATGAACCGCGAGCGCCAGGCGGACATCACGCAGGAGATCATGGAAGTCGTGGCGGGCGCAGAGAGCCTCGTCTAAGGAGCCTTTGAGATATGGAAGCCAGCACCGCTGAGCGGACCGACACCAAGAGCACGGCAGGCAACAAGGGCCGGATCGAGGAGATCCAGGGCGTGGTCATCGAGGCCGTGTTCGCCGACGAGCTCCCCGAGATCAACAACGCCATCACCGTCACCCGCGAGAACGGCGACGTGCTCGTGCTCGAGGTGCAGCAGCATCTCGGCGACGACCGCATCCGCGCGGTCGCCATGGACGTGACCGACGGCCTGGCCCGTGGCACGGAGGTCGTCGACACCGGCGGCCCGATCACCGTCCCGGTCGGCAACATCACGCTCGGCCGCATCTTCAACGTCCTCGGCGACGTGATCGACGAGGGCGAGGCGATCGAGGTGGAGGAGCGCTGGCCGATCCACCGCTCCGCCCCGACCGTCGAGGACCTCACGCCGACCGCGGAGATGTTCGAGACCGGCATCAAGGTCGTCGACCTCCTCGCGCCCTACGCCAAGGGCGGCAAGGTCGGCCTGTTCGGCGGCGCCGGCGTCGGCAAGACGGTCATCATCCAGGAGCTCATCCACA
>JBEVIG010000136.1:0-7824 GCA_040510855.1 Solirubrobacteraceae bacterium
AGATGCCGATGACGAGGTCGCCCTCGCCCACCACCGGGTCGCGGTAGCGGTACTCGGAGGCGACGTCCATCTCGACGGGCACGCGAGCCCAGGTCTCGATCGCGTAGCGGCCGATCAGGCCCGCGTGGTACGAGGTGCCGCAGGCCACGACGATGATCCGCTTGACGCTGCGCAGCAGCTCGTCGTCGATCGCCCCGAGCTCGCCCAGGTCGACGCCGTCGGCGCGGACCGTGCGGTCGGCGATGGTCTCGGCCAGCGCGTCCGCCTGCTCGTGGATCTCCTTGAGCATGAAGGTCTCGTAGCCGCCCTTCTCGGCGGCGTCGGCGCTCCAGTCGACATGCTCGACCTCGCGCTCGACGTGCGCGCCCTCGGCGGTGGAGAACTCGACGCCCTCGGGCGTGAGGACGACGATCTCGCCGTTCTCGATCAGCTGCACGTCGCGCGTGTGCTCGAGGAAGGCCGGGATGGCGGAAGCGACGAACTGCTCGCCGTCGCCGCGGCCGATGACCAGCGGGCACTCCTTGCGGGCGGCGACGAGCGTGTCGGGCTCGTCGGCGGCCACGGCGACGAAGGCGTAGTGGCCGCGGAGCTTGCTGTAGGCGACGCGGACGGCCTGCTCGAGGTCGCCGTCGTCCAGGTGGCGCGCGATCAGGTGCGCGATGACCTCGGCGTCGGTCTCCGAGGTGAAGACGGCGCCCTCGGCGACGAGCTCCTGCTTGAGCTCGAGGTAGTTCTCGACGATCCCGTTGACGACGACGTGGACGCGGTCCTGCGTGTCGAAGTGCGGGTGGGCGTTCTCCTCGGTGACGCGGCCGTGCGTGGCCCAGCGCGTGTGGCCGACCCCGGTGTCGGCAGGGCGCGTCGCGAGTGCGACGGCGCCGGCGGCCTCGCGCTCCGTGCGCTCCTCGACGGCGGCGCGGAGGTGGCTGAGGTTGCCGACGGCGCGGACGGCCTCGAGGCCGTCCTCCTCGACGAGGGAGATGCCGGCCGAGTCGTATCCCCGGTACTCCAGCTTCTCGAGGCCGGCGAGGATGATCTCCTGCGCGGCCCGCTTCCCCGTGTAGCCGACGATTCCACACATGCTTCGTGACGCCTCCGTGTCAAATGGACGGGGGGCCGGCTCCGCGGCCCCCACGTGGACTGCATTCTAGAGCCGGATCGCAAAGCCTCCAGCGCAGATCTGCACCTTCGGGGAGGCTCTGCCACCGGTCTGACAATTCGGCAAGGGAAGTGCCGCCGGCCGCCGCACTCGCCGGCGGGTGGCGAAGCGCAGCGGCTCGGCGGCGGACAGCCGTTCGGACGGGCAGGGCGAGTCCTACGGCCATCCATCGCGCCCGACGGTCCACCGCTGGGCACGACATCCGAGTCTGGTCGACCCGCATGGTCTGAGCTACTGGCAGAAGGTCGAGGCTCTAGCCCGCCGCGCGCTCGACCGCGGCGACGAGGCGGCCGCAGACGGCATCGGCCTCGTCGGCCTCGGGCGCCTCGACCATCACGCGGACCAGCGGCTCGGTGCCGCTCGCGCGCACGAGCACGCGCCCGCGGCCGCTGAGCGCCTCGTGCTCGGCCGCGACCTCGTCCTCCGTGGCCGCCACGGCGGCCTCGAGCGCCGCGCGGTCGGCGAGCCGGACGTTGATGAGCCGCTGGGGGAGCTTCTCCATCGCGGCCCGGTCGGCCAGGTCGCCGCCCTCGAGCGACTCGAGCGTGAGGAGCGCGGCGGCGATGCCGTCGCCCGACGGGACGAAGCCCATGTCGATGATGTGGCCCGACTGCTCCCCGCCGAGCGCCCAGTCGCGCTCGCGCAGCGCCTCGAGCACGTAGCGGTCGCCCACCGGCGTCGTCGCGACCCGGACCCCGGCCTCCCCCATCGCGGTGTGGAAGCCGTAGTTCGTCATCACGGTCACCGCCACGCCGTCGCCCTTCAGCCGGCCGGCGCCGCGGAGGTGGAGCGCGGCGAGCGCGATCAGCTCGTCGCCGTCGACGACCACGCCGGCGCGGTCGACGGCCAGCACGCGGTCACCGTCGCCGTCGAAGGCGAAGCCGGCGTCGTGGCCGCCCTCGCGAACGTGGGCGGCGAGCGCACCGACGTGCGTGGAGCCGCAGCCCTCGTTGATGTTGCGGCCGTCGGGCTGGTCGGCGAGGACGTCGACGTCGGCCCCCAGCCGGCGGAAGATCTCGGGCCCGGCCTTGTACGTGGAGCCGTTCGCGCAGTCGAGCGCGATCCGGCGGCCCCTGAGGTCGAGATCCGCGAAGCGCTCGTGGAGCGCGCGCAGGTAGTCCTCGAGCGCGCCGTGGAAGGCCCGCACGCGGCCGACCGCGGCCGAGCCGGCGGGCGGCTTCTCCAGCGCCCGCTCGATCTCGAGCTCGGCGGCGTCGGAGAGCTTGAAGCCGTCGGCGCCGAAGAACTTGATGCCGTTGTCGGCGTACGGGTTGTGCGACGCCGAGAGGACGACCCCGAGGTCGAGCCCGTGGCGGTCGAGGAGCAACGGGGCGCCCGGGGTGGGCAGGACGCCGCCGAGCAGCGCCTCGCCGCCCGCGGCGGCCACGCCCGCGGCCACCGCGGCCTCGAGCATCTCGCCCGACTCGCGCGGGTCGCGGACGATCAGCACGCGCGGCGCGGCGGCGCCCGCGCGGGCGGTCGCTGCACGGGCGAGCGCCAGCGCCAGCTCCGCGGTCAGGAACTGCCCGGCGACCCCCCGGACACCGTCGGTGCCGAAGAGTTTCCGTCCGGCCAACGGCTCGTCAGCGCTTCGAGAACTGCGGACGCTTGCGGGCCTTCTTCAGGCCGGCCTTCTTGCGCTCCTTCACCCGCGCGTCGCGCGTGAGGAAGCCGCGGCGCTTGAGCTCGGAGCGGAGGTTCGGGTCCGCGTCCACGAGCGCGCGCGAGATGCCGTGGCGCAGGGCGCCGGCCTGGGCCGACACGCCGCCGCCGTGCATCGAGGCGATCACGTCGATCTTGTCCTCGAGCGCGACGGTCTCGAGCGCCGTGCGGATCGTGCGCTGGAGCGCGGGGCGCGGGAAGAACTCGTCGAGCGTCCGGCCGTTGATCGTGTACGCGCCGGTCCCGGGCTTCAGGATCACGCGCGCGACGGCGGTCTTGCGCTTGCCGGTCGCCGTGTAGCGGGCGCCCGCGGCGAGATCGATCGCGGCCTCCGCGATCGGCTGCGTCAGGTCCTCCTCAGCGGTCTCGGCGTCGCCGTCCTCCGCGTACGGGTCCTCGTCCTCGCGCAGGGAGTCCTCGCCCTCGCGGACGATGTCGACCTCGAGGTCCATGCCGGGGATCTCCGGCTTGACGCGCGGGGTCTCCTCGACGTACTCGACGTCCTCCTCGAGCTCGACGGCGTCGCCCTCGACGACGACCTCGTCGGCGGCGGCCTCGACGGGAGCCTCGGCCTCGGCGACGGGCTCCTCCGCGGCGGCCTCGGCAGCCGGCTCCTCGGCGGCGACAGGCTGCTCGTCGGCGGCCTGGGCCTCGGGGGCGGTCTCCTCGGCGGCGGCCTCGGGGGCCTCGTCCTGCTCGGGCTTCTTCTCGTCGGTCATCGAGTCGTGATCTCCAGCTTCTGCGGCTTCTGCGCCTCGTGGGGATGCTCGGGCCCGGCGTACACCTTGAGCTTCGTGAGCTGCTTCCGGGCGAGGCGGTTCTTCGGGAGCATGCCGCGGACGGCGAGGCGGATGACCTCCTCCGGCCGGCGCTCCAGCATGTCGTTCAGCGAGCGCTTCTTGAGGCCGCCCGGGTAGCCCGAGTGGCGGTAGTACATCTTCTCCTCGCGCTTCTGGCCGGTCACGGAGATCTTCTCCGCATTGATGACCACCACGAAGTCGCCCGTGTCCACGTGCGGCGTGTAGGTCGGCTTGCGCTTCCCGCGCAGCGCGTCGGCGATCTGGGTGGCGAGGCGGCCGAGGGTCTGGCCCTCGGCGTCGACGAGCAGCCAGTTGCGCTCGCGGTCAAGTGGGGTGGCGACGTAGGTCTTCATGGCGTGGCGGGCAGATTGAAGCCACGCGGAAGTGCGCGGCGGCGGCGGACGATGATAGCGGGGACCGCAGGCCCTGTTCCGGGGCGGACCGCGAAGATCGTGCATGTCCTTGATCCGACCGGGGCATGTTTATACTCCGCCGCGTTCATAACGCCAGCCGAATCCGCCCGTGGGAGGGCGGAGCGGGGGAACCGAAGGGCGCTCCGGCGCTCAGGGGGCGAATCCAGGCATTGCCGCCTGGTAGCGCGAGATCCGCGCGAGCCCGTCAGCTAACCCCGTAGGCCGACGAGAGGAGCAGATTGCCGCGCAAGCGGGTGATCCGGCCATGGAGCCGGACAATCGCATACGCCCTGACGGCCTTCGCCGCCACCGCCTCGGTGGCGTCGGCGCAGGATCCCGATACGGGCGGCTTCTCCCCCGATTCGGCCACCGGGCCCACGTCCATGCGGGTCGCGGCGCCGCCGACGGCCGACAACTACGGGGCGACCGCCCCGCGCGTGAAGCGCTTCGCCTGCCGCACCGGGTGCGTCTCGGTCGGCACCGCGCGACCGGGCTCCCTCGTACGCGTGTACGGGAAGGGCCTGAAGAACCTCGGCGAGGTCCTCTTCTTCGGCGTCGACACCGATGAGGCCGACGACGCCGCGGTCGCCCCGCGCAAGGTCAGCCGCCGCTCTGTCCTCGTCCGCGTGCCGCGCGCGGCGGTCACCGGCCGGCTCGGCCTGCGCCGCGTGGACGGCACCCGCTCCCCCGCCTCCAAGGGCGTGCTCACCATCGCCCCGGCCGCCGCGAAGCTGCCCGCGGGCGTCGTCGACGCCGAGGTCCGGGAGCAGAAAGTCTTCTTCGGCTCGCGCAAGCCCGCCTCGCTCACCTACGTCGTCGGCGGGAGCCGGCCGGCGAGCGTGGACATCCAGCTGCTGCGCGGAGACGACGGCGCCGTGGTCTCGAGCTGGACCGAGGAGGCCGTCGAGCCCGGCCAGGCGCAGTCCGTCGAGTGGGACGGCACCGTGCACGGGAAGGTCGCGCGCCAGGGCGTCTACCGCTTCGCGGTGACGGCGACGGACACGTCGGGCGTCCGCGCGACGTCGTCGCAGTCCGCCGCGCCCACCGAGGGCGAGACGCCGGACAGCTTCCGCTTCCTCAAGTTCCGCTTCCCGATCGTCGGCGCGCACGCCTACGGCGAGTTCGCCGCGGCGTTCGGCGGCGGCCGGGGCCACCAGGGCCAGGACGTCTTCGCCGAGTGCGGGACGCCGCTCGTCGCCGCCCGCGGCGGCACCGTCGACTTCAACCAGTTCCAGTCGCGCGCGGGCAACTACGTCGTCATCGACGGCGCGCGCACGGGCGTGGACTACGCCTACATGCACCTGCGCGACCCCGCCCTCGTCGAGAAGGGCGACAAGGTCACGACCGGCCAGCTGATCGGCTACGTCGGCGACACGGGCCGCGCGTCGGGCTGCCACCTCCACTTCGAGGAGTGGTCGGCGCCCGGCTGGTACGAGGGCGGGTCGCCGTTCGACCCGCTCCCGGACCTTAAGGCCTGGGACGCGCAGTCCTAGACGGCGCAGTCCTGGACGGCGGAGAAGTACGCCGCGGGGATCTGCGACACGTCGCCGCTCTCCGTCGCCTGCTGGACGGGCTCCTTGAGCTGGGCGAAGCCCTCCGGGGTGTCGTAGGGCGCCTCGCTGGTCAGCTCGGCGAAGACGCACTCGCAGTCGAGCACGGAGCCGGCCGACGACTGGCAGCCCGCGATGAAGCCCGCCTTCATCTGGCGGCCCTCGTCGCCGTCCCAGGCGTCCGCGCGGCCGTTGAAGAAGGTCACGGTCAGCAGGACGCCCAGGATCGCAGCCACACCGAGGTCGGTGAGCTTCCCGTGAGGGGTCGGCTTCTTCCGCGGCAGCACGTCGAAGGCGCGCAGCACCAGGAGGACGAAGAGCACCGCGAGCGCGATGGTCCCGAGGGAGCGGCCGGCCTCGTAGGCCGTGAGGGCGAAGGGCATCGGATGGTTCCTCGGCGGGCCGTCCCGCGCGCTTGAGGGAGGAACCGGGTCAGCGCTCGGTCGCGAGCTCGTCCGGGCCCGCGTCGCAGGTGCCCCGGCGAGGCTCGCCGTCGATGTCGACACCGCCCGTGAGCCGCTTGCACTCCGCCTCGGGCTGGCCCGCGTCGACGGCGGGCGAGGCCGACGTGACGTGGAAGCCGTCGTCGGCCAGCGCGAGCCCGTCGAGGCAGTTGCAGGGGTCGATCGCCCACTGGTCGGTCCCGCAGTCGCTCCGGCCCTCCGACCACGTCCACATGTTGTGGCTCGCGGTGGTCCCCGGGCACGGCAGGTAGGCGGGCTGCGTGCCCTCGTTCCCGACGAACGTGAGGCTGTCAGGCCCGTCCTTGCGGCACGCGTCGTCGAAGCCGTCCTCCCAGAGGTTGTAGGCGAACACGTAGCCCGCGCACACCTGGTTCCCGCCGAGGAGGATCGAGGTCGAGCCCTCGGCGTCGCCGAACCAGTTGTTCACGACGCGGATCCGGTTCGAGTTCTCCCCCGTGCCGGCCGGCTCGAGCTTGGTGACGAACAGGCGCGCGGTGCCGGAGCCGTCGCCGCGGTGGAACCGGCTGCGCTCGAGGAGGAGGTCGTCGACGCCCTCGTTGACCCGGATCGTCTCGAGGTGCTGCACGTCGTCCGGGCCGCAGAGCGGGTTGTCCCGGTCGGGCATGAACGGCTGGAAGTCGACGTTGCTGATCGTCATCCCCTTCGTGCGCGTCAGCTCGACCGGCTCGCCGTCGCCCTTGCCGCAGACGCGCGGCTCCGTGTTGCCGGCCGTGCCGTAGCTCGCGTTGACGTACGCGTTGCCCTCCCCGCCCTCGACGCGGAGGTTCGCCCACGGCCCCGTGATGTCGACGCCGTCGAGCCGCACCTGGCTCGCGTCCTGGCTGATCCAGCCGCGCCGGTGCCGGCCCTCGGTGGCGATCGTGACGTCGCGCAGCGTGAGCCGGCTGCCGGTGGTGACGAGCCCGGCGATCATGACCTTCGCGCCCTTGTCGGGGCGCATCGTCACCGGCTGCTCCAGGTCCTCGTTGTCCGGCCCGATCTCGGCCTGCGGGTAGCGGCCCTCGCGGATGTGGACGACGTCGCGCGAGCGCGCGCGCCGATACGCGTCGTCGAGGCTGCACGCCTCGCCGTCCACGTACGGAGCCGGAGCGGCGCGGCGGACGCAACCACCGCCGTCCCGGTCCACCCACAGGTTCGGGCCGCGCTCGTCGGCCCCGCGCCCGTCCGACCCGCCGGACGCGAGCACGACGGCCACCGCGCCCGCGCCGAGGACGAGCAGCACCGCGGCGAGCAGCGCCGGCCTCATCGCTCGAGCAGCTCGCTCTGCTCCAGCCAGGCGGCCTCGAGCTCGTCGCGCTCGGCGCGCAGGGCCTCGAGGGTGTCCTGGAGCTCGCCGAGGCGCACGTGGTCGGTCGCCGCGGCGGCCATCGCCTCCTGCAGCTCGGCCTCCTGCGTCCCGATGCGGTCGAGCGCGCGCTCCACGCGCGCGACCTCCTTGCGTGCGGCGCGGGCGACGGCGCCCGGCGGGGGCGCGCCGCGCTCCCGCGGCGGCGGCGGAGGAGGCGCCAGGCGAGCGCGGCGGTCGCTGACGTACTGGTCGATCCCGCCCGGCAGGTGGCGGATCGTGCCGGCGTCCTCGAGCGCGTACACGTCGTCGCAGACCCGCTCGACGAAGTAGCGGTCGTGGGAGACGACGACGAGCGTGCCCGGCCAGCCGTCGAGCAGGTCCTCGAGCGCGGTGAGCGTCTCGATGTCGAGGTCGTTGGTCGGCTCGTCGAGCAGGAGCACGTTCGGCTCGCCCATCAGCAGCCGCAT
>JBEVIG010000137.1:0-31116 GCA_040510855.1 Solirubrobacteraceae bacterium
CGGGAGCGCCACAGGCCGCTCGCCCCGAAGCGTTGATCGCGGGTCAGGGCCTGCCGACGTCGGATTTCGAACCGTTTCACGTGAAACGGTCGAGTCTGCATCGCCCTCTGCTGACAGCGCTGGGCGCCAATCAGCGTCCGGTCAGCAGCGACCCCTTCGGCGTGGTCTGTTTCACGTGCAACGCTCGCCGGACCGTTTCACGTGAAACGGTCCCGGCTTATCGAGGCGCTCCAAGCGCGCCTCGCCGCTCACGAGGCCGATCCGGCGGCCGCGGCGCCGCTCGCCGTGCTGCTCGACCTGCTGCGGGATCCCGCGTCGCCGACTTCCGTGCACGACGCGGCGGTCGGGATCGATGTCCACATCGCCGATTCGCTGAGCGGGCTGGAGGTCCCCGCGGTCCGGGCGGCGGGCCTGATCGCCGATCTCGGCGCCGGCGGCGGCCTTCCGGGCCTCGTCCTTGCCGCCGCCCTCCCGCGTGCGCGCGTGATGATGGTGGAGTCGCTCAATCGCAAGTGCGCGTTCATTCGCGAGGCGGCCGCGGCGATGGGACTCGAGAACGTGGACGTCGCGTGCGTGCGCGCGGAGGAGTGGCAGGACGGCGTCGGCCGATGCGACGTCGTCACCGCCCGGGCCCTGGCGGCGCTGCCCGTGATCTACGAGTACGCCGCGCCGCTGCTGCGCGACGGCGGATCCGTCGTCGCCTGGAAGGGCGAGGTGGGTGAGGACGAGGCGGCGGACGGCGCCGCCGCGGCGACCGTGCTCGGACTGGAGGAGGATGCGCCGCTCGCCGTGCGTCCCTTCGCGGGATCGGAGCGCCGGACGCTGCGAGCGGCGCGCAAGATCGTGCCCACGCCGGCGATGTATCCCCGGCGAGCGGGCATTGCAACGAAACGCCCGCTGTCCGTGAAAAACCTGCGTTGAAACCGCGTCAATACCGCGTCATCACGCGAGATCCGCCGTCCGCGCCGCTAGCGTCGGGGACCGAATGAGCACCGTGTATGCCATCGCCAACCAGAAGGGCGGGGTGGGCAAGACCACCACCGCGGTCAACGTGGCCGCGTGTATCGCGGAGGCGGGCTTCGACACGTTGCTCGTCGACGTCGACCCCCAGGGCAACGCCACCGTCGGGGTCGGCGCCGACCGCTCGGAGGGCGTCGGTCTCTACGACGTCCTCAGCGGCGACGTGACGGCCGAGGATGCCGTCCGCGAGACCAGCGTCGACCGCCTGTCGCTGCTGGCCTCGACCCCCGACCTCGCGGGCGCGACGATGGAGCTCCCGCGTCTGCCGGGCTCCGAGCGCCGGCTGCGCGATGCGCTCGCGCCGCTCCGCGACCGCTTCGCCTATCTCCTGCTCGACTGCCCGCCGTCGCTGGGCCCGCTGACCGTCAACGCGCTGGTCGCGGCGGACCGGGTGATCGTCCCGGTGCAGACGGAGTACTTCGCGCTCGAGGGGCTCGCCGGCCTGCTCGACACGCTCTCCCTGATCCAGCGCGAGCTGAACCCGCGGCTGACCGTGGCGGGCATGCTGCTCACGATGCACGACCCGCGCACGAAGCTCGCTCAGGACGTGGAGGCCGAGGTCCGCCGGCACTTCCCGTCGCTGGTCTTCGACACGGTGATCCCGCGGAACGTCCGGCTCGGTGAGGCGCCGAGCTTCGGCCGACCGGTGATCCACCACGATCCGCACTGCGCCGGAGCGGACGCCTACTTCGAACTCGCCAAGGAGGTGGCCGCGCGTGGCTGAGCGCAGCCGAGGCATGGGCCGCGGCCTCGCGGCGATCCTGTCCAGCACGACGACTGAAGAAGCCGACGTCGAGTACCGCACGCTGCCGGTCGACCTGATCGCGCCCAATCCGAACCAGCCGCGCAAGCACTTCGGGGAGGAGGCGCTCGTCGGCCTGTCCGCGTCGGTCCGCGAGCGCGGCCTGCTCCAGCCGGTCCTCGTCCGCCCGGTCGCGGGCGGGACGTATGAGCTGATCGCGGGCGAGCGCCGCTGGCGTGCCGCGCAGCTCGCCGAGCTCGAGGCCATCCCCGCGATCGTGCGCCCGCACGACGATGCGCAGTCGCTTGAGCTCGCGTTGATCGAGAACATGGCCCGCGAGGACCTGAATCCCGTCGAGGAGGCGCGCGCGGTCGCCGCGCTCGTCGAGGAGCTCGGTCTCTCCAAGGAGGAGGCCGGCCGCCGTCTGGGCCGCTCGCGCGTCGCAATCTCGAACCTCCTGCGCTTGCTCGATCTGCCCGACGAGGCACTCGAGCTCATCGAGTCCGGCCGGCTCACGCAGGGGCATGGTCGCGCGCTGCTCACGGCGCCCGACCACGATCTCCGCCGCCGGCTGGCGCGCGACGCGGCCGCGCAGGGCTGGTCCGTGCGCCAGACCGAGGCGCGCTGCCGGGCGCCGGTGCACGAGCCCGGCGTCATCGCCGTCCGGCGGCAGTCGCCTGAGCTGCATCCGGACCAGGCGGATGCCGCGGAGCGGCTGGGCGAGGCCTTCGGCCGCGCGCTCGGCGTCGACGTCAAGATCACACCGCGGGCCGACGGCTACCGGGTCCAGTTCGCCTTCGAGAGCCTCGACGAGGCGCTGGAGGCTGCCGAGCGATTGGGGCTCACAACGCCTGCCTGATGCGGCCTCAGCTCGCTATCATGGCCGCCCCACGGGGCGATTAGCTCAGTCGGTTAGAGCGCTTCTCTGATAAGGAAGAGGTCCCTGGTTCGAATCCAGGATCGCCCACTGCGAAGGCCCGCGAGAGCGGGCCTTTTCCGTTCCGGGGTCGGACGTCATCTCGTGCGTTGCGCCCCTGCGCGGTGTTGCGGCGCGACGGCCCGAGCGCACGCCGGTCGGGTGGGCGACGCCCAGGACGGCGCCTCGGATGGAGGGCCGCCCTGCGCCTATACTTCGGCGACCGGAAGCCCCGTTGCAAGGAGCGCCCAGTTTGCAGGAGATGGTCATCTACGGCGTGAGCTTCGACATGGTCGGCAAGCAGCCGATCGTTCTGCTCAAGGCCGTCGAATCGAACAAGTTCCTGCCGATCTGGATCGGGCATCCGGAGGCCGCGGCGATCCTCATGAAGCTGCAGGGCGCCTCGACCCCACGGCCGATGACGCACGACCTCCTGTTCGAGATGCTCGGCGAGCTCGACGTCGCGTGCTCGCGTGTCTCCGTGACGGAGCTGCGAGAGAACACCTTCTACGCGTCGATCACGCTTACGGTAAACGGCCGCGAGGTCGAGATCGACTCGCGCCCGAGCGACGCCCTCGCCCTGGCCGTCCGGTCCGGCGCGCCGATCTTCGCCGCCGAGGACGTCATCGCCGAGTCGGCGATCGAGTTCGAGCACGAGGTCGAGGACACCGAGGAGGTCGTGGACAAGTTCAAGGAGTTCCTCGACCAGGTGTCCCCCGAGGACTTCGGCGCCGGCGAGAACGGCTGACGTCGACCAGCGGCCTCTCTCGACCGTTTCACGTGAAACGGTCGCGACGCGCTCGGGTCAGGCCGCCATGCGTTGCAGTGCGAGGTCGAGGACGCGTTCGACGAACGCGTCGAACGAGAGCCCGCCCGCCTCGGCCGCCTGGGGCAACAGCGACGTCTCGGTCAGCCCCGGGATGGCGTTGGCCTCGAGCACCGTGAGCTCCCCGCTCGCCGCATCGAGCATCAGGTCGATCCGCGCGAAGCCGTAGCAGCCGAGGACGCGATAGGCCTCGAGCGCCAGCGACTGCGCGGCCTGGGTCGTCTCCGCGTCGAGCTCGGCGGGGCAGACGAAGTCGGTGCGGCCGATCTCGTAGCGGGCCTCGAAGTCGTAGTGGTCGCCGCCGCGCGGGATCGCCTCGACGACCGGCAGCGCCTCGGGGCCGTCCGGGCCGTCGACGACGGACACCGCGAGCTCGCGGCCGGCGACATGCCGCTCGAGCAGGACCTTCGTGTCGTAGGAGAACGCCGCGATGATCGCCGCGGGGACCTCGGCCGCGGAGGGCGCAAAGCGGATGCCGAGCGCCGAGCCCTGTGACGCGGGCTTGATCACGATCGGGAAGTCGAGCCGCTCCTCGATCGCCGGCAGCGCATGGGCGGCGCCGAGCGACTCGAACGCGGTCTGGCTGAACGCATAGAAGTCGGGCGTCGGCAGGCCGGCGTCCCGCAGCGCATGCTTTGCGAGCACCTTGTCCATGCAGCGCATGCACGCCGACGGTCCCGACGCGGTGTACGGGATCCCGACGAGCTCGAGGATCTCCTGGACCGTGCCGTCCTCGCCGTCGCGCCCATGGAGAGCGACGAACGCGACGTCCGCCCGGGCGTCGGTCAGCCGCTCGACCAGGTCCGGCCCCACGTCGATGGCGACGACGTCGTGGCCGAGCCGCTCCAGGGCATCCCGCACGCGCGCGCCCGAGCGCAGCGAGACCTGCCGCTCGAGGGACTGCCCGCCCTCGAGCACCGCGACGCGGCTCATCGCTCCCCGCCGGCGCGCCGCCGCAGCGGGACGATGCGCGCGCCCGGATCGTCGCTGTCGCCCGCGTGCCCGGCACCCGGCGGATTCTCGGCCCCGGGCGCCCGCCGCGGCGCCGCGGGCTCCGTGCCGGTGAGCGTCGAGTACAGCCGGACCTGCTCGTTGACGACCTTGCCGATGCGGCGGACGCCCTCGCGGAGGTCGTCCTCGGAGACGCCGGAGAAGTTGAGCCGCATCGACGAGCCACCGCGGCCGTCGAGGTAGGCGGCGCGCCCCGGCACGAACGCCACGTGCTCGCGAAGCGCGCGGGCGAGCAGGTCGGTCGTGTCGATGTAGGACGGCAGCGTGGCCCAGATGAACAGGCCGCCGCCGGGCCGCGTCCACTCCGCGTCACCGGGGAAGTGCTCGGTGAGGGCGTCGAGCAGCACGTCGCGCCGCTGCCGGTAGACGTCGCGGAACGAGCCGAGCAGCCGCCGCCAGTCGCGGCGCTTGAAGTACTCGACGACGAAGAACTGGGAGAAGGTCGACGAGCACAGGTCGACGCCCTGCTTGCCGAGGTTCAGCTTCTCGAGGACGGGCCTCGGAGCCGCGGTCCAGCCCAGGCGCAATCCGGGCGACAGGATCTTCGAGAACGTGCCGAGGTAGATGACGAACTCGCCGCCGTCGAGCGCGTAGAGCGGCGGGAGCGGCTCGCCCTCGTAGCGCAGCAGGCCGTACGGGTTGTCCTCCAGGACGAACAACTCGCGCTGCTTGGCGATGCGGACGAGCTCATGGCGGCGCTCGAGCGACATGGTCACGCCGGCGGGGTTCTGGAAGGTCGGGACGGTGTAGACGAACTTGGGCGTCCGGCCGTCGGCCTCGAGGCGGTCGAGCGTCTCCTCGAGGAGGTCGACGCGCATGCCGTCGGCGTCCATCTCGATCTGCACGACGTCGGCCTGGTACGCGCCGAAGGTCGGCACGGCGCCGGGGTAGGTCGGGCCCTCGGCGACGATGACGTCGCCGGGGTCGATCAGCGTCTTGCAGACGAGGTCGATGACCTGCTGGCCGCCCGTGGTGATGAGCAGCTCGTCGGCGCCGACGTCCATGCCCTCCTCGGCCATGACCTGGACGATGCAGTCCTTGAGCTCGTCCATGCCCTCGGTCGGGCCGTACTGGAGCGCGCGCGCCGAGGCGTCGGCGGCGACGCGCGACATCAGCGCCGCCATGTCCTCGGACGGGAAGCACGTCGTGTCCGGCAGGCCGCCGGCGAGCGAGATCACCTCGGGGCGCGCGGTGATCGCCATCAGATCCCGCATCGCGGACGACTTCATCTCCTGCGTGCGGCGCGCGAACAGGCCCGCATACCGCTCGAGGTCCCGCGCGGTCGTCCTGGACGGGCTCATGGCACGGGATTCGCCGCCGGCGCCCGGGCCCCTTGGCGTCTCGTCTATCGTCATGCCGCCCGGGGCACCCTAGCTCACCATGGACTTCATCCTCGACCTCCTCCAGGGCGTCGGGCTCGCCGCCGCGATCGGCATTCGCCCGTTCCTGCCGGTCCTGCTGGCCGGTGCGCTCGCGGCTGCGAACGTCGGTCTCGACTACGACGGGACGGACTTCGCGTTCATGGAGGAATGGCCGTTCCTGCTCGGCGTGCTGGTGCTCGTCGTCCTGCTGGACTTCGCCGGCAGGCGGGCGGGCCGTGGCTCCGAGGACCGGCCGCCGCTCCTGTATGCGCTCCTCGCCCTCGCGCTGGCGCTGGGCGGGCTCGCCGCTGCGGCCTCCGTGGCCGACAACTCGAGCGACTGGTGGGCGGGCGCCATCGCCGGCGTGGCCGCGGCGGCGCTCGGCTTCCAGGCCGCGCGACTGCTGTTCGGCCGCGTGCGGCGGCGGCTCGACGACCAGGCGGCCACGGCGCTGCCCGTCTACGCGGAGGGCGTCGCGCTCGGTGCCGCGGGCATCTCCATACTCTTCCCGCCGCTCGCGCTCGTCGTGATCGGGGGCCTCATCTGGCTGCTGGCGGGCGGCCGTCGCCGCGAAGGCGAGAAGTACGCCGGACTGCGCATCCTGCGCTGAGAGCAGTGGCGCGTCCCAAGAAGCTCGTCCTCGCCGTCATCGACGCGATGAAGCCCGCCATGCTCGAGCAGGCGGTCGCGTCGGGGCGGGCGCCGACGCTGGAGCTGCTGATGCAGCGCGGCCATCACACGGGCGAGTGCGTCGCCGCGTTCCCCTCGGTGACCCCGGTCTGCTCGGCGTCGATCGCCACGGGCGCCGGCCCGGACCGTCACCAGATCCCGTCGATGAACTGGTACCACCGCGACGAGGAGCGCTACGTCGAGTACGGCACCAGCTTCAAGGCGTCGCAGGCGTTCGGCTTCAAGCGCTCGCTCACCGACACGATCTACAACATGAACGCCGAGCACCTGTCGGCGGAGACGCCGACGGTGTTCGAGTCGCTCGACGACGCGGGCTTTCGCACCGCCGGCACGACGTACCTGATGTACCGCGGCCGGCACCGCCACGAGGTGACGAACGAGACCGCGCTCACGCGCATCGCCTCCGTCGTCTTCAAGGAGTCCGTCCTCGGTCCGCGCGAGTTCTTCTACGCGGACATGTTCGCCTCGCGCCGCACCGGCTGCCGCTCGCAGCTCGGGCTCCCCGGCGTCCGCGACCAGCACGCCGGCTGCGTCGCCGAGTACCTGGTCGAGAACGACCTCTTCGACTTCCTGCTGCTGTCGCTGCCCGACAACGACACCCACTCGCACAAGCACGGCCCGGACGCGCAGGTGACGTCCCTCGCCGCCGCCGACCAGCAGATCGAGCGGATGATGCAGGCCGCCGGCGGGGCGGACGCCTTCCTCGAGGATCACGCGGTGATCGTCTGCTCGGACCACTCGCAGTCGCTCGTGGAGGACGAGATCGACCTCTTCCAGGCGTTCGACGAGCTCGCGGTGCTGCCGGCGAGCGGCGTGCGCGACCGCAAGAACGGCCCGCGGGCGGAGATCGCGGTCTGCCCGAGCTCACGCGCCGCGCAGATCTACGTGCTCGACCGCGACGCGCGGACCAAGCTCATCGCGCGCTCCGTGCGCACGCTGCTGACGCTCGACGGCGTCGACCTCGTCATGCACCTCACGGACCATCCGGACGGCGAGGCCGCCGTCCGCTCACGGCTCGGCGAGCTCCGCTTCGCGCCGCGGGGCGACCTCACCGACCTGCGCGGCGACAAGTGGAGCGTCGACGGCGACCTCGACGTCCTCGCCCTCCATGTCGCCGACGGCCGCGTGCGGTCGGACCGCTACCCCGACGCGCTCGGCCGCGTCTGGTCCGCGCTGCGCTGCCGCACCGCGGGCGAGGTCCTCGCCTCGGCCAAGCCGGGCTTCGAGTTCCTCGACTGGGGCGGGTCGCATCACGTCGGCGGCGGCTCGCACGGCGCGCTGCACGCGAACGACTCCTACGGGTCGCTGCTGTGGTGCGGGACGGGACCGGACGGGATCGACGCGCGCGAGCAGTGGACGCTGCGCGACATCGTCCCGATGATCCTGGACCACTTCGGCGTGTGAGCGCACGCGCGGTCGCGGCGGCCGGGCTCGCCGTGCTCGCACTCGTGCTGCTCGGCTCAGGGCGCGCCGAGGCGCAGGAGCCCACGTCCTCCTCGCTCGACCTCGCGCCCGGGGGCGAGCTCGTCCCGCCGGGGTACCGCCGCAGCGCCGCCGAGATCCTGCCGCTCGCCGAGGCGCAGCGGCGCGTGCGGGAGGAGCGGGCCGGGCATCCGGACAGCTACGTGCGCGCGTACCTCCTGCGGCCGGGGCGCTGGCAGGTCGCGGTCTACGTTCCGGCGGCGGCGCCCGGCGAGCGCAGCGAGGAGATCGCGCGGGTGATCGTCGACGACCGGACGGGTCGCGTGCTCCACGTCTGGACGGGCCGGCAGGTGGGCTGGCGGATGGCCCGCGGCCGCCCGGGCGAGTTCGGCCGGGCGGTGAACTCGCCGTGGGTGTGGATCGCGCTCTGCCTCGCGTTCGCGGCGCCGTTCGCGCGGCGGCCGCTGCGGATGCTCCACCTCGACCTCGCGGTCCTGCTCGCCTTCAGCGTGTCGTACGCGTTCTTCGGCGCCGCGGAGATCGACGTCTCCGTCCCGAGCGCCTACCCGCTCCTCCTCTACCTCCTCGCGCGGATGCTCTGGATCGCCTTCAAGCGGCCGGAGACGCCGCCGCTGCGGCCACTCCTGCCCGACGGTGCGCTGCTGTTCGGCGTCGCCGCCGGCCTCGCGTTCCGGATCGCGCTCAACGTGGTCAACGGCAACGTCATCGACGTCGGCTACGCGAGCGTGGTCGGTGCCGACCACCTGCTCGACGGCGACCGCGTCTACGGCGGCTTCCCCGCCGACGTCGCGCACGGCGACACCTACGGGCCGATCGTGTACGCCGCCTATGTCCCGTGGTCGCTGATCTGGCCCTGGACGGGGACGTGGGACGACCTGCCGGCCGCCCACGCCGCCTCAGTGGCCTTCGACCTCGCGTGCGTCGCCGGGTTGTGGCTCGCGGGGCGCCGGCTCCGCGGACCGGGCTTCGGCCTCCTGCTCGCCTACCTGTGGGTGACGTTCCCCTTCACGTTGCTGGTCGCCAACTCGGGCGCGAACGACGGGCTGGTCGGCGCGCTCGTGCTGGCCGCGTTCCTCTGCACCGCGCGGCCGATCGCGCGCGGCGCGCTGGCGGTCGTCGCCGGCCTGTCCAAGTTCGCGCCACTCGCGCTCGTGCCGTTGTTCGTCACGGCGGGCACCGGGAAGCTCCGGAGCGCCATCGCGGCGGGCGCTGCCGGCGTGCTGGTCATGGCGCCGGTCGCGCTCGGCGACGGGCTCGGCACGTTCGCGGACCGGACCCTCGGCTTCCAGGGCGAGCGCAACTCGCCGTTCTCGATCTGGGGCCTCTACGACCTGCCCGGCTGGCTGCAGGCCGCCGCGACCGTGGCGGCCGCGGCGCTCGCGATCGCCGTCGCGTTCGTGCCGTCGCGCCGCGACGACATCACGGTGGCGGCGCTGGGCGCGGCCGTGCTGATCGCGCTCCAGCTCACGGTGACCCATTGGTTCTACCTCTACCTCGTCTGGTTCCTGCCGCTGCTGCTGATCGCGCTGCTCACGCCAGCGGTCGCAGGATCTGCTCGATCGCCGTCGCCCGCCCCTGATCCGAGCAGCGCACCAGCACGGCGTTGATCCACGGGTCCTCCTCGGAGGGCTCGTAGCGCTGCGGCATGTGCGTCCGCATCGTCGAGATCGACTGCTCGCGCCGGACGCCGATGACCCCGCCGCGGGCGCCGGTCATCCCCACGTCGGTGATGTAGGCCGTGCCGCCGGGGAGGACCCGCGCGTCGGCGGTCGGGACGTGCGTGTGCGTGCCGACGACCGCCGCGACCTTGCCGTCGAGGTACCAGCCGAGCGCGACCTTCTCGCTCGTCGCCTCCGCGTGCATGTCGACGAGGACGAGGTCGGCGTGCGCGACCTCCTTGATCGCGTCGTCCGCCGTCAGCAGCGCGGGCGCTGCCTGCGGCATGTAGAGGTTGCCCGCCAGATTGACGACGCCGAGCGTGACCCCGCCACGCTCGACCGTCGCGGTGCCCCGCCCCGGCTGCGTGGGCAGGAAGTTCGCCGGCCGCACGATCTCGCGCCGCTGCTCGAGGTAGGGCCAGAGCTCGCGGTGCCGGTACGTGTGGTTGCCGAGCGTTATCACGTCGGCGCCCGCGCGGAAGAGCTCGTCGGCGTGCTTGGGGTTGATCCCGATGCCGCCCGAGGCGTTCTCGCCGTTGACCACGACGAAGTCGGCGCCGAGCTCGTCGCGCATCGCGCCCAGCATGGACTGGGCGACCCGGCGGCCGGCGGAGCCGACCACGTCGCCGACGAAGAGGATCGCGTGCAAGCGGGGAACGCTAGAGGACCGCCACCCGACGGCGCATAATCGGTGTGATGGAGGCGAGCGAGGAGCCGACGCAGCGGCGGGCTGTGCCGGTGGTGGTGCCCAGGTGGATTCAGGCGGTCACGCTGCCGCTGGGGATCCTCGGCGCCTATGCGCTGCTCCGCGCGGCGGGTCCGGTCACGCTCATCTTCGTCGTCGCGGCGCTGCTCGCGCTGCTGCTCAACCCGTTCGTCGCGCTGCTGCAGGAGCGGGCGCGGTTCCCGCGCGGCCTGGCCGTGCTCACCGTCTACCTCGCGCTGATCCTGATCGTCGGCGCGCTCGTCGCGGTCCTGGCGGACCCGATCGGCGATCAGGCCGCCGCGTTCACGGACGCGGTGCCGGGCGTGGTCGACGACGCGAACCGCGAGCTGGGCGAGCTGCAGCAGTGGCTGGACGACAACGGGATCGACGCCGAGGTCGCCGCCCAGGGCCAGACGGCGCTCGAGACGCTCGGCGCCCGCGTCGCCGAGGGCTCCGGAGAGCTCGTCTCGTTCACCCGCGAGGCGCTCCAGATCGTGATCGAGGGCGCGATCGCGCTGATCCTGATCATCGTCCTGTCGGTCTACATGCTGCTCTACGGGAAGCAGATCGGCGACCTCGTCCGCTCGATCGTGCCGCGCGGCGACGGGACGCCCGGCGACGACTACCCGACCCGCGTGCAGCGCGCCGTGTTCGGCTACGTCCGCGGGCAGCTCCTGTTCTCGATCATCATGGGCACGACCGCGGGGATCGCGCTCTGGATCATGGGGACGATCGGCATCTTCCCCGAGGGCCGCACGTACGCGCTGGTGTTCGGGGCGTGGTTCGGCTTCGCCGAGCTCATCCCGTACATCGGACCGGCGATCGGCGCCGCCCCGCCGGTCCTGATCGCGCTGTTCTCGGGCGATCCGCTCGACGCGCTGTGGCTCACGATCATGTTCACGGCGCTGCAGCAGATCGAGGGCCACATCGTCGCCCCGGCGGTCTTCTCCCAGGCGCTGCGGATCAACCCGCTGCTCGTCATCTTCGCGCTGCTGATCGGCGGCCGCCTCTACGGGTTCGCGGGCGCGTTCCTCGCGCTCCCGCTCGCCGCCGTGCTGCGCGAGACGGTCGTCTACCTGCGCGAGCACCTGGTGCTCGAGCCGTGGGGGACGCCGTCGGCCGAGTCGCTGGGCCTGGTGCCGCCCGCGCCGCCGCCGGAGGTCGACGGCGCGGTCCGCAGGTGTCCCGAGTGCGGGACGCCCGCGGGCGACGAGAGCGCGTTCTGCGCCGCGTGCGGGACCGAGCTCGCCGACGCCGACGAGGCTGCCGCGGCGGCGTCCGCCGCGCCTTCATAGCCAGCGGCGTGGGTAGCCTGCCGACGGATGACGGCCCCTGAGACCGCCCTGCGCGCCGAGTCGCTGGTCAAGGAGTACGGCGCCCGGCGCGCGCTGCAGGGCGTCTCCTTCGACGCCGCCCCCGGCGAGCTGATCGCGGTGATCGGACCCAACGGGGCGGGGAAGACGACCCTGCTCCAGATCCTCGCCGGCGCGCTCGACGCCACGTCCGGCGCCGTCTCGCTCGACCGCCGCGAGGTCGGCTGGGTCCCGCAGCAGCCGGCGATCTACTCCAAGCTGTCGGTCTCGGAGAACCTCCGGCTCTTCGCCCGCCTGGAGAAGGTGGCGGACGTCGACGACACCGTCGACCGCATGCTCGACCAGACGGGCCTGCGCGACCGGGCCGGCGACCCTGTCGGCACGCTCTCGGGCGGCAACCAGCAGCGGGTGAACATCGCGGTCGGCCTGCTCGGCGATCCGCGGGTGCTGCTGCTCGACGAGCCGTCGTCCTCGCTGGATCCGCGCCAGCGCGAGCGCCTGTGGGAGTTCGTGGCCACGCTTGCGCGCGAGGACAGCACCACCGTCGTCTACACCACGCACAACGTGGCCGAGGCCGAGCGGCACGCCGACCGGCTGCTCGTCCTCGCCGACGGCGAGCTGCTCTTCACCGGCACGCCCGCGGAGCTCGAGCAGGCGACGGGCGAGCACGAGGCGCTCGACTTCGAGGGCGCGTTCGTGCGCTTCCTGCGGGAGCGCGGCCACTGATGCGCTGGCTCCTGGCCAAGGACCTGCGGATCCTGCGCCGCTCGCCGCTGCTCGTCACGCTGCTGGTGCTCTACCCGCTGGTCGTCGCTCTGCTCGTCGGTGTCGCGCTCTCGTCCGGCCCGTCGAAGCCGAAGGTGGCGTTCGCGAACCTCGTGCCGCCCGACCAGGCGCAGATCAACCTCGGCGGCCAACAGCTCGACGCGACCTCGTACGCCTCGCGCCTGTTCGAGAACGTCGACCCCATCCGCGTCGACAGCCGCGAGGCGGCGATCGCGAAGGTGGAGTCGGGCGAGGCGCTCGGCGCGCTCGTCATCCCCGAGGACGTGATCGACAAGCTTCAGAACCGCCTCTCGCTCGGCGGGGGCGAGGCGCCCACCGTCGAGGTCTACTTCAGCGCCGACAACCCGCTCAAGCGCCGGTACGTCGAGGCGACGATCGCCGCGACGCTGGCGGACGCCAACAAGGCGCTGTCCGACGAGATCTTCAAGGAGGCCGCCGGCTATCTGAACCTGATCGTCGCCGGCGGGTCGATCGACCTGCCCGTCGTCGGCGACGTGGACATCCTCGGCCTGCGCAACGCCCAGACGATCATCGACGGGGCGCTGGCGCAGATGCCGGAGGACGACCCGTCGCGGCGGCCGCTCGAGCAGGTCTCGCGCTTCGCCCAGCTCGCCGCCGAGAACCTCGACGTCTCCAAGCCCATCCTCGAGTCGATCGCGACGCCGGTGGCGGTCGACGAGCGGCCGCTGGGCGGGACGGACTCGTCCCTCGACGTGTTCGGCGTCGAGGTCGCCGTCGTGCTGTCGCTGATGGTCGTGACGCTGCTGCTCGCGGCGGGGATGCTCGCGCTGGAACGCGAGGAGCACGCCTTCGGGCGGCTCGTCCGCGGCCTGGTCTCGCGGTCGGGGCTGCTCGCGGAGAAGATCGGGCTCGCGGCGCTCTGCGGCGGTGCGCTGGCGGTGATCATGCTGGCCGTCCTCTCCGCGTTCCTCGATCTCGGCTGGGACCGCGTCCCGGCGTGGGTGCTCGCGCTCGCCGTCGCCGCGCTCGCGTTCGCCGCCCTCGGCGTGGCGATCGGGGCGCTCACGCGCGAGGTCCGCGCGGCGTCGCTGCTCGCCTTCATGCTCGCGCTCCCCGTCGCGGCCCTCGCGCTGATCCCGTCGGGCGCGGTGAGCGGCGGGCTCTACGACCTGATCCGGATCGTCTCCGGCATCTTCCCGTTCAAGCCCGCGTTGACGGCGCTGGACGGGGCGCTGTCGGGCGGGGATCTGCTGCTGCCGCTGGTGCATCTCGCGGCGCTGACGCTCGGCTTCGCCGTGCTCGCGCGGATCGCGCTCCGGCGTTTCACGTGAAACGGTCGCGACGCGACCGGTCCGGCCGTGCGCTCTAAGCTCCCAGACGTGTTTCCCGCCACGCGCATGCGGCGCCTCCGGAGCACCGGCCTGCTGCGGGCGATGGTGCGCGAGACCGAGCTCTCGGCGGCGCATCTGATCTACCCGATGTTCGTCCGCCACGGCGCCGAGGGCCGCACCCCGATCGCCAGCCTGCCGGGCATCGACCATCTCTCGATCTCGGCCGCCGCCGAGGAGGCCGGCGAGGCCGCGGCGCTCGGGATCCCCGCCGTCATGCTCTTCGGGCTGCCGGCCACGAAGGACGAGGAGGGCTCCGGCGCCTGGGACGACGAGGGCGTCGTCCAGCTCGCCACCCGGGCGATCAAGGCCGCCCACCCCGACCTGCTCGTCATCCCGGACCTGTGCCTGTGCGAGTACACGAGCCACGGGCACTGCGGCGTGCTGCGCGAGGACGGCGTCGTGGACAACGACCAGACGCTCGAGCTGCTCGCGCGTACCGCGGTGTCGCTCGCGGCCGCCGGCGCCGACGCGCTCGCGCCGAGCGACATGATGGACGGCCGCGTGGGCGCGCTCCGCGCCGCCCTCGACGAGCACGGACTGAGCGAGACCGCGCTGCTCGCGCACTCCGCCAAGTACGCCTCCGCCTTCTACGGCCCGTTCCGCGAGGCCGCCGAGTCCGCGCCCGCCACCGGCGACCGGCGCGGGTACCAGATGGACCCCGCGAACGCGCTCGAGGCCGTCCGCGAGGCCGAGCTCGACGCCGGCGAGGGCGCCGACATCGTCATGGTCAAGCCGGCGCTGCCCTACCTGGACGTGATCCGCCGCGTCAAGGACGCCACGCGGCTGCCGGTCGCGGCCTACAACGTGAGCGGCGAGTACGCGATGCTCAAGTCCGCCGCCGCGGCGGGCCTGCTCGACGAGCGGGCCGCGGTGCTCGAGGCGCTCACCGGCATCCGCCGGGCGGGCGCCGACATCATCATCACCTACCACGCGAAGGATGTGGCCCGATGGCTCATGTAGCGCGGGCGAAGGTCCGGAGCCGCAAGGACGGCGCCGCGGTGCCGCTCGACGACACGGACAAGCAGCTCCTCAACCTGATGCAGGGCCGCTTCCCGCTGGCGACTCGCCCGTTCAAGGCCGTCGCCGACCTGGCCGGCCTGAGCGAGGACGAGGTGCTCGAGCGCGTCCAGTACCTGCTCGACAAGCGGATCATCCGCGAGGTCACGCCGATCTTCGACACGCGCGCGTTCGGCTACCAGTCGATGCTCGTCGCCGCGAAGGTCGACCCGGCGTTCCCGCACCGCGCCGCCCAGTTCATCAACACCCACCCGGGCGTCACGCACAACTACCTGCGCGACCACGACTTCAACCTGTGGTTCACGATCGCCGTCGAGCCCGACTCGAAGCTCGGCCTCGACGGCACGCTCGACGTCATCGCGGCGAAGACGGGCGCCGAGTCGATCCGCCAGCTGCCGACCCTGAAGCTCTTCAAGATCCGCATGGACCTCGAGATGGAGGGCGGCACCGACGCGCTGAGCACCGCCGGCGAGGCCGTCGAGCCCATGGAGCTCGAGCCGATCGCGCTGAGCGACGAGGACATCGAGACCGTGCGCGCGACGCAGGGCCCGATGCCCGTGGTCCCCGAGCCGTACGCGCCCGCGGCGGAGAAGCTCGGCGTCCCGCAGGCGACGGTGCTCGAGCGGCTCGAGTCGCTGCGCGAGCGCGGCGGCCTCCGCCGCGTCGCGGCGATCCTCTACCACCGCCGCGCCGGCTTCTCGGCCAACGGCATGGGCGTCTGGGCCGTCCCGGACGCGGAGATCCTCGAGACCGGCAAGCACATGGCCGCCTTCCGCGGGATCTCGCACTGCTACCAGCGGCCGACCTACAGCGACTGGCCCTACTCCGTCTTCACGATGGCCCACGGCCGCTCCAAGGAGGAGTGCGACGCGGTGCTCGACGCGATCGCCGCGACCACCGGGATCGAGCAGCGGGCGACCCTCTACTCGAGCACGGAGTTCAAGAAGGTGCGGATGCTCTACTTCACCGACGCGTTCGCGCGCTGGGAGCAGGAGCACGCGTCCTGACCTCCTCGCTCTCGGACACGCGGTCGGCGGAGCTGTACAGGCGCGCGCTCGGCGTCCTGCCGGGCGGCGTCAACTCGCCCGTGCGCGCCATGCGCGCGATCGGCCGCGACCCGATCTTCATCGAGCGCGCCGAAGGGGCGGAGATCTTCGACGTGGACGGCAACGTCTACGTCGACTACGTCTGCTCCTGGGGGCCGCTGATCCTCGGCCACGCGGACCCGGCCGTGCTCGAGGCCGTCACCACCGCCGCCGCGCTCGGCACCACGTACGGTGCACCGACGGCCGGTGAGGTCGAGCTCGCCGAGCTCGTGAGCCAGCGGATGCCGGGCGTCGACATGCTCCGGATGACGTCCTCGGGCACCGAGGCGTCGATGAGCGCGATCCGCCTCGCACGCGCGGCCACCGGGCGCGAGACGCTCGTCAAGTTCGCGGGCGCCTACCACGGCCACGTCGATGGGCTGCTCGCCGAGGCCGGCTCGGGCCTCGCGACCCAGGGCATCCCGGCGTCCCCCGGCGTGCCCGAGGCCGCCACGCGCAGCACGGTGATCGTGCCCTGGAACGACGTCGACGCGGTGCGCGCGGCGCTCGAGGAGCACGAGGTCGCCGCGCTGCTCGCCGAGCCCTACCCGGCCAACATGGGCCTCGTCCCGCCCGAGCCCGGGTTCCTCGCCGTCCTGCGCGAGCTCGCCACGGAGCACGGCGCGCTCCTCGTCTTCGACGAGGTCATCACGGGCTTCCGCGTCTCGAGCGGCGGGGCCCAGGAGCTGACGGGCGTCACGCCCGACCTCACCGTGATGGGCAAGGTCATCGGCGGCGGCCTGCCCGCCGCGGCCTACGGCGGCCCGCTCGAGCTGATGAACCGGATCGCGCCCGCCGGGGACGTCTACCAGGCGGGCACGCTGAGCGGGAACCCGCTCGCGGTCGCCGCCGGCCGTGCGACCCTCGAGCAGCTCGACGAGGAGGCGTACGTCCGGCTCGCCGCCACGACCGAGACGCTCGCCGAGGGGCTCCGCGAGGCCGCGCGCGACCGGCCGGTCCAGGTGGCCTGGGTCCCGGGGCTGCTCACCGTCTTCTTCTCCGAGACACCGGTCCGCGACTACGCCGGCGCGGCCGCCTGCGACGCCGAGGCCCACGGCGCATGGTGCCGTGCCCTGCTCGCCCGCGGCGTCTACCCGCCGCCGTCGCAGTTCGAGGCGTGGTTCCCGTCGCTGGCCCACACGCCGGAGCACGTCACCCGCACGCTGGAGGCCGCCGCGGCGGCCTTCGAGGAGATCAGGTGACCGTGCTGGCCGCGCTCGCGGCCGCCCTGCGCGAGGACGGCGGTCTCATGGCCGCCGCGCTCGCCGACGCCGACGGCCTGCCCGCCGAGCTCGGCGCGACCGCTGCCGCCGGCCCGCGTGCTGCCGGCCGCGAGGACGACTACGCGCTGCTCGTCGAGGCGATCGTCGAGGGGTACCTCCAGCACTACGGGACGGGCCGCGTCGTCCGCCCCGAGGACCCGGACCTCGCGCTGCTCGCCGGCGACCGCCTCTACGCCCTCGGCCTCGCCCGGCTCGCCGAGCTCGGCGACCTCGCGGCCGTGGCGGAGCTCGCCGACGTCATCTCGCTCGCCGCCCAGGCCCACGCCGAGGGCGATCCCGAGCGTGCCCGCGCGATCTGGCAGGCCGGCGCCGCCGCGGTCGGCCACGGGAGCGACCCGGAGCACGCCGCCGCGAAGGCGGCCGCCCGCGCCGGGGAGCCGGACGCCGCAGCGGCGCTCCGCGCCGCGACGGCCGCACGCTGACACGGCATCACCCCTCTGTGCCAAGGTGCACCCAACGGCGGCTCTGCGTCGATATTGTTCACCGCCCGCACCATGGCCGACGGACGCAAAGAGCCCAAGAGCAAGTACACCCTCGATCGCGGCATGCCCGGCGCCTTCGAGGGCGAGACGGTCACGCGCCGTCACCTGATGAACCTCACGGCGCAGGGTGCAGGTGTCGTCGCCGTCGCCGCGTTCGCCCTGCCCGCGCTCGGCTTCGCCGCCGGCTCCGCCCTGTTCGACCGCCCGCCGGCCACGTGGTCGCCGGTCGGCCCGCCCGAGGACTTCAGCCCGGACTCGTACGTCCCGCGCGTGATCACCGCGCAGCACGGCATCGGCCAGGTCGGCAAGACGACCGCCTACGTCCGCAGGTTCAACCCGGAGATCGACAGCCCGCCGAACCCGCCCGGGATCGACAACGAGTTCATCGCGCTGTCCACGCGGTGCATGCATCTCGGCTGCCCCGTCCGCTATATCCAGGCAGCGCAGCGCTTCGTCTGCCCGTGCCACGGCGGCGTCTACGACTTCCGCGGCGACGTCGAGGGCGGCCCGCCCGTCCGGCCGCTCGACCACTTCTACACCCGGGTGAGCAACGGCCAGGTCGAGATCGGGCCCCGCTACTCGGTCAACAGCGAGTTCCGCCGGTTCCCGTCGTACCGGGATCCGGGCGAGGACCTCGACGGCATCGGCCAGTACATCTACCCCGGCCGCTTCTCCACGCCGAAGAAGGACTAGCAGCGCATGAAGCTCCCGCTTCCCCCCGTCCCCGACGCCCTCAAGCCCAAGCCCAAGCGGCCCGGCGAGGCCGAGCGGGTCCATCCGCTCGACCAGGTCAAGGAGGCGGGCGTCGCCACCGTCGACTGGGTCGACGAGCGGACGTCGCTCTCCGGCGGCCTCCGCTGGGTCATGTTCCGCAAGGTCCCCAAGGGGACGAACTGGTTCTACACGCTGGGCTCCGCGTCGCTCTTCGCGTTCCTCTCGCAGGCCGTGACGGGCGTCTTCCTGGCGATGTACTACGACCCGTCGATCACCAACGCGTACGAGTCGACGCGGCACCTCACGAACGAGGTCTTCCTGGGCGAGTTCGTCCGCGGCATGCACCGCTGGGGCTCCAGCGTCATGGTGATCCTGGTCTTCCTGCACATGGCGCGGACCTTCTTCTTCGGCGCCTACAAGTACCCGCGTGAGCTGAACTGGATCATCGGCGTCGTGCTGCTGATCCTGACGATGACGATGTCGTTCACGGGCTACCTGCTGCCGTTCGACCAGCGCTCCTACTGGGCGACCGTCGTGGGCGTGAACATCAACGGCACGGGCCCGCTCGTCGGCCCGTTCCTCTCCGACTTCCTGCGCGGCGGCGCCGAGTTCGGCTCGACGACGCTCTCGCGCTTCTACGCGATCCACATGCTGCTGGTGCCGGGCGGCATCGCCGCGATGATCGGCGCGCACCTGTACCTCGTGACGCGCCTGGGCACCACGGCGCCCCCGTGGCTGCGTGCCAAGCGATCCGACGAGGACGCGGTCTAGGCATGAACCAGCGGGAGAAGGAGGAGTACCTCCGCGAGTACACGCTGCTGAAGGCGAAGGGGAAGCCGTTCTTCCCCTACGCGGTGGCGAAGGACTCGCTGATGGCGTGCGTGGTGCTGTTCTCCATCATCCTGATGTCGCTGACCTTCGGGGCGGAGCTCGGGCCCAAGGCGGACCCGACGACGACGACCTACGTCCCGCGCCCGGAGTGGTACTTCTTCTTCCTCTTCGAGCTGCTGCGCGTGATCAAGCCGGCGATCCTGACGCCGGTCGCCACGATCGGCGTCCCGACGATCTGCATCATCCTGCTGATCCTCCTGCCGTTCGTGGATCGCGGTCCCGAGCGCCGCCCGGAGCGCCGCCCGATCGCGACGATCGCCGGCATCTTCACGATCGTGGCGATGGGCTACCTCACCTACCTGGGCGCCGCGGCCGGCTCGCCGAACCAGATCGACATGGAGGTCGCCGAGAAGTACGAGGCCGGCAAGCTCGTCGTCGCCCAGTCGGGCTGCCTCGCGTGCCACAAGATCGGTCACAACGGCAACGACGGACCAGGACCGGATCTGACCGACATCGGCGAGAAGCTGCCGAAGGCGGCGATCCTCCGGACGCTCGAGAACCCGACCGCGCCGATGCCGTCGTTCGCCGGCATGCCGGAAGAGAAGAAGACCGCGATGGTCGACTTCCTGGCGCAGCTGCGCGGCGAGTAACCTCAGCGCCCTTATGGGCAGGGCCAAGGCCCGGACGGGCACCCTCGAGGAAGTCCAGGTGCGGGCGATGTTCGACCGCATCGCGGGGTTCTACGACCTCATGAACTCCGTGATGACGGCGGGGCTCCACCACCGCTGGCGCGAGCGCGCCGCCGACCTCGCGCGCCTGCGGCCCGGCGATCGCGCGCTCGACGTCGCCGCCGGCACCGGCGACCTCGCGATCGAGCTCAAGCGCCGCGTCGGCCCGTCCGGCGAGGTGGTCGGCTCGGACTTCTCCGAGGGGATGCTCGACATCGCCCGCGGGAAGGCCGGCGACGTGCGCTGGGAGTGGGCGGACGCGCAGGCGCTGCCGTACGACGACGACTCGTTCTCCGCGGCGACCGTCGGCTTCGGCGCACGCAACTTCGGCGACCTGGACGCGGGGCTGGCGGAGATGGTCCGCGTCGTGCGCCCGGGCGGCCGTGTCGTGGTGCTGGAGATCACCGTCCCGCAGAAGCCGCCGCTCTCCAGCTTCTTCCGCATCTGGTTCGACCGGATCGTGCCGCTGCTCGGGCGTCTGACCGGTGACCCGGAGGCCTACGACTACCTCCCGAACTCGGTCAAGCGCTTCCCGGGGCCCGAGCCCCTCGCCGGCCGGCTGGCCGCCGCGGGGCTCACCGACGTGCGCTGGATCCTCACCGCCGGCGGCATCATCGCCCTCCACTCCGGGACGGTGCGGTGAGCAGCGCCGAAGAGGTCCTGGCCCTCGTCGAGGCGGGCGGCGCGCACGTCCCCGGGCTGATGCAGCGGCTCGAGGAGCGGCTGCGGGAGCTCGCCACCTCGCACGGCGACGTCCTGGCCGCCCACGCGGGCGCCACGATCCGCGCCGGGGGCAAGCGCCTGCGCCCCCTGCTCGTCTTCCTCGCCGCCGGCGAGGTCGCCACGGAGAACGAGGGCGTGCTCCGCGCCGCGGTGGCCGTGGAGCTCATCCATTCGGCCACGCTCGTCCACGACGACGTGCTGGACGCCGCCCCGCTGCGCCGCGGCCGGCCGACCGTCGTGGCCACGGCGGGGCGCGACATCGCCACCGCCACCGGCGACCTGCTCTTCTCCCGGGCCTTCGCGGAGCTGGCCGGCAACGGCCGCGCCGACGAGATCCGCGTGCTCTCCGACGCCAGCTCCGGCCTCGCCCGCGGCGAGCTCCTCCAGCGGGAGGACGCGTGGAACGTCGAGGTCACGCAGGAGCGCTATCTGCACCGCTGCGACCTCAAGACCGCCCGGCTGTTCCAGGCCGCATGCTGCCTCGGCGCGCTCGAGGGCGGCGGGGAGGCGGAGGCGCTCGGCGACTTCGGGCGCCGGATCGGGCTCGCCTTCCAGCTCCTGGACGACGTGCTGGACGTCTCGGGACCCGCCGAGCGCACGGGCAAGCACCGCGGGACGGACCTCCTGGACGGGACCGTCACGCTGCCGCTGATCCTGGCCCGCGAGCGCGACCCCGAGCTCGCGCAGCTCGACCTCCGCGCGGTGCGGACGCCCGAGCAGGCCGAGGCCGTCTGCGACGCGATCGCGCGGACGGGCGTGCTCGAGGAGGCGCGCCACGAGGCGCTGGAGCGCGTCGCGGCGGCGAAGGCGGACCTGCCGGAGCTGCCGGAGGGGCAGCGCGCCGCGCTGGAGCTGGTGGCCGACTCGGTCGCCGACCGCTACGCCTGAGCGCCGCCGGGGCGGCTCAGAAGTCCATCGGCCAGATGGCGTCGGAGGCCAGGGCGCTCGAGAAGCGCTCGACCTCCTCCTCCATGTTGGCGCGGGTCAGGCGCTTGAGGTCGCGGACGAGCGCCTCGGTGCCGTGGTCGAGCTCCTCGTCGAAGCGGTCGACCGTCTCCTGGTCGTACAGGCCGACGTTGTGCCACTCGCAGTTCGGGCAGCGGAGCTGCACCTCCCAATGCGTCGGCGAGGCCTCTTCCCACTCGACGGGATAGACGAGGCCCTTCTCGCAGTCGGGGCAGACGTGGAGGTCGAGCGTCTCGCGGTGCTCGCGGCCGGCGGGGGCCGGGGCGTGCGCGGGCTGGTTCTCGAAGTAGACGACCTCGATGGCACGTCCGGAGGGGAGGACGACTCGGCGGACGTAGTTGGTGTTGTCGTTGGGAGGAGTCATGGCTTCGGCAAGCTCGATGGGGTCTAGGCCCTACATCGGTCCCTGCGCCGGGGACTTGAGAGAGGCCCGTCCCATATCGGACGGACAGGCAGTCGCTACGCTGCGGGTATCCCTCCGCGGACCTGGACACGGACGCCATGACCCTTGCCTTCATCGCCGGGCTCGGCCCGCTCGAGCTCGCCATCATCCTGCTGATCGTCCTCGTGATCGTGGGCGGCAAGCGCCTGCCGCAGCTCGGCCGCCAGTTCGGCGGCGGGGTCAAGGAGTTCAAGGACTCCGTGACCAGCCGGACGGACAAGCAGTGGGACGACGCCGACGACGGACACGCCGAGGCGCAGGCCGCGCTCGGCCGCCCCGAGAGCGAGACCGAGCCCCTGGACGGCGAGGTCGTGCGCGAGCGCGAGCAGTAACGCGCTACCCGCGTCGCAGGCAGCACCACCATGGCCACGACCCGGCTCAAGCCCATCGGGCACGACGACCGTCTCTCGATCGTCGAGCACCTCACGGAGCTCCGCACCCGGATCATCATCTGCGTCGTCGGGTTCAGCCTCGCGTTCGGCCTCTGCCTCTGGCAGGAGGACCGCATCCTCGACGTGGTGAACAAGCCGCTGGCCGACGTGGCCAACGCGAAGCCGTGCGACGAGACGCGCGACCCGCTCGAGCAGGCGGACTGCTGGCAGCAGTCGCAGAAGGTGGTCAACGAGCGACTCGCGGCGGCGGCGGCGGCGCTGGCGGACTCAGCGGCCGAGGATCCCGAGCTCCAGGAGCAGGCGACGGCGCTCGCCAAGGCGGCCGAGGACGCCGTGGCCAGCACGCCGCAGGGCTCGAAGAAGCTCCCGGTCACCCTGGGCGTGGGCGAGCCGCTCACCGCCACGCTCGTCGCCGCGGGCTACACGGCGCTCCTGATCGTGCTCCCGCTCATCCTCTGGCAGGCGTACGCGTTCATCCTGCCCGCGTTCTCGCCCACGGAGCGGCGGGTCGCGTTCCCGCTGATGCTGATGGTGCCGTTCCTGTTCTACGCCGGCGTCGTCTTCGCGTACTTCCTCGTCCTGCCGGCGGCCGTCGACTTCCTCCAGAACTTCAACGACGACAACTACGACGTCCTGCTCCAGGCACGCGACTACAACAAATTCGCGGTCATGGTCATGGGCGTGATGGGCCTGCTCTTCCAGCTGCCCGTCGTGATCCTGGCCATCACGCGCATGGGCATCGTGACCCCCCAGCAGCTGCGCAAGCAGCGCCGGATCGCCATCCTCGTCATCGCCGTCCTCGCCGCGCTGCTGCCCGGCGGCGACCCCGTGACGATGCTGCTGATGATGTTTCCGATCCTCGTCCTCTACGAGGGCTCTATCCTTCTCGCCGCGTTGCTCGAGCGCCGCGAGGCGCGCGCCCGGGAACGGGAGGAGGCCGAGATGGGCTCCGAGCTCGCACCCTTCGACTCCGACGACTGATGCTCTTCGACCTCAGAGGTTCCGGCCGCCGCAGGGTGGTCAAGATCGTGTACGTGACGCTGGCCATCCTCATGGGTGGCGGCCTGGTGCTGTTCGGGATCGGCGGCAGCGGCGCGCTCTCGGGCGGCCTGCTGGACGCCATCACCGAGTCCAGCGGCGGCGCGGACGACGGCAACGACCGCTTCCGCACGCTCGAGCAGCAGGCCGTCGTCAAGGTGCGCCAGGATCCGACCGCCGCGAACTGGGCGGCCGTGGCCCGCGCCCGCTTCAACCTCGCGCAGACGGGCGAGTACGTCGACCAGGCCACGCAGAACTACACGGACGCGGGCGCCGAGATGCTCCGCTCCGCGGGCCGCGCCTGGGACGAGAGCGTGAAGCTCTCCGACGGCAAGCCCGATCCGCGCGTGGCCAGCCTGATGGTCCAGGCGTACGCGGGCATCGGCGAGCTCGACAAGGCGACCAGCGCGCAGGAGGTGATCGCGGAGGACCGGGATTCGGCCGGCGCCTACGCCACCCTGGCCCAGCTGGCCTACCAGGCGGGGCAGACCCGGAAGGGGGATCTCGCGCGCGACAAGGCGCTCGATCTCACCGAGCCCGACATGCGGCAGGCGCTCAAGGGCCAGCTCGACCAGGCCAAGCAGGCCTCGGTCCAGCAGGCGCTCCAGGACGCCACGCAGAACGCCCCGCAGGGCACCGCGACGCCGACGCCGAGTCCCGACTCGGAGTAGCGACCGGGCGCTACAATCGCTCGGCCACGCCCTTGTAGCTCAACTGGCAGAGCAGCGGACTCTTAATCCGAAGGTTCCAGGTTCGATTCCTGGCGGGGGCACCTTTCCAGGCAGCAACCCAGACGCCCCGCATCGCGGGGCGTCCGTCGTCCTGGAGCCGTGGGAGGCGCCTCAGGCGTTGCGGAGCCGGAAGCGCAGGCGGTAGACGCGCTCGGGCCTCGTGCCGCCGAACGACGTGCGCAGGCGGCAGCGGACGCGGTTGCCGAACTCGCAGGTCCACGGGATCAGGGTGTGCTTGTCGGTCATGTAGCCGCCGCCGCGGATCCAGCGCCGGACGTCGCGCCGCGCGTCCTCGCAGGCGAAGCCCTCGCTGAGGCGGACCTTGCTCACCTTCCAGCTCACGGGCGCATCGCCGACGGGCACCTCCATGCCCTTGCAGAACCGCAGCTCTGCGTGCGCGCCGGCGGGCGCGGCGAGCAGGGCGAGCAGCGGAAGGGCGGCGAGCAGCAGGAGGCGGCGCATGGCGGCCACGCTACCCGGGGTCGCGGCCGCTCACGCGGGCGAGGCCGCCGGCGCCGCCTGCAGCCTCGGACGGGGCAGTGTGAGGCAGGTCAGCGCAGCGACGCCGAGGACGGCGGCCGAGACCACGAGCGCGCCGTCGTAGGAGCCGGTGGCGTCGTGGACGAGCCCCGGCAGCCAGGCGCCGAGGGCGGAGCCGAGCTGGTGGATCCCGTTCAGGCATCCGAACGCGAGGCCGACGGTGCGCGGCGAGACGTAGCGCGCGGCCAGCCACTGGGTCGGCGCCACCGTGGAGAAGTCGACGAGGCCGAACAGGAGCGCGAAGAGGATCAGCGCGCGGGCGTCGGCGAAGGTCAGCAGCGCGAGGAGCGACAGCCCGCGCGTCGTGTACAGCGCGAAGAGCAGCAGGCGGTTGTCGACGCGGTCGGCGAGCGGGCCGGAGGCGAGGATGCCCGTGACGTTCGCCGCCGCCAGCAGCGCGACCGCGAGACCGGTCGTGGCGGCGCCGATGCCGCGGTCCTGGGCGAGCGGGATCAGATGCGTGTCGATCAGGCCGGTCGTCGTGATGCCGCAGACGAAGAACGGGATGCCGAGCCCCCAGAACGCGCGCGAGCGGAGCAGGCCGCGGGCGCCCTCTATCTCGCCGCGGCCGGCGCCGGCCTCGCCGTCGGCGAGCTGTGCGGGCGGGAGCGGGCCGCCGATGGGGAGCTGGCCGACGTCCTCCGGCCGGTCGCGCAGGTAGCGCCACAGGAGGGGCGCGACGGCCACCGTGAGGAACACGGCCGCGCCGAGCATGGCGGCGCGCCAGCCCACCTCCGGGATCGTCGCGAGCGCGACCGGCACCAGGATCAGCTGGCCGGCGCCGAACCCGGCCTCGACGAGGCCGAACGCGAGCCCGCGCCGCTGCGTGAACCAGTAGGTGACGGCGACGGAGGCCGCGACGCCCGACGCGCCGCCGAAGCCGAGCGAGGCGACGACGCCGTAGGTGAGTGCGAGCTGCCACGGCGTCTGGGCGGCCGCGCTGAGCGCGAGACCGGCGGCGACCAGCAGCGTGCTGATGACGAGCGTGCGGCGGATGCCGTGCACGTCGACGGCGCGGCCGACGAACGGCTGGGCGCCGCCGTAGACCAGGAACGACAGGGAGCCGACCAGGGTGATCGTGCCGCGGGAGACGCCGAACTCCTCCTCCCACGGGCGCACGAACGCGCCGAAGCCGAGGCGGAGGCCCTGGGCGAAGAGGATCGCCACGAAGCACAGCGCGAGGACCGTCCAGGCGTAGTGGCGGACCCGACCCGCCGGCATGTCAGCGGAAGGCGCGGAGGCGCGTCACGTCGGTGGAGAACCAGCGCGCCGCGAGCCGCCCCAGCGTGCCGTCCTCCTCGAGGCGCGCGAGCGCGGCGTCGACCGGCGCCTTGAGCGCGCTGCCCGGGTCGAATACGATTCCGTAGCGCTCGCCCGTCCGGATGCGGCCCGCGAGCTCGCCGAACCGTTGGGGCGCCTGGGCGCGGAGGGCGCCGAGCGTCGCGGAATCGCCGATGACCGCATCGCAGCGGCGCTGGTAGAGCTCGGCCTCGAGGCGCGAGGGGTCCCGGAAGAGCCGCACGGGGCGGTCGGGGTGGATCCGCTTCGCCTGCGTCCCGCCGGTCGTCGCGCGCTCGGCGCAGAGCTGGAGCTTGCGCAGCTGCGAGAACCGCCGCCTCTTCAGCACGAGGCCGCGGCGCAGCAGGACCGCCTGGTCCGCCGTGAAGTAGGGCGCGGAGAAGTCGATGACCGCCTCCCGCGCGGTCGTGATCGTGACCTGCGAGAGCGCGAGGTCGTACTCCTTCGGCCCGGGCTGGAAGAACGCGGTGAAGCGGTCCTCCTGGACGAAGCGCACGGCAGGGACGGCCAGTTCTCCGGCGAGCGCGTTCGCGAGGTCGATCTCGTAGCCCTTGGCGAACAGCACCTCGCGGCCGCGGACCGCGCCGACCTGGAAGCCGGCGGCCGGCATCGCGACGCCGACGACGAGCTGCCCGGGGGTCTTGGTCGGCGCCTGCGCGGGGACCGCGGCGGGCGCCGCCAGCGCGGCGAGGCCGGCGAGCAGGGCGGTGGCGACGGCGGGCCGGATCCTCATGAGCTCGCGAGCACCGTCACGGCCGTGCCGTTCGGCAGCCGGTCGTAGAGCCACTGGGCGTCGTACCGCGGGACGCGCACGCACCCGTGCGAGGCCGGGCCCGCGGGCACGTCGGGGGACTCGTGGAAGGCGACGCCGCCGACGAAGTAGCTCGCCCACGGCAGCCACACCCGATACGGGACCGACCAGGAGTTGCGCTCCTTGCGGAACACGCTGAAGCGGCCGGCGGGCGTGGCGAATCCTGGCGCGCCGGTCGAGACGTGCAGCGCGCGGACGACGCGGCCGCCCGAGATGTAGAGCGCGAGCTGGCGGTCGAGCAGGACCTCGACCCGGCGCCCGGAGCCCTTCGTGCGCGGCGTCGGCCGCTTGGCCTTCTCCAGCGCCGCGCGGGTACGCGGGCCGGCGATGCCGTCGCGGTCGAGCCGCGCCCACTTCTGGAAGGCCATCACGGCGAAGCGCGTCTGCTCGCCGGACTGGCCGTCGACGCCGGAGCGCGGCAGGAAGCCGAGGTCGGCGAGCCGGTCCTGCAGCGCGCGCACCGCGGCGCTCGGGTCCTTGTCGGCGGGCTTCGGCGGCTTCTCCGGCGCGGGCACGTCCTCGTCGCGCACGTCCGCCGCGGTGATCGGGAACTTGGTCGCGTAGCCGGGGAACAGGCCCAGCGGCGTCCCGCCGTCGATCAGGAGCCGGACGGACTCGACGCCGGGGATCGCGGTCGCCGTGAGGACGAGCTGGGCGACCCGCGCGGAGAGGACCTCGGCCTTGCGGCCGCTCGCGAAGCGGCGCCCGAGGTCGACGGTGGCGACGCCGCCGGCGACCGTGACGCCGCGCACGGCGGTCCTGCGCGGGACGGTCGAGGTGATCTTCTCCCGCTTCTCCGCCGCCGTCGGGCCGGCGACGAGCGCGCGGACGGCCTGGTCGGCGGTGGTGCCGGGCCGGGTGACGGTGACGACCTGCTCGCCCTGGAGGAAGGCGACGTCGACCTGGCCGGGCGGTGCGGCGGCGGCCGGACCCGCCGTGGCGAGCAGGAGGACGAGGGCGAGGAGCAGGCGCATGGGTCCGCGCACGCTACCCGACACGGCGGGCGGGCTCGGCGAACGCGGGGGCTGGAACGCGCCCGGTCACGGCGCGACGGGTCAGGAGACCGCGCGGAGGTGACGGCCCGGCTTCTCGTCGCGCAGCGCGCGGATCACCCCGTCGAGCACGGCCTCGTCGGTCTGGGAGCGGCCGTCGGTGACGGCGTCGACGATCCGGCGCTTGCGGTCGATCAGCTCGATCATCGTCTCGTCGATCGTCTTCGCGGCGAGCAGGTACCAGGCCGTCACGGCGTCGTGCTGGCCGATGCGGTGGCAGCGGTCCTCGGCCTGATCGTGCATCGCGGGCGTCCACTCGAGGTCGAGGAAGGCCACGTTCGAGGCGCGGGTGAGCGTGATGCCCTGCCCCGCGACCCGCGTCGCGCAGACGAGCAGCTGGGACTCGCCGGCCTGGAACGCCTGCACGGCGGCCTCGCGGGCCTCGATCGAGTCGCGCCCGAGCAGGTGCAGCGCGTCGGGGAAGCGCTCGACGAGGCGGTCCTGCATCTCGCGGTGGCCGGCGAAGACCACGAGCGGCTCGTCCGAGGCGAGGAAGTCCTCGATCCACGCCATCGCCGCGCCGCCCTTCCCGCGCGAGGCGAGCCGTCGGAGCGCGTTGAGCTGTGCGAGCCGCTCGGCCCGGAGCGCAGCGGCCACCTTGCGGTCGAGCTCGCGCAGGTCGAGCGGCTGCTCGCGCAGCCAGGCGATGACGTCCTGCTCGGCGAGCCGGTACTCGCGATCGTTGTCGAGCGCCACCGGGACCGGGACCTGGCGCTTGGCCGGCAGCTGCGGCAGCACGTCGGCCTTCGCGCGGCGCACGAAGCAGCTGCGCCGCAGGTGCCAGTGGATCCGCTCCTCGGCGCCGATGCCCTGGAAACGGCGGGCGAAGCGCGCGCCGGAGCCGAAGTCCTCGAGCCGGCCGATGATCCGCAGCTGCGCGATCAGCTCGTCCGCGTGGTTCATCACCGGCGTGCCGGTCAGCGCGAGCCGCAGCGCATCCGGCGGGAGCGCGTCCGCGAGCCGGCGGACCGCCTGCGTGCGCTTCGCCCGCGGGTTCTTCACGTAGTGGGACTCGTCGAGGACGAGCGCCTTCGGCTTGCGCAGCGCGAGCCGCACGCGGTGCGCGTGGACGATGTCGTAGTTGACGACGGTCAGGTCGGCGCGGGGGGCGACGGCCGCGGTGCCCGAGACGACGGCGACCGAGCGGTGCGGGAGCCAGCGCTCCGTCTCGCGCTGCCAGTTGAGCTTGAGGCTGGCGGGGCAGATCACGACCGCGGGCCAGGCGTCGTCGGCCTCGAGCGCCGCCAGCGCCTGGACCGTCTTGCCCAGGCCCTGCTCGTCGGCCAGGAACGTCCGCCGCGACCACAGCACGTAGGCGACGCCGGCGCGCTGGAACGGCCGCAGCTCGCCGCCGAGCCGCTCCTCGGCCACCACGGCGGGCGCGTCGTGGGCGCGCGAGCGGCGGACGTCGTCGATCGCGGCGTCGTGCTCGACGCGCAGCCGGTCGAGCTTCTCCTGCGCGGCACCGCCGACCTCCACGCCGTACGTGCGGAGGTAGTGCTCGAGCGGCTCGATCAGGTACGGGTCGAGCGGGAGCGAGCGGCCGTGCGCCTCGCACGCGGGGAGCTGGAGGAACGCGGGGATCGTGTCCGGGTCCCAGTTGACGTCGAGCGTGAAGCGGGGATCGCCGACGCTGTCGACGAGGGAGAGCGTCGCGCCGGCGGGCTCCTGCCCGACCTGGAGGCGCATGGCACAGCGCAGCGCGCGCTGGTCGAGCCGGGCGCCGCGCAGCTCGAGCAGCGTCTCCGCGGCGGCCTGGGAGAAGGGCACCCAGGCGCGGCCGCCGCGCTCGGTCCACTCGAGCTCCTCGGGCAGCTCGCCCGAGATCGTCTCGAGGACGAACGCGCCGCGGCCGTCGAGCCGCGTCGCCCCGACGCGGCCGACCCAGCCCGTGACGGCCTCCGCCAGCCAGGCGTGGACCTCGTCGGCGGCGAGCAGCGACGGGAAGCGCTCCAGCACACCCTTCACGTACGGCGCGGTCGCGTCCGCCTGCGGCGCCCACCACTCCTTCGCGTCCCAGTCGAAGCGGCGGCCGGGGATCGCGCGGACGGCGTCGACGATCTCCGACCGGTAGGGGAAGGCGAAGACGACGCTCTCGTGGCCGTGACGGTCCGTGCGGAGCTCGACGTTGTGAGCGGGCTCCACGAGACGCACTCCCACCAGGGTAGTCTGCGCGGCCATGTGGCTTGCGAGCGTCGACGGCGAGATCACGCCGGCGGGCGAGGCGCGGATCCCGGTCGCCGACGAGGGCCTGCTGCGCGGGGACGGCGGTTTCGAGGTGGTCCGCGTCTACGGCGGCGTCCCGTACGCCTGGGACGAGCACCTCGCGCGGCTGGGCCGCACGTGCGACGGGCTCCGCCTGGAGCTCGACGCCGACGCGGTGCGCACCGAGGCCGAGTCGCTGCTCGGCGCGGCTGGGGAGCCCGAGTCGCTCCTGCGGCTGGTGGTCACGCGCGGCGGCCGGCGGATCGCGATCGTCGAGCCGCTGCCCGAGCGCGGCACGACCGCGCGGGTGGCGACGATCACCTACGCGCCGACGCGCGTGCTCAACGGGCTCAAGACGCTGTCGTACGCGGGGAACATGCTCGCGGTGCGCCTCGCGAAGGAGCAGGGCTACGACGAGGCCCTGTTCGTCACCCCGCACGGGCGCGTCCTCGAGGGCCCGACCTGGTCGTTCTTCTGGGTCGCGGGCGGGCGGCTGTGCACGACGCCGCTCTCCGAGGGCATCCTCGACTCGATCACGCGCGCGAAGCTGCTCGAGGCGTGCGACGTCGAGGAGCGCATCTGCACGCTCGACGACGTGCGCGCCGCCGAGGAGGCGTTCATCGCCTCGACCGTTCGCGAGGTCATGCCCATCGTCGCCGTCGGCGAGATCCAGCTCCCCGCCGCACCCGGCCCGGTGACCCGCGAGGCCCACGCCGCGCTGCGCGCGCTGGTCGAGCGCGAGCTCGCGGCGGCCGGGCGTTTCACGTGAAACGGGTCCTGACGGTCATCGGGAACCGGCCGCAGTTCATCAAGGCCGCCGCGGTGTCCGGACCGCTCCGCGCGGTCGCGGACGAGGTGCTCGTCCACACGGGCCAGCACTACGACGAGGTGCTCTCGCAGGTCTTCTTCGACGAGCTCGAGCTGCCGCGCCCCGAGCACCACCTCGACCTGGG
>JBEVIG010000138.1:0-13110 GCA_040510855.1 Solirubrobacteraceae bacterium
GCGCCGAGGAGATCCTCTACATCGTCGCCGGCGAGGGCGAGGCCCGGCTCGGCGACGAGCGCGGCCACGTGCGCGCCGGCGATCTCGCCGTCATCCCGGCGATGGTCCCCCACGGCATCGCGAACACCGGTGACGAGACGCTGAAGGTCGTGGGCTTCTTCTGCGAGAGCGAGATCACCTCGACGTTCGCCGAGCCGTTGCAGCCGATCGGCCTCACCTCCATGAAGCAGGGCGAGCCGGTCCCGGCCTGAGATCGCCGCACGCCGGCGCGGTGACGGTGCGCCGTCTCTACGAGGGGCGGCGCGCCGATCTGAGCGCGGCGTCGAAATCGTCAGGCTTCGTTCGTCGCCCGTGCAGACGACGCCCGACGAAAGGAACTCCGTGTCCGCCACCGTGCTCTACATGTCCATGTCCCTCGACGGCTTCATCGCCGGCCCGCACGAGTCCGTCGACAACGGCCTCGGCGACGGCGGCCACCGCCTGCACGAGTGGGTGCTCCCGTCGGGCGGCGACCAGCGGTCGGTCCAGGATCACGTCAGCGGCGTCGACCGCCAGGTGGTCGACGAATTCATGTCCACGGGCGCGGTCGTCGCCGGCCGCGGGACGTTCGAACCCGCCGGCGCGTGGGGCGGCGACCACCACGACGGCGTGCCGATCTTCATCCTGAGCCGCCACGCCTCCGAGGAGGAGCGGGCGCGGTGGCCGCTGGTCAGCTACGTCGGCGACGTCCGCACCGCGATGGCCGAGGCCAAGGCGGCGGCGGGCGACCGCGACGTGCTCGTCCACGGCGCCGGCGTCGCGCAGCTCGCGCTCGCCGCCGGTGTGCTCGACGAGCTCGAGATCCACCTCGTCCCGGTGCTCCTCGGCCAGGGGCGCCGCCTCTTCGACCACATGGGCCCGGAGCACGTCGAGCTCGAGCGGACCCGGGTGCTCGAGGGCGACGGCGTGACCCACCTGCGCTACCGCGTCCTCCGCTGATCAGCCCGCCGGGGCGAAGGACTCCGTCCGGATCACCGCCTCGCCCGCGGCGTCGGAGGCGTCGAGGTCGACGGTCGCCACGATCGCCCAGTCGTGGTTCCCCTCGGGGTCGTCGACGATCTGGCGCACGCGCCACACCCGGCCCTCCGCGCCGGGCGGCGACGGGTCGATCATCAGCAGCTCCGGCGCCCGCGCGGCGGGCCCGGAGCCGAGCGTCTCGTACTCGTCCCAGTAGGCGCCGAGCCGCTCCTCCCACACCGCGGCGGTCATCGCCGGCCGCGCGGGCGGATCGGCGAGCGCCGCCGCCGCGGTCTCGACCTCCCCCAGCTCGTCGTAGCGGTCGCGCGCGGCCAGCCGGACCTTCTGGAACATCGCGTTGCGCACCATCACGCGGAACGCCCGCTCGTTCGCGGTGATCGGCCGCGGCGGCGGAAGCGGCTCGCCCGTGGCGTGCGCGGTCGCGGCCCGCACCAGCGCCTCCGGGTCCGTGAGCGCCTCCCACTCGTCGAGCAGGCTCGAGTCGATCTGGCGGACGGTCTCGCCCAGCCACTCGATCACGTCGTCGAGCTCGTCGGTGCGGATCCGCTCGGGCACCGTCCGGCGGAGCGCGCGGTAGGCGTCGCTGAGGTAGCGCAGGACGAGCCCCTCCGAGCGCCCGACGCCGTAGTAGGCGATGAACTCGGAGAACGTCCGCCCCGCCTCGTACATGTCGCGCACGACCGACTTGGGCGAGAGGTCGGTCTCCAGCACCCACGGGTGCGTCTCGCGGTAGAGCCGCAGCGCCTGCTCGAGCGGCTCCGCGAGCGGCCGCGGGTGGGTGACCTCCTCGAGCAGCTCCATCCGCTCCTCGTACTCGATCCCGTCGGCCTTCATCTCGGCGACCGCCTCGCCGCGCTCCTTGAACCGCTGCGCCATCAGCACCGGCGCGGGGTCGTCGAGGATCGACTCGACCACGGAGAGAACGTCGAGCGCGTAGGTCTCCGCCTCCGGGTCGAGCAGCTCGAACGCCTCCTGCGCGAACGAGGCGAGCGGCTGGTTGAGCGCGAAGTCGGCCTGGAGCGCCGGGGCGAGCCGGAGCGTCCGGCCGTGCTCGTCGGGCTCGGGCAGCGCCTCGAGCACGCCCGACGCGAGCAGCTCCTCGCTGAGCGACTGCGCCTGGGTGGCGAGGCGCGTCCGGCCGCGCTCGTCCTCGTGGTTGTCCTCCATCAGCGTCCGCAGCGTCGCGACCGGGTCCGCGGGCTGGTTGATGACGTTGTGGATCATCGCGTGGTTGACGCGCATGCGGGAGACGAGCGGCTCCGGCGGCGCGTTGCGCAGGCGGTCGAAGGTCTCCTCCGTCCAGCCGACGACGCCCTCGGCGGGCTTGGCCCGCGGCGGCTTGCGCTTCTTCTTCGGGTCGTCGGCCGCCTTGGCCGCCGCGCGGGCCTTCTCGATCGCGTGCTCGGGCGCCTGGACGACGACGTAGCCAGACGTGTCGAACCCCGCGCGCCCGGCGCGGCCGGCGATCTGGTGGAACTCGCGCGCCTTGAGGATCCGCTGGCGCGAGCCGTCGAACTTCGCCAGGCCGGTGAAGACGACGGTGCGGATCGGGACGTTGATGCCGACGCCCAGCGTGTCCGTCCCGCAGATCACCTTCAGCAGCCCGCTCTGGGCGAGCTGCTCGACCAGCCGGCGGTAGCGCGGCAGCATGCCGGCGTGGTGCACGCCGACGCCGCTGCGGATCAGCCGCGACAGCGTGCGCCCGAAGCCGGCGGTGAAGCGGAAGCCGCCGATCGCCTCGGCGATCGCCTCGCGCTCCTGGCGCGTGCAGAGCTTCGCCGACATGAGCGCCTGCGCGCGCTCGAGCGCGGCGGCCTGCGTGAAGTGGACGACGTAGACCGGCGCGCGGTCCGCCTGCACCAGGTGCTCGAGCAGCTCGTGCAGCGGGTCGAGCGACCAGGAGAAGTCGAGCGGGACCGGGCGCTCGGCGGTGTCGACCAGCGCGGTCTCGCGCCCGGTCCGGCGCGTCAGGTCCTCGCGCAGCGCGGTCATGTCGCCGAGCGTGGCCGACATCAGCAGGAACTGCGCGTGCGGGAGGCTGAGGATCGGCACCTGCCACGCCCAGCCGCGCTGCGGCTCGGCGTAGAAATGGAACTCGTCCATCACGACCTGGTCCGCGTCGGCCGCCGAGCCCTCGCGCAGCGCGATGTTGGCGAGCACCTCGGCCGTGCAGCAGACGATCGGCGCGCCGCTGTTGACCGCCGCGTCGCCGGTGAGCATCCCGACCCGCTCCGCGCCGAAGGTCTCGCACAGGGCGAAGAACTTCTCCGAGACGAGCGCCTTGACCGGCGCGGTGTAGAACGTCCGGCGGCCCTCGGCGAGCGCCGCGAAGTGCGCGGCGGTGGCGACGAGCGACTTCCCGGACCCGGTCGGCGTGGCGAGGATCACGTTGTTGCCGCTGAACAGCTCGATCACCGCTTCGTCCTGGTGCGGGTAGAGCTCGAGCCCCTGCTCCTCGGCCCAGCCGACGAACGCCTCGTACAGCGCGTCCGGGTCGGGCGGATCCGGGAGCAGGTCGGTGAGGCTCATGCGCCGCGCCCGGCGGGCGGCTAGGAGCGCACGCCGGCGCGGGCCGGCGCGGGCCGGTGCGACAGCTCGACCGGCGTCGTGTGCAGCGCGCGGAGGCGGATCTCGCGCCAGGAGACGCCCTCCTTGACCAGCGCGGGGGCACCCATGATCACGGCGGTCGCCATCTCGACGGCCTGGAGGATGATCCCGTAGCCGAGCGCGTCCGCGGTGCCGATCCCGTACGCGCCGTGGAGGACCATCACGCACGCGGCCTGGAACACGCCGAGGTTGGACGGCGTGACCGGCAGCACGGCGGTGACGTTGACGGCGAAGAGCACGGCGGCGGCGGCGCCGAAGTCGGCGCCCTGGGCGTCGAGCCCGAGGGCGACGAGCAGCACGTAGCAGCTCGCGCACTGGACGGCCCAGGCGCCGAACTGCATCGTGACGGCGGCCGTCCCAAGACGCGGGCGGCGGAAGACGATCAGGCCGTGGCGCACCCGCGCGGCGGCGGCGCGCGCCTGCTTGACCAGCTTGTGCACCCGCGCCGAGCGCTTCGGCAGCCCCGAGCGCAGGATCACCGGCGCGAGCAGGACCAGGGCGACGAGCACGACCGGCGCGGCCGCGTACCAGATCAGCGCCTGCTGCTTGCCCGGGAACAGCCCGACGGTGGTGAACATCACGATGCCGAGGATCAGGAGCGCCGCGACGTTGAGCAGCGTCTGCGACACGAGCGTGCCGAGCACGACCGGCAGCGCCTCGCGCGGTCTCCCGAGCCGCCGCGACACGATCAGCGCGCGCGATGGCTCGCCGAGGCGGGCGGGCAGCGTGGCGGACATGAGGACGCCGATCGTCGTGCCCTGCCAGGCATCCACGAAGCGCGGGCGCATCCTCGGCAGCGCGGCCTTGAGGATCGCGTGCCAGGAGACGGCGCGGAAGGCCATCGAGGAGCACATCAGCGCGAGCCCGACGAGCACCCAGACCGGGCTCGAGTCGAGCAGCGAGCGGCCGATCCGGTCGACGCCGATGCGCTGCAGCGCGAGGTAGGAGCCCACGATCGTCGCGATCGCCGCGGCGCCGAGGACGCCCCGGCGCAGCGCCGCGCCGTAGCGGTGCCCGCGCGGCAGCGGCGGCTCGAGCGACTTCAGCCGGCGCGCCCGCGTGTGCGGCTCGAGCCCCGCCGAGCGCAGGCCGGTGCTGACGGCGAGGCGCGCCATCGCGCCCTCGGGCTCGGGCACCGCCCGCGCCTCCTCGTAGACCTGGGTGACCTGCGCGGCGACCTTGGGCCAGGCGTAGCGCTCCGCGCTGGCCGCGGCGCCGGCGCCCAGCTGGGCGGTGCGCGCGGGATCGTGCGCGAGCCCGCGCAGGAGCTCGGCGAGCTGCTGCGCATCGCCGCGCGGGAAGAGGACGCCGTCGACGCCGTCGCGGACGACGTCGCGGTAGCCGGCGATGTCTGACGCCACGACCGGCGTGCCGGCCGCGAACGCCTCGGTCAGGACCATGCCGAACGACTCGCCGCCCAGCGACGGCGCGGCCAGGACGTGCGCGGACTCCAGCGTGGTGCGCTTGCGCTCGTCGGAGACGCGGCCGAGGACGGTGATGTCGTCGCGCTCGACCAGCAGGGGCGCGACCTCGGGCTCGTTGGCGCCCACGATCGTGAGCCGCACGTCCTCGTGCTCGCGCAGCGCCTCGAACGCGCGCAGCAGGATCGGCAGGCCCTTGCGCTCGACGGCCTGGCCGACGAAGACGATCTCGAGCGGCTGGCCCGGCACGCGCAGGCGCGGGAGCGGCACGCCGCCCTCGGGCAGGTCGACGCCGTTGGGGACGATCGTGTACTCGCCGCCGTAGAAGCGCCGGCCGGTCCAGGCGGCGGCCTCGGAGACCGCGATCCGGCGCGTGAGGTGGTTGAGCCGGCGCCGCGCGCCCAGCAGCGCAGCGACCTTGTGCGGCGGCACGCTCTCCGAGTAGCAGTGGAACGTGCCGACGAGCGGCGCGTCGGTGGACTTCAGCGCCTGCCAGCCGACCATCGGCGCGACCGGCTCGTGCAGGTGCACGACGTCGAAGCCGCCCGCGTCCAGTTCGCGCCGCAGCCGCGCGCCGACCGTGAAGGACGGGGAGCAGTTCGAGACGGCCCCGTTGGACGCCCAGCCGATCGTGGGCCCGAGCGGGACCAGCCACTCCGGCTTCTCGATGGGATGCGGGTGCGCGCCGCGATGGCGCAGCACCGTTGCGCGCGTGTCCTCGTCCCAGGGCGCGAACACGCGCACTTCGTGGCCCCCGGCGGTGAGCTGCGCCGCGAGAGCCTCGATGTGCCGGTTCACACCACCCGGGTAGGTCCACGAGTAAGGGGAGACGATCGCGACCCGCATGTTCACGCCATCCTAAAGAAGCGGGACCACGGTTCCGGTTCGGGCAACCCGACCTTCAGGCTTCTTAACGACCCTCAGGTCGCCTTCATCTTCCCGCCTATCCTCTTGGCCGTGCCCGAGCGTCATGTCGTGAAATACACGTTCCTGAAGGTCGATCCGGCGTGGCGACGGCTGCCCGACGCGGAGCGCGCCGCCCACAAGCGCGAATTCGTGGCCGCGTGCGAGGACTTCGCCTCCGAGCGCCTGCTGCGCTCCTTCTCGACCGTCGGCACCCGCGGGGACACCGACCTGATGCTGCTCTCGCAGGCCACGAACCTGGAGCGGATCCACGAGTTCCACGTGGTGCTCGCGCAGAGCGGGCTGATGAAGTGGTGCACGCAACCGTATTCCTTCCTCGCCATGACCAAGCCGTCCGAGTACTCGGACGAGTCACGGCTCGAAGTTCGTCCCGCCCACTCGAAGTACCTCTTCGTCTATCCGTTCGTGAAGACGCGCGAGTGGTACGCCCTGCCGGCGGACGAGCGCTGGAAGATCATGCAGGAGCACATCAAGGTCGGGAAGGAGTACCCGGACATCGACCTGAACACGTCCTACTCGTTCGGGCTCGACGACCAGGAGTTCGTCGTGGCCTTCGAGGGCGACGACCCCGCGCGCTTCCTCGACCTCGTGCAGCGCCTGCGCACGACAGAGGCCTCGCGGTTCACGAAGCGCGACACCCCGACCTTCACCTGCGTGGCCGCCTCGGTCGAGCGCGCCCTGAGCGCGCTGGACGGCACGCCGCTGGCCGAGACGGTCCACGCCTAGGATGCCCGCCGTGCTCCGCCTGCTCGCCGCGGCCGCCTGCGCCCTTGCCCTCGTCCTCGCCGGCTGCGGCGGCGACGACGGCGACGGAGGCGGCGGGACGCAGGAGGACCCCGTCGCCCAGGTCCCGAGCGGTCTGCAGGAGCAGGTGCGCGATGCCCAGGACCCGCAGGAGTCCGACTTCCCCGCCACGGAGGGCAAGACCCTCCAAGAGCTCGCCGACTCGATCGGCGGCGGCCCCGAGATGGGCATGGCCGGCTCCGTGTTCCGCGCCGGCGAGGACAACCGCGTCGCCTTCGGCGTGATCGACGACAAGGCGGGCTTCGTCTACGGCAAGACGGCGCTCTACTACGCCAAGTCGCCCGACTCGCCCGCCAAGGGCCCGTTCGTGGCGCCCGCCGACGTGCTCGTCACGGACCCGCCGTACCGCTCCGAGCAGGCCGCGACGGAGGCCGACCCGTTCGCCGCCGTCTACGCCGCGGACGTCGATCTGCCCAACAAGCCCGGCTCGTACGCCGTGATGGCGGTGACGCTCGTGGACGGCAAGCCGGTCGCCGCGCCGGGCCAGATCCAGACGATCGCCCCGGGCGACGACAAGGTCCCCGCGGTCGGCGATGACGCGCCGCTCGTGCAGACGGACACCGTCGCCTCCGCCGGCGGCGACGTCGAGTCGATCGACACGCGCCGGCCGACGAGCGACATGCACGAGGACTCGTTCGCCGACGTCGTCGGCAAGAAGCCGGTCGCGCTGCTCTTCGCGACGCCGCAGCTGTGCCAGTCGCGCGTGTGCGGGCCGGTGACCGACATCGCGCTGCAGCTGAAGTCGAAGTACGGCGACAAGATCGACTTCATCCATCAGGAGGTCTACACGGACAACGATCCGAACAAGGGCCTCCGCCAGCCGCTGCAGCAGTTCGGGCTCCCGTCGGAGCCGTGGCTCTTCGTCGTGGACAAGGACGGCAAGATCACGTCGCGGCTCGAGGGCTCGTTCGGCCTCGACGCGTTCGACCAGGCCCTCCAGACCGCTCTGTGAGCACCCGCGCCCGGCTGGCCCTCGCCGTCCTCGCGGCGGCGCTCTTCGGCGCTCCCGCGTCGGCGCAGGCGCACGGGCTGGTGCAGCGGACCAACCTGCCGATCCCGGAGTGGCTGTTCGGCTGGGCGGCGGCGATCGTGCTGGTCGTCTCGTTCGCCGCGCTGGCGGTGCTGTGGCCGACGCCGCGGCTCCAGCAGCCGGGCTGGCGCTCGCTAGGCGGCTTCGGCCGGTTCCTCGGCAGCGCGGCGGTCACGTGGGTCTGCCGCGCGATCGGCGTCGGACTGTTCGTGGTCGTCGTGCTGGCCGGCTACATGGGCGAGGACTTCGCGCTCTCCAACCTGGCGCCGACGTTCATCCTCATCATCTTCTGGGTCGGGCTCGCGTTCGCCAGCGTGCTGCTCGGCGACCTGTTCCGGGTCTTCAGCCCGTGGCGGGCGTTCCAGTTCCCCGGCCGGCGGCCCTACCCGGAGCGCTGGGGCCGCTACCCGGCGGCGATCGCGCTGCTCGCCTTCACCTGGATCGAGCTCGTCTCGGGCTGGGGCGAGGACCCGGCGCTGCTCGTCTCGATCGCGCTCGGCTACACGGCCTACACGCTCGCGATGCAGTTCGCGTTCGGCACGGAGACGTGGTCGGAGCGCGGCGAGGGCTTCGCCGTCTACTTCAACCTCTTCTCGCGGATCTCGCCGTGGGAGCGGCGCGACGGCGTGATCGGGCTGCGCCCGCCGCTCGGCGGACTGCCGCGGCTCGTGCCGGTCACCGGCACCGTCTTCTTCGTCACGGTGATGATCGGGACGGTCACGTTCGACGGCCTCAGCCAGGGCTCGCTCTGGACGGACCTGTCCGTCGACATCGCGCGGGCGATCGACGGGGTCGTCGGCGCTGCGGACGCGCCGAAGGTGGCGGACACGTTCGGGCTCCTGCTCGCCGTCGCCCTCATCGGCCTCTTCTACCGACTGGGGATCGACGGCGCGCGCTCCGTCGGCGGCGACATCGACGCCCCGCGCCTGCGGCGGGAGTTCATCCACACGCTGGTCCCGATCGCGCTCGTCTACGTCGCCGCGCACTACCTGACGTTCCTGCTCTTCGAGGGCCAGGCGTTCATCTACCTCGCCTCGGACCCGTTCGGCCAGGGCTGGGACCTGTTCGGCACCGCGTCGCGGGCGATCGACTACACGTACCTGAGTCAGAACGCCGCCTGGTACCTGCAGGTCGCGTTCGTCGTCGCCGGCCACGTGGCCGCGCTCATCCTCGCGCACGACCGCGCGCTCGCGCTCTACAAGGACCCGCGGCTCGCGGTCCGCTCGCAGTACTGGATGCTCGCCGTGATGGTCGGCTTCACGTCGCTGGCGCTCTGGCTGCTGGCCCGCGCCGGCGCGTAGGCCCGCGTCAGCGCGGATGCGCGCGGCAGAAGTCGCGCACGGCGGCGTTGAACGCCTGCGGCTGCTCCAGGTTCGTCATGTGGCCCGCGCCCGGGAGCACGACGAGCCGAGCATCGGGGATCTCGGCAGCGAACCGGCGGGCGACGGCGAGCGGCGAGCGGGCGTCCAGCTCCCCCCAGAGCAGCAGGGTCGGCGCGGCGACGCGCGGCAGCCGGTCGTTGAGGTCCGTCTCGGCCATCAGGCCCAGCGCCGTGCGCACGCTCTCGCGCCGGACGTCCGCGGCCATCGCCGCCATGAGCGGCACGACGTCGGGCGGCGGATCGCCGGCGAACAGCCCGGGGAGCGTGGGGTCGAAGGCGTCGTCCGGTGCCGCGAGCATCGCCCGCACGCCGGCGACGCGCGCCCGCACCTCGTCCGCCGGGAGCGAGCCCTTCCAGCCCGCGTACGCGCCGGCGAGGATCAGCGTCGCGACCAGCTCGGGATGGCGGTGGGAGAGCTCCAGCGCGAGCGTGCCGCCCCACGACAGGCCGGCCACGTGCGCCGGCCCGGCCGCCACGGCGGCGATGAGCCCGGCCAGGCAGTCGGCGTAGCCGGCCAGCGTGAAGCCCGCGGGCACGCCGGACGAGCGCCCCGCTCCGGGCTCGTCCCAGGCGATGACGCGGAAGTCGCCGGCCAGGCCCGTCAGCTGCGGGCCCCACATGCGCGAGTCCGCGGCGGCGCCGTGGACCAGTACGAGCGGTGGCCCGGCGCCGGCGGACTCGTACGCGATCTCGACCCCGTTGACCGGGACGATCTCCACGACCGCACGGTACACCCGCGTGTCGCGGGCGACCGCCCGGGAGGATCAGACGGCGCTGACCTCTTCCTCGTCCGCGACGCGGAACGAGGAGCCGCAGCCGCAGGCCGCGATGACGTTCGGGTTCTCGACCTTGAAGCCGGCGCCCTGCATGCCGTCGACGTAGTCGACGATGGCGCCCTTGACGTACGGCAGCGACGGGCCGTCGACGAGGAGGCGGAGGCCGTGGTCCTCGAAGATCTCGTCGCCGTCGCGCTCCGTGTCGAAGGCCAGGGCGTACTGGAAGCCCGAGCAGCCGCCGCCGCGCACGCCGACGCGCAGGCCCGAAGTGCTCACGTCAGCGCCCTGGGAGGCCAGGAACTCCTTGACCTTCTCGGCGCCCTTGTCGGTGAAGGTGATCACTATGCCAGTGCTCCTGTGGGGTCCAATGCTTTACGAAGGATAGCGACTCGCTAGGCTGTTCCGAAGTGCCTACGACCGATGAGCTGAAGCAGCGCATCGAGGCGTCCATCCCGGGCGCCGTCGCCGATGTGATCGACCTGAACGGCACCGGGGACCACTTCCGGGCCACGGTCACCGCGCCCGAGTTCTCGGAGCTCAGCCGGATCGAGCAGCACCGCCGCGTCTACGCGGTCTTCGGGGCCGACATCGGCGGCCCCATCCACGCCTTGTCCCTCGTCACGCGAGCAGATTGACACCATGAGCACCGTCGAGCAGCAGATCAGCGAGGAGATCCAGAAGGCGATCTCCGGCAACGAGGTCATCCTCTTCATGAAGGGCACGCCCGAGGCGCCGCGCTGCGGCTTCTCAGCGCGCACCGTCGCGGCGCTCGAGGCCGTCGGCACGCCGTTCGCGGCGGTCGACATCCTCCCCGACCCGCGCATCCGCCAGCAGCTCTCCGCGCTGTCGAACTGGCCCACGATCCCGCAGCTCTTCGTGAAGGGCGAGCTGATCGGCGGCGCCGACATCGTCGCGGAGATGTACGAGTCCGGCGAGCTCGCCCAGGTCCTGGGCGCCGAGGCCGGCGAGCCGGGTACCGCGCCCGAGGCGGACGCGAGCGCGCCGCTCACCATCGAGAACCGCCTGAACTAGCCGGCCCGCGAACGTCAACCCCGCTGGGTGGGAGAGTCGGCCGCCCGCGGCGGCCCGATTCCGCTTTCTTCCGACATGGTGCGCATAAGTCGGAATCGGGCTTCGTCCCCCTCCCGACCCCGCCGCCGTTGACGTTCTGAACCGCCTGAACTAGAGGTCGCGGGCGTTGAAGGCGCGGACGGCCAGCGCGCCGACCGCGCCCAGGTACGCGAGCGAGAAGAGCCATAGGCCCGGGCCGGCGTCCTGCGCGCCGCCGAACGGCCCCAGGGAGAGGGCGAGCTTGGTGATCCCGACCGTGTCGGCGGTGAGCTCTGCCAGCCCGGCCTGGTAGAGCGCCTCGAACGGGAGCGCCCACGTCGTGATCGTCGCGACGTCGCCGAGCGTGTCGGACCCGATCGCCTCCGCGATCTGGCCGAGCAGGCCGGCGGTGAGCCCCGCGCCGAAGAGCATGAAGACGCCGATCCCGTTCGCGGTCGAGGCGAGCACGACCGAGCCCGCGAGCGAGATCGCCGCGAGGATGGCCACGCCCAGCCCCAGCGCGGCGAGCGGCGCGATCACGCGATCGGGCCACCAGCCGCCGAGCGCGTCGGTGAGCAGGAACGTCGCGAGCGCGATCGCGATCACGTAGGGCACGCAGACCGCGACGGCGCCGAGCCAGCGGCCGAGCAGCAGCGTGCGCCGCCGCAGCGGGCGCACGAGCAGCGGCTGGAGCAGGCCGCGGTCGGCGTCGCCCCGCACGGCGCCGAGCGTGAGGAAGACGGCGAGGATCGTGCCCAGGAAGAGGATCGCGAACATCGCCAGGCCCGCGAGCGTCGCGCCGACGACCACGCGCGTGTCGACGCCCGCGGTCGAGGTCGCCGTCCCGAACTCGCCCGTCGCCTCGAACGCCTGCCAGGCCGCGAGCCCGTAGAGCACGAGGAAGGCGAGCGTGAGCAGGGCGATGACGAGGAAGACGCGCCGCCGCAACGACTCGCGCAGGGCGAAGCGCGCGATCAGCAGCGCCGCCGGCCACTCCGTCGGCGGGGTCACGCGACCTCCTCGGTCGCCCGCCCGACCGCGGCCAGGTAGGCGTCCTCGAGCGTCGAGGTGCGCACGCGCACGGCGAAGACGTCCTCCCCGGCCGCGACGAGCTCGCGCACGATCCGGGGCGCGTCCTCGCGCACGGCCTCCGCGAACACCTTCACGCCCGAGCCCGTCTCGACCTCGACGCCGCCGGCGTGGCTCAGCTCGGCCGGCGTGCCCGCGGCCACGACGGCGCCGCCGTCGATGATCGCCACGCGGTCGCACACCAGCTCGACCTCGGAGAGCAGGTGCGAGTTGAGGAGCACGCCGACGCCCCGCTCGCGCAGCCGCTCCAGCAGCGCGCGGACCGTGCGCCGGCCGGCCGGGTCGAGCGCGCTCGTCGGCTCGTCGAGCAGCAGCAGCCGCGGCTCCCCGATGAGCGCCTGGGCGATCCCGAGCCGCTGCTGCATGCCCTTCGACATCGCGCCCACCCGGCGGTCCGGGACGTGGTCGAGCTCGACCAGCGCCAGCAGCTCGTCCCGCTCCTCCACGCCACCGGGCGAGCCGACCAGCTCCTGGTGGATCTCGAGCAGCTCGGCGGCCGTGCACCAGTCGGGGAAGCGGACGAGCTCCGCGAGGTAGCCGAGCGAGCGGTGCGCCGCCGGCGAGCCCGCGGGCGCGCCGCAGACGCGGACGTCGCCGGCGCTCGCGCGCACGAGCCCGCAGGTGATCTTCACCAGTGTCGACTTGCCGGCGCCGTTGGGCCCGAGCAGCCCGAAGAGCTCGCCGGGGCCGACCTCGAGGTCGACGCCGCGCAGCGCCTGCACCGGCCCGTAGGCCTTGTGCAGGCCCGTGACCGACAACGCGGGAGCCATCGCGCGGCAGGATCGCAGCTCGACCGGTCAGGGCTTCAGGCGGCCCGCGGCGCCGAGCGCCCCGGCGAGCAGCTTCCAGCCGATCGGCTGGGAGCGCGGGGCGAGGCGGTAGCGGTCGCCGAGCCGCTCCTCCCACCACCGCACGGTCTCCTCCACCGTGTCCTCGTGCGCACGCGTCGTCCAGCCGAGCTCGCGCCGCGCGCGGCCGGCGCGGCACGTCCACCAGTGCGAGGCGCCGCGG
>JBEVIG010000139.1:0-29789 GCA_040510855.1 Solirubrobacteraceae bacterium
TCTTGACGCTGCGGGCGAGCACCATCACGAACGGCCCCGCCGCCCGGACGGCGAGCGGCTGCCAGGCCAGGGGCGCGGGGGATCCCGGCGCCGCCGCGGCCTCGCGGCTCGCGGCGGTCACCGCGGGCTCAGCGGCCGAAGCCGGTGCTGTCGAACGGCTGGTCGTGCCGCTCGTGCCGGATCTCCCGCTGCGCGGCCTCGGCGCGCGCGAGGTCCCCCTCGTCCGGCGGGCGCAGGACCCAGTAGAGGATCGTCCCGACGATCGGCAGGATCAGCACGAGCAGCAGCCATGCGACCGTGTGCTTCGCGTCCAGGCGGCGCCGGAAGATGTCGATGACGCCCAGCAGCCACGCGATCGCCACGGCGACGGCGATGATGATCCAGAGAAGCGTGCCCATGCGGCGATCCTCCTTCAGGCGCGTCGGTCCCGCAATCGCGCGGACCGGTGTCGGGGCGGAGTGTACGCACCCCCCGGCGCTCGCACGCGGGCACCGTTGCGATCCGCGTGCGCATGGGCGAACCTCGCGCCCATGACCAGCACGGGGACCCACATCGAGCGCTACCGGACGCTGCGCGCCGAGCTCGAGCGCTCGATCCTGCCGCTCGCCGGGTCGGTCGACGGGCGCACCTTCACGCTCCAGGCCGGGCTCGAGGGGCTGCAGCTCGAGCTCGGCGGCTACGTCGTGCTCGAGGGCGGCGGGCCGCCGGCGCTCGGGCAGGTGCGCGCGCTCACGGCCTCGACGATGGAGGCGGGGACGGTCGGCCTCGCCGGCGACGACGCGTCGCTCAGCGCGCGCGTCGTGATCCGCCTCGCCGTCGGCTCCGGGGTGGTGCTCGACGGCGACCCGGGCCCGTTCCACGACCGCCGCGCGCGGCCGGCCACCCCGGATGAGGTGCGGGCGTGGGCCGAGCGCACGGCGCGCGGCAGCGCGCGGCTCCCCGTCGGCACGCTCCGGCTCGCCGACGGGGTCGCGGCCGAGCTCGACGCGGGCGGGTTCGACCGCCACACGTTCCTCTGCGGGCAGTCGGGCTCGGGGAAGAGCTACTCGCTCGGGCTCGTGCTCGAGCAGTTGCTGCTGCGCACCGGCCTGCGGATCGTGATCCTCGATCCGAACTCGGACTTCGCCCGCTTCCGCGAGCTGCGCGACGACGCCGACCCGGAGCTCGCCGCACGCTGGCGCGAGCTCGCGGGCTCGTTCGCGCTCCTGGAGGCGAACGGCGAGGGCGACGACCGCCTGAAGCTGCGGCTCGCAGACCTCGCTGCGAGCCACCAGGGCGCGCTGCTCCAGCTCGACCCGGTCGCCGATCGCGAGGAGTACGCCGAGCTGCACGGGCTGATCGCCACGGCGCGGCCGGAGAGCGTCGAGGAGCTCCAGGGGACGGACCGGCCCGAGGCCCGGGCGCTCGCCCTGCGCATCGCCAACCTCGGCACCGCCTCGCTCGGCGTCTGGGCGCGCGGCCCGGGTCGCACGGTGCTCGACGCGCTGGCGGACGAGTCCGTCCGCTGCCTCGTCGTCGACGTCGGCTCGCTCGAGACCCAGCAGGAGCAGGCGCTGGTGGCGAGCGCCGTGCTCGACCGCCTGTGGAGGCTGCGCAAGGGCCGCTCGCCCGTGCTGCTGGTGATCGACGAGGCGCACAACGTCTGCCCCGCCGCGCCCGCGGACCCGCTCACCGCGCTCGCCACGGAGACGGCCGTCCAGATCGCCGGCGAGGGCCGCAAGTTCGGCCTGCACCTGCTCGTCGCGACGCAGCGACCCGCGAAGGTCCACGAGAACGTGCTCTCGCAGTGCGACAACCTGATCCTGATGCGGATGAACTCGCCGGGGGACGCCGCGATCGTCGGCGACACGCTCGGCTTCGCACCGCCCGGGCTGGTCGGCCGCGCGACCGGGTTCGGCCTGGGCGAGGCGCTCGTCGCCGGCAAGATCGCGTCGCACCCGGCGCTGATCCGCTTCGGGCGCCGCGTCACGCGCGAGGGCGGCGGCGACGTCGGCTCGGACTGGGCGGCGCCCCGCTAGGCCGCGGGGCCCGCGCCGGCGAGCGCCGCGCGGAGGTGGTCCTCGGCGTCCTGGCTCAGCGACGTCTGGATCACGTCGCCGCCGTACGGGGCGACGCGCTCGAGCACCTTGTCGCGGGCCTCGCTCTGGCCGAGCACGATGAGCGCCGCGGAGCCGGGCTGGAGGCGCTCGCCGAGCTCCTTCATGAAGTTGTCGTCCGCGCCCACGTCGGTGAGCGCGCCGGCCGCCGCACCGGAGGCGGCGCCGATCGCCATGCCGAACAGCGGGGCGAGGAAGATGAGGCCGATCAGGCCGCCCCACAGCGCGCCGCCGGCGGCGCCCGCGCCGGTCGTGCTGGTCGACTGGTGCAGCTTGATCTTGCCGTCGTCGCGATGCTCGACGACGACGGCGTCCTCGAGCGCCATGAGGTGCTCCCTGGTCGCCTGCACCAGGACGCCGCGGACCTGGTCGGCGGTGGCGACGTCGGGGTAGGCGACGGCGATCAGGTTGCTCATGCGGTGCTCCTTCGGTTCCCGTCCGCGCGGCCGGCGACGGAGGGTCGCGGGGGATCGCGGCGCGCCGCCGGCCGCTGGCGGCTTGTGGGATCGGCGAGCAGCTCGAGCGCGCGCCGGGTGGGCTCGGGACCGCCGGTCGCCTCGACGCCGTAGCGGGCGAGGAAGGCCCGTGTCTCCGCGAGCGCGGCGAGCGCGTCCTCGGGGTGGCAGCGCGTGGACAGCTCGAGGACCTGCTCCCCGCCGGGGAGGTGCCAGAGCTCGCCGACCAGGCGGCGGCCGAGCACCTCCGGCGTGTACTTCAGCTTGAGCACGACGACCGGACCGAACGCGACGAGGTCGTCGAGCGCAGGCCCGTCGGGCAGCCGCGCGCGGTAGGCGTCCCGCAGCTCCTTGCCGAACAGCGCGTGCACGGGCAGCTCGCCCGCCGCGGCGCGCGCGACGTCGCCCGTCCGCGGCCGGCTCTTGAGGCCCGTCGTGCATGCGGCGCCGCCGGGCAGCGCGGCGACCTCGACCGAGAGCGCGGACGAGTGCCGCAGCGCACGCGGCAGCGCGCGCGGCGTGACGTGGCGCAGCGTGAGGCGCGCGTCCTCGCGGTGGCCGTGGAGCCGCCGGGCGCGGAGCACGAGGCCGCTGCCGAGCAGCGCCAGCTCGGGCGTGTCGAAGAAATGGACGAGGCGGACGTGCGCGTCGAGCGGGTCCATGCCGAGCGCCTGGGCGGCGGAGAAGCGGTCGGTCTCGGGCGCGGACAGCTTCAGCTTCACGCTGTCGGTCCCCTCGAGCAGCGCGAGGAGCGGATGCTCTCCGTCCGCCAACCTTGTCGCCGTCGCTCCGGGCATCGTCATCTCGCGGTTCTCCATGGACCGGGGAACTCCCCCCGCCGAGTGTTCACAATTCGGTGACGAGAGTCCAGGAAGTTCGCACATTGCGCGATTGGTGCCTATACGACCGGGGGGCGCCCGCACGCCCCATTGCCCGGGCGGGGGCGTGCACGGGACACTGGGCGCGATGAGCGGCCTCGGCGACCACCTCGACCAGATCGAGGGCACCGCGAAGGTGCAGGAGGCGGGCGCGTGCGCGCGCGGCGACGTGTCCGCGATCGCCGGCGCGCTCGGGGCCTCGTCCGTCCCGGAGGGCGTGGACCGGGCGCGCGGCGAGATCGAGTCGTTGTCGGGATCGTGCCCGGGGACGCCGGCGTCCTGACCGAGCAGCCGCCCGCGCCGCCGCTCGGCCGCTCGCGCGCCGGGCGGCTCGCGAAGGTGTTCGCGTGGCTCGCCGGGATCGCCGTGGTCGTGGCGGTCCTCCAGCTGCTCGGCGTCGACGTCACGGGCTGGTTCTCCGACCTCTGGGACGCCCTCACGGGGATCGGGCTGGGCTACCTCGCCGCGGGCTGGGTGTTCCAGACGGCGCAGACGACGCTCACCGCGCTCGGCTGGTTCTTCATCCTGCGCGCCGCCTATCCGAGCGCCCCGGTCCCCTACCGGCAGGTCCTGGCCGCCTACGCGGCGGGCGTCGCGCTCAACGGCTTCCTGCCGGCGAACATCGGCACGTTCGCGATGCTGCTCATGTACGTCGCGATCATCCCGGGCGCGAACTTCGCCGGCGTCCTCGGCGGCATGCTCGTGCAGAAGATCTTCTTCACGATCGTCGGGACGCTCGTCTACGTCTACCTCTTCGCGTCCGTCCCCGGCACGTTCGAGCGCCAGTTCAAGCTGCCGCACGACGAGCCCGTGCTGACGATCCTCGTGCTCGTCGCCGCCGGCTTCCTGCTCGTGCTGCTCGCGCGCGTGTTCCGCCGCAAGCTCAAGGCACTCATCGAGCAGGCCAAGCAGGGCGGCGCGATCCTCGCCCGCCCACGCGAGTACCTCGTCCGCGTGGCACTCCCCTCGCTCGGCGCCTGGCTCGCGAAGCTCGCCGTGATCGCGATCTTCCTGGCCGGCTACGGGATCGCCGTCACGTTCCACACGGTCATGTCGGTGGTGGGCGGCAACTCGATCGCGAACACCGTCTCGGTCACCCCGGGCGGCGTGGGCGTCAACCAGGCGACGAACGTCGCCGCGCTCAACGGCGTGACGGACGCGGCGACCGCGACGGCCTACTCGCTCGGCCAGCAGCTGGCGATCACGGCGTGGAACATCGCGTTCGCGGTCGTGATCGTGGTGTGGGCGTTCGGCTGGTCGGGCGGCAAGGTGCTGGTCGAGCAGTCCTACGAGGACGCCAAGGTGAAGGTCGCCGAGCAGAAGGCGCAGCGGGCCGAGTCCCGGGCCGCGAAGCGGAGCCGCCGGCATGGCGAGGAGTGAGCGGCGGGCGCTCCGCGCGGCGGGCGGCGCAGCCGTGCTCGCCGCCGCGGTGGCGGCAGGCGCCGCGCTGCGGCGCGTGCTCTCCACCGCCGAGCGGCCGTGCTGGCCGCCGCCGGCCGACGCCGTGACCGCCGCGGGCGCGCGGGCGGCGACGGAGGCGTTCGTGGCCGATGCGGGCGCGCGCCGGCGCGACGCCGCGCTCCCGTTCGCGTGGTCGACCCTCGCGACGGCCGAGCCGTGGGTCGAGGGCGAGGCGTTCTTCCCGCGGATCTTCGACGACGTCGCCGCCGCCCGCTCTTCCGTCCACATCCTCATGTTCGGCTGGCGCGAGGGCGAGGTGGGGACGGCGCTCGCGGCGCTGCTCGAGCGCAAGGCGGCGGAGGGCGTCGCGATCCGCGTGCTGATCGACGGCTTCGGCTCGAAGCCGTACAAGGAGGCGCGCGCGATGTTCAGCGGGATGGCCGCGGCCGGCGTACGGATCGTGGTCAACGACGTGCTGCCGCCGGCGCGGCTCGGGCACTTCCCGCACGCCCAGCGGGTGGACCCGCGCCAGAGCGAGCTCGGCACCGCCGACCACCGCAAGCTCTACGTGATCGACGGCGAGGTCGCGTGGACGGGCGGCGCCGGCATCGAGGACCACTTCCGCGACGGCCGCTTCCACGACGTCATGACGCGGGTCACGGGCGACGTGGTGCGGCAGGCGCAGGCCGCGTTCCTCACCTCCTTCCACGCGGACGGGGGGCGGCTCCCCGCCGACCTCGGGCCGTGCTTCCCGGAGCCCGCCGACCCGGGCGCCGTGCCGGTCGCGCTCGCCCAGGTCGTGCCGGGCGGCTTCGCGGCGGCGACGCAGGCGGTGCGGGAGCAGATCGAGGGCGCGCGGACGCGGCTCGACGTCGTGAACCCGTACCTCACCGATCGCGGGATGGTCGACCGGATCGTGGCCGCGGCGCGGCGCGGCGCGCGGGTGCGGGTGATCGTCTCGGCGACGTCGAACAGCAGCCAGGCCGGCGCCGCCCTCAAGCACCGCTACGGCGAGCTGCTCGCCGCGGGCGCGGAGCTGCACGAGATCCCGGGGACGGTCGTCCACGCGAAGGTCGTGGTGGCCGACGACACGGTGAGCTTCGGGACGCTCAACCTCGACGCGTGGTCGCTGCACCGCGACTCGGAGATCATGCTGCTCGCCCGCAGCGCGGAGCTCGCGGAGGCGTTCGAGGAGCGGCTGATCGAGCCCGGCATCGCGCGCGCCGCGCCCGGCGTGCCGCCCGCCGGCGGCCGCGCGCGGCTCGAGTCCGCGCTCTGGCACACCCTCGCGACGTTCCTCTGACCCCGTCCGGCACGCCAGCGTGCACCCGCCCGCGACGGGTGCGCGCCACATTGCGGCGCGCGCCCCGGCGGCGGCACGATCGGCCTGTCGATCCCGGACCAAGGAGCCTCACGATGACCGACCCGTCGCAGCCCAACTGGGGGCCCTCGACACACGGAGCGATCCGCCACCACGAGGGTGAGGGGTGGGTGCTCTTCGCGGGGATCATGATCATCATCCTCGGCGTCCTGAACGTCATCTGGGGGCTCGCCGCGATCGACGACTCGAAGTTCTTCGTCGCGAACGCGACGTTCATCCTCACGAGCCTGAACACGTGGGGCTGGATCACCCTGCTCGTCGGCGTCGCCGAGGTGTTCGCGGCGTTCTCGATCTGGCGGGGCGGGCAGGTCGGCCGCTGGTTCGGCATCGGCATCGCCTCGGTCAACGTGATCGTCGCGCTGCTGTCGATCTCCGCCTATCCGTTCTGGGGTCTCGCCGTCTTCATCGTCGCCTTGCTCGTGATCTACGGCCTCGCGGCGTACGGCGGGGACCGCAGCGTGGCCGAGTGACCGACGGGACGGTCGTCGCGAGCGGGGCGCCGGACCGGATCCGGCGGCGGCGCTACGGCGCGCTGCTGATCTGCTGCATCATCCTGGTCGGGATCCAGGGGATCTTCCCCCCGGGCGCGGTCCAGCAGGTGCTGGTCGCGATCAACGCCGGCGCCTGCCTCCTCCTGGCCGTCCGCTCGGCCCGGCTCGGCGCGGGCGCGCAGCGCATCGCGCAGGTCCTCGCGGTCACGGCCATCGTCGTCGGCTTCCTCCACGCGCTCGACGCGGGCGTCAGCGACGGCGCCGCGCGGCTGTGCGTGGCGGCGCTGCTCGCGCTCGGGCCGCCGGCCGTCGCCATCGGCATCCTGCGCGACCTCCGTGCGTCGGGCCGGGTCGAGGTCCACGCCATCGCCGGCGTGCTCGCGCTCTACCTGATGATCGGGATGGCCTTCGCGTTCCTGTACGGCGGCATCGATCACGTCGCAAGCACGCCGTTCTTCGCGGACAACGTGCCCGCGACCGTGTCGCGCTGCCTCTACTTCAGCTTCACCACGCTCACCACGGTGGGCTACGGGGACATGGTCGCCGACACCGACCTCGGCCGGACGCTGGCGATCTTCGAGGCGCTGATGGGCCAGATCTACCTGGTGACGATCGTGTCGCTGCTGGTCGGCAACCTCGGCCGGCCGACGCGGGTCGCGGCCGGGCGCGTGCCGGAGCAGTGATGCGCCGCGCGCTCGCCGCCGCGGCCGTGGCCGCGCTGCTGGCGGGCTGCGGCGGGGACGACGGCGACCGGCTCGAGGCGGGCGACCTGCCGGCGGCGCCCGCGCGGCTGCACGTGTCCAGCCCGGCGTTCATCGAGGGCGCGCGACTGCAGCCGAAGTACACCTGCGACGGGGCCGGCGAGGAGCCGGTGGTCCGGGCGGGAACGGTGCCGGTCGCAAGCCGCGAGCTGGTGCTGGTGATGAGCGACGCCGACGCGCCGGGCGGGACGTTCGTCCACGTCACGCGCTACGGCCTGCCCGCCCGCGGCAGCGGCGAGGTCAGCGCGGGCGGGCGCACGGGGCGCAACAGCGCCGGCGGCACGGGCTGGACGCCGCCGTGCCCGCCGGAGGGCGACGGGCCGCACCGCTACAGCTGGGCGGTCTACGCGCTGCGCGAGCCGAGCGACCTGCCGGCCGGCGCGGCGCCCGCGGACGTCGCCGCGGCACTGCGCAGCGGGGTGCTCGCGAACGGCACGCTCACCGCCCGCTACGGGCGCTGAGCCGAGTCGTGCCCGCCTGCCCACCGGGCAGGGGCGCGCACCCTGGAGCGCCGCGCCGCCCGCCGGGAGGATCGGGACATGACGACCGCCTCGTACTCCTCCAGGTCGGGCTGGGTCACGTTCGCCGGCATCGCCGCGCTCGTGGCCGGCGCCTACAACGCGCTGAGCGCGCTCAGCACGCTCACCTCGGACTACCCGCGGATCGAGCAGGTCGAGAAGCTGCTGTTCGGCGTCAGCGTCGACACGTGGGCGTGGTTCTGGCTCATCGTCGGCGCGGTCCAGCTGCTCACCGGCGTGCTCGTGCTCATGCGCAACATCGTCGGCCAGCCCCTCGGCGTCGCCGTCGCGTCGCTGAGCGCGCTGACCGCGGTGTTCGGCATCTTCGAATGGCCGCTCTGGGCGTTCTCCGTCCTCATGCTCGACGTCCTGGTGCTGTACGCACTGCTGACGCACGGCGAGGAGTTCGACTGACGCCCGGCCGCGGCGACGGGCCGCGCGTCAGTGCTCGCGGGCCGCGCGCAGCCGCGCCTTCAACGCGAGCAGCGCGAGGACGAGTCCGGTGATGTCGTCCGCGTCCGCCTCGTCGAGGTGCCGCTGCGCGCGGCGCGCGATGGTGAGCGCGCCGTCCGCGTCGCCGACGTCGACCAGCACCCACGCGACCTGGTACTCGAGCACGGGGTCGCCGTGCCCGAGCTCGGCCGCGCGCCGCAGGTGATGGCGCGCGAGCTTCGGCTGGTCGAGCAGCTCGATCGCCCAGTGCAGCTGGGCCATCGCGTGCTCGGGATCGAGCGACACGGCGCGGCGCACGAACCGGCGGGCCGCGTCGGCACGCCCGTCGGCGGCGGCCTCGGCCGCCCGCTCCAGGAGGTGCTCGACGTTGTTGCCCGCGCGGATCATGGCTCTCGCTGTATCGATCGGCACATGCACCGCCCGGCGCTATGGGTGCCGGACCTGAATCGCGCCGCTCAGGGCAGGAGCGGGCGGAGGAAGGTCCGCTCGTAGCGGCGCACGCAGCCGGACTCGTCGCGGATCCGGTCGGCCGCGACGAAGTCGGGGTCCTCGCCGAAGCGCGCGCGGTAGCGCTCGTAGTCGGCGAAGCTCGGGAACGAGAACAGCGCGTAGGCGATGTCGCTCGCGCCCTCGGACGGGAGGAAGTAGCCGTGGTGGGTGCCGCCGTGGCGCTCGACGAGCTCCATCCAGCGCCGCGCGAAGCGCTCGAAGGCCTCGATCCGGTCCGGGTCGATCTCGTAGCGCAGGTGGCAGGTGATCACGCCGGGAGATTCCCACAGCGGGTTGACTCGCGCGCGCCGGCCGGAGAGCGTTGGCGGATCGGGCGGCGAAGGGATCGCCGCCGCGACCCGGGGAGGAAGTACCCACATGCGCCGTACCCGCTGCACCCTGCTCGTCCTCGCGCTGGCCGTCGCGGCCGCGCTCGGAACCGCGCAGGCCGCGTCCGCCCAGGCCACGACGTGCCCGGCGACGTTCCAGGTGCTCCACGACGACCGCATCGGCGACCTCTCGCTGCCGGCCGGCCACTACCGGATCACGACCGAGGACATGACCTGCGCCCGCGCCTCGCACCTGTTCACCGAGTTCCTCCAGGACTTCGACGGGAAGCTCCACAAGCCCTGGCGGTACACCGTCCTCGGCGTCGGCCGCGGCACCTTCACGGGCAAGGGCGCGTTCACCGTCGTCCGGCAGGCCGACAACGTCCCGCCCGTCCACGGCAACTCCACGCAGGGCGGCGGCTCGCACGGCGACCTCCTCTGCCCCGGCACCTTCACGGTCGAGCACGACGACCGGATCGGCAGGCTCCGCATCCCGGAGGGCGACTACACGATCACGCTGCTCGGCGGGAACCTGACCTGCGCGACCGCGGAGCGCTTCTTCGGCATCTTCCTCGACCGGCCGTCCGGGAAGCTCCCGCGCAAGTGGGTCGTGCTCCCGCGGCTGGCGGAGTTCATGAAGTTCTCGTCGCACCACGGCTTCCGCATCGAGCCCGCGCTCTAGCGGCCTCAGGGGAAGCGGACCACGACCTCCTGGCGCTCGTCGAGCCGTGCGGCCTGCACGGCCTCGGCGAGCGCACGGCGGTCCGCGTCGCCGAGCTCGCCGTCGAGCGACCGCGGCCACAGCCGCCGCTCGAGCACGATGTTGACCTCCGCGGCGAGCAGCAGCAGGTGGGCGCCGAGCCAGAACCACGACAGCAGGCCGATGACCAGGGCGAAGCTCCCGTAGATCTCGCTCGCGTTCAGCACGACGCGGTCCAGGTACACCCCGCCCGCGCTCTGCAGCACGAGCGAGCCGAACGTCGCCACCGCGACCCCGGGGGCCAGCGCGCGCCAGTGCTCGGGCCGGTGCCCGAGCAGCCCGAAGACGCAGAAGAACACCGCCGCGTTGAGCCCGAGCGCGACGACGAACGAGAGCACCTTCTGCGTCACGGGTCCGATCCCGCCCCCGAGCGCGAGCCCCGGCAGCACGGAGGCGGCGAGCAGCGCGATCGCCACCACGCCGAGCGCCGCCATCCCGCGCGCGCGGCGCCGCAGCGCGCCCGGCTGCTCGAGCCGCGGCACGTCGCGCACCTCGTCGAGCGCGCGGCCGAGCGCGACGGTCACGCCCAGCCCGGCCCACAGGGCGCCCACGAGGCCGATGGCGAGCGCCGCGCCGCTCCCGCTGAGCGACGTGACGTCGTCCTCGAGCTGGTCCCCGAGCACGGGGATGCGGCCGAGCGCGGTGTCGAGCACCTCGGCGGGCAGGTCCGGGTGCGACTCCGCGACGATGCCGAGCAGCGAGACGAGCGCGAGCAGCAGCGGGAACAGCGCCAGGAACGCGTAGTACGCGATCAGCGCCGCATGCGTCGTCGCGCGGTCGTCGAGGAACTTGCGCCCGACGCCGACCGCGAACGCGAGCGGCTCGTGCCGCCGCTGCCGGCGGTCGATGGCGCTGCGCGCCCGGCCGAAGCGCTCAGGCAGGAGCGCCCTCGCCGAGCGCCGTCCGCAGCTGCGCCTCCTCCGCCCCGCTCAGCGAGGTCTGGATGACGTGTCCGCCGTAGTGGCCGACGCGGTCGAGCAGCTTGTCGCGCGCGTCGGTCTTCCCGAGTGCGATCAGCGCCGCGCCGCCGGCCGGCATCCGCTCGCCGAGGTTCTTGACGAAGTCGTCGTCGACGCCGACGTCGGCCATCTTGCCGCCGAGCGCGCCGCCGGCCGCGCCGAACGCCATGCCGAGGAACGGGGCGAGGAAGAGCAGCCCGATCAGGCCGCCCCACAGCGCGCCGCCGGCGGCGCCGCTGGCGGCCGGGTGCAGGGCCTGGTGGAGCTTGATCTTGCCGTCGGCCTGGTGTTCGACGACGACCGCGTCCTCCAGGCTGAGCAGGTGCTCCTTGGTGGCCGCGATCAGCTCCTGGCGGACCTGCTCGGCCGTCTGCACGTCGGGGTAGGCGATCGCGACCAGGGTGCTCATCTCGGTTCTCCTCGCTCGGTGTTGAACCTGCCGCCCCACCGAACCGCACGGGCCGCGCGGGCGCATCACCCGGAGCGGGTGAGATTGCCGTGCGGCGGTTCATCTCAAACGGATGAGCTCGCGCGCCCGCGCGCGCACAAGACTCGGCGCGTTTCACCCTGTACCTTCGTAGTCCCAGGCCACCACAGGAAGGCACCGAATGGAAGCGCACACCGACGAGTTCGGCCCGGTCGACATCGTCGTCATCTCCTACCCGGCGGGCTCGCCGATGACGGGCGAGGCCATGCCCCTCCTGCTCGACCTCGTCGACCGCAAGATCGTGCGCGTCCTCGACGTGCTGTTCGTGATGGAGGGCGAGAACGGGACGTTCGCGGGCTTCAAGGCCGAGGACCTCGACGAGACCGGCCTCGGCGACCTCAAGGTGTTCGAGGGCGCGTCGACCGGCCTGCTCGGCGACGAGGACGCCGCGACCGCCGCCGAGGCGCTGGAACCCGGCAGCGCCGCAGTGCTGATCGTCTACGAGAACCGCTGGGCCGGCCCGTTCGCCGCCGCAGTGCGCCGCAACGGCGGCATCGTCGTCGACTATCAGCGGATCCCGGCGGAGGACGTGGTCGCCGCGATCGACGCCATCGAGACCACGGCCTAACCAGAAAGGAACCGAATGCCAGGATTGCTTCGCGGCGTGGCACGCACCGCCGTCATCGCCGGGACCGCCACCACCGTGTCCAACCGCGTCAGCCGCCGGCAGGCCAATCGCTGGGCGGAGCAGGATCAGGGCTCGCCCGCCTACATGGCCAGCACCGAGCCGCAGCAGCAGTACGCGCCGCCGCAGCAGCAGTACGCGCCGCCGCCGCCGCAGCCAGACCGCCTCGACCAGCTGAAGGAGCTCGCGGCGCTCAAGGAGCAGGGCGTGCTGAGCGAAGAGGAGTTCGCGGCCGAGAAGGCCCGCATCCTCGGGAGCTGAGGCTCCCGCAGGTCGTTCGGCCCGGGCGGCTGGGGAGCACGCCCGGGTCGTCGGCGCCTCAACGGCGCGGGTAGACCATCACGGCCCCGATCAGGAAGCACAGCGCGCCGAGCGACGTGCCGGCGTTCGCGGCGGCGAGGTCGAGGTCGGAGCCCGTGTCGGGCACGATGTACGCGCCGATCGCCGAGATCATGAAGAGCACGCAGCCCGCGAGGTTGATCGCCGCCATCCGCCAGTCCCGGTCGCGCCGTCCCGCGGCCGCGGCGACGCGATACGCGAGCACGCCGGAGATCAGGAAGAGGACCGAGCCGAGCAGGTCGGGCGTCCAGATCAGCCGGTTCTCCTGGTGCACGTCGAGGCTGTCCTGCAGCGCGTCGAACGTGCTCAGGTTGAACAGGAGCGTGCCGAGGAACTGCACGGACGCGCTCCACCAGGACGGGTCGTGCCCCCACCGCCGCCCACGGCGCACCGTGGCCTCGCGGACCTCGAGCAGCGCGGCGAACGTGAAGAAGACCGAGCCGGCGAAGAACACGGCCGCGTCGGCCCCGGCCCCCACGAGGTGGAGGAACGGCGGGATCGGCCCGATCAGGAAGCACAGCGAGCCGATCGAGAATCCGATCGAGATCGCGCGGTCCCAGGCGACCTGCGTCGCCGGCCGCGGCGCGAACGCGAGCGCGTGGCCGATCACGAGGGCGCGCGGGCCGGCTCCACGGGCGCGGCGTCCTCCGCGCGGTACTGCGCGAGCAGCTCCTCCTCGCGCGCCCGGCGCGGGAAGAGGAAGAAGACCAGCGTGGCGCCGATCAGGATCGCGGCGATCCCGGCGAGGTACGCCCACTGGTCGCCATCGAGGAACGACTGCTTGGCCCCGGCGATGATCTGGTCCTGGTACTTGGGGTAGTGCTGGGCGGTGTCCGCGGCGCTCGCGAACGACTTCGTCAGCTCGGACTGCACCTGGTCGGTGACCTTCGAGCCGTCCGGCGAGGACGTGATCGCGGTGCCGACGGCGGCGGCGTAGCCCGCGGTGAGCACCGCGCCGAGGATCGACTGCATGACCGCCCCGCCCAGGTCGCGCTGGAGGTCTGCGGTCCCGGAGGCCATGCCCGCGCGCCGGACCGGGACCGAGCCGGTGAGCGAGTGCGAGGCGGGCGTGCCGGCGAAGCCGACGCCGGCCCCGACCAGCGCGTAGCCGAGCCCGACCTTCCAGTACGCGATGTCCTCCTTCCACAGCAGCAGCATCGCCAGGAAGCCGAGCAGGCAGAAGACGTATCCGACCAGCAGCGTGAAGCGCGCTCCGAAGCGGTCGACGAGCTTCGCCGAGCGCGGCGCGACGATCACCATCAGCACTGCCGCCGGGAGGATGGCGAGACCGGCGTCGAGCGTCGAGTAGTCGAGCACGTTCTGGAGGAACTGCTGCCCGACGAACATCGCGCCCATCAGCGTCCCGAAGACGATGATCCCCGCGACAGCCGCCACCCAGAAGACCCGACGCCCGGCGATGTCGAGGTCGTACAGGGGGTTACGCGCCCTCCGCTGGCGCCAGACGAACGCGGCCGCGAGCGCGATCGCGCCGGCGCCGAGCGCGGCGGCCAGGGTGGCCTTGCCGGGCACCGGGGCGAAGTTGATGCCGAGCACGAGCGCCGCGACGAGCAACACCGAGAGGACGCCGCCGAGGTTGTCGACGGGCTCGGTGGCCTCGTTGACGTGCGCCGGGACATGGCGGAACGCGAGGTACAGCGCGATGACCGCGAGGGGCAGCGTGATGAGGAAGACCGAGCCCCAGTCGAACTCCTCGAGCAGCGCGCCGGAGAGCAGCGGGCCGAGCGCGGCGATCGCGCCGCCCAGGCCCGACCAGGGGGCGATCGACTTCGTGCGCGCGGGTCCCGCCCACAGCGCGGTGATCAGCGCCAGCGTCGTCGGGTAGGCCATCCCGGCCGCGAGGCCGCCGAGCAGGCGTCCTGCGAACAGCACCTCGATCGACGGCGCGAGCGCCGCCAGCAGGGAGGCCGGGATAGCGAGCCCGGTGCCGAGCAGCAGCATCATCTTGCGGCCGTAGCGGTCGCCGAGGCCGCCGAGGTAGAGCACCGACGCGGCGAGGCCCAGCGAGTAGCCGACGGCGACGAGGTTGAGCGCGGTCTGCCCTGCGTCGAAGGCGCGCGCGATGTCGGGCAGCGCGACGTTCGCGACCGCCAGGTTGAGGTTCGCGACGGCGGCGACGAGGATGAGGGCCAGCAGGACGAGCGTGCCGTTTGCGGGCGCGACGGACTGCTCGGCGGCGGGCCCGCCGTTGCGGTCGGGCGAGGACATCGACGTCACATCCGACCAGAGCGGCGCCGCTCCCTCATCACCCATATCGGGTGACGTGCCCGCCGCTCACCCGGAGCTCGCGATGATGAAGCGCGAGCGCCCGTCAGCCGAGCGCGATCCCGTTCCCGAGGACCTTCGCGACCAGGTGCGCGCGCGAGCGCGCGCCCGTCTTCTCCATCGCGTTGCGCACGTGGGTGCGCACCGTGTCGTGCGAGATGTGCAGCTCGTCGGCGATCTCGGGTCCGGTGAAGCCGAGCGCCACGAGCCGGACGACCTCCTTCTCGCGCTTGGAGAGCGGCCGCGGCTCGCGGTCGGGGCCCTCGTGGTCGGCGCTCTTCGGCGGGCGGCGGGACCCGCTGCCGAGGGCGACGAAGAGCACGAGCCGCCGGCCCGTGATGATCTCGGTGCCGGCGCCCCAGTGGATCGTGACCTGGCGCCCGTCGCTGCAGATGATCGCGGCCTCGCCGGTGAAGCGGCGCGTCGCGAGCGTCGCCACCCACTGCTCCTGGGTCATCAGCGGCCCGCCGACGACGAACTCCCAGATGGGCCGGCCGATCAGGTCCTCGCGCTTGTAGCCGGTCAGCCGCAGGAAGGCGCCGTTGACGTCGACGTGGCGACGCTCCTCGTCCACGAGCGCCATCGGGTTGCGCGACTGCCTGAACGCCACCGTGAACAGGCCCGACCAGCCGTTGGCCTCCACGTCGCTCAGCCGGCGGATCCGGCGGACGCGGAGCTGCCGGCCGTCAGGCTCAGCTCGTCGAGGCCGCGCGGCAGCACGAGCAGCGGGCACGCCGCGGTGGTGATGAGCTTGTGCCCGGTCCCGCCCAGCGCGACGCTGTGCATCGGGCCGTGGGCGCGCGCGCCGATGACCATCAGGTCGGCCCGGTGCGAGGCGGCTTCCAGGCCCTCGGCGGGCTCCTGGAAGAGCACGTCGGGCTCGGTCTCCACCCCCTCGGCGAACTCGGCGATCGCGGCCGTGAGCGCGTCCTGGTGGCTGAGCCGGTCGAGCGTGTGGCGATTCTCGCTGAGGCTCTGGTCGTGCTCCGTCCGTGCCAGCAGGCCGGGCGCCTGCTCCTCGGCGTGCTTGGGGCTCAAGACCAGGACCGCGAGCAGCTTCGCGCCCAGCGACCGGGCGAGTCCGGCGGCGACGCGCAGCGCCGTGCGGCCCTCGTCGGTGTTCTCGAACCCGGCGGCGACGGTACGGGCGCCGCCCGCGCGCACCTCGTGCTGGTGCGGGACCACCACCACGGGTGCCGCGCTGCCGTGGATCAGCCGCTCGGCGGTGCTGCCCGGCATGATCCGGCCGAAGCCGCCGCGGTGGGTCGAGCCGACCACGAGCAGGCCGGGCTTCAGCTCCTCGACCGCGGCGGCGATCGCACGCGTCGGCGAGCCCTCGGGGGCGCGCACCTCCACGTCGTCGCCGAGCCCGAGCTCCGCGCGGAGCTGCCCGGCGGCGTCAGCGCCGCCCGCCTCGGCGGCGAGTACCACGATCGGCGCACCGGTCGCACGCGCGGCGGCCTCCGCGAAGTTGACCGGGCCCCGGTCACCGGACTTTGGGGAGTACGCCACGAGGATCGGTGCGCTCACGTCCGCCTCCTGCATCGAGTTTGTCCCGCGCACCGTTTCACGCGGACGGGGGGTGTGTCCATCACCCGCTTCGGGTGACCGGTCAGTAGTTGCCGAAGCCCGCCATCCCCGCCGGGCTGGAGGACGGCACCCACTCGTCAGGGAAGCCCTGGATGGGCCCCCACCCCCCGGGCTCCGGCGGGATCAGCATCACCGGCACGTCGAGGTCCTTGAGGCGGTGCGGGAGGTCGTGATGGCGCCAGCGGTCCAGGTGGTGGCCGACCGTGGAGAGGATCACCCCGTCGTACTCGCGGGCGTGGACGAGATCGTGGATCTTGAGCGCCGCGTCGTCGCCGCCGTCGACCCGCTCGACGGCGCCGGCGCCCGCGCGCTCGAGCAGGGCGCACGCGTCGTCGGCCGACCAGTCGCTCGGGTCGTCGGGATGGACGGGCGGGATCAGCAGCCCGAAGCGCGCGCCCTCCTTGGCGCGGCGCTGGACCTCCCCCAGCATCGCGGGCGTCGACGCCGTGCGGTTGGCGACGATGAGGATCCTCGGAGTGGACTCCGTGGACATGGCGGCCTCCTTCAGTAGCCGGTGCCGGTCTTGACGCGCTTGCGGTCGACCTCGTGCAGCCCGCCCTTGCGGTCGAGCGTCTCGCACGCGTCGGCCAGGTCCTCGGCCAGCATCATCACCAGGGATCGGCCAAGCGTCTGCTTCACGAGCGCGCGCATGATCGTGACGTGCTCCGCGTTGGGCGGGAGCGTGTACGCGGGGACCATCCAGCCGCGCTCCGCGGCCAGCTGCGACGCGACGTCGAACTCGTCGTAGTCGCGCTCCCCTTCGAGCTGGAAGGCGACCAGCGGCAGCTGCTCGTCCGTCTCGGCGCCGATGAGGCGGAACGGGCCGAGCTCGGCGATGCGCTTCGCGAGCACCTTCGCGTTGGCCTGCATCGTCTCCATGACGAACTTGTAGCCGTCATGGCCGAGGCGGACGAACTGGTAGTACTGCGCGAGCACCATCGCCGAGCCGGTCGAGAAGTTCAGGGTGAACGTCGCGTCGGTCTTGCCGAGGTAGTTCTCGTAGAAGACGAGGTCCTCGGCCAGGTCGGACGGCTCGCGGAAGATCAGCCAGCCGACGCCCGGGTAGACGAGCCCGAACTTGTGGCCCGAGACGTTGATCGAGCGCACCTGCTCGAGGCGGAAGTCCCACTCGGAGTCGGGGTAGAGGAACGGCCAGACGAAGCCGCCGCTCGCCACGTCGACGTGGAGCGGCACGTCGATCCCGCGCTCGTCGCGGATCCGGATGAGCAGATCGTTGATCCCCTTCACGTCGTCGGCGTGGCCGGTGAAGGTGGTGCCGACCACCGCGGCGACGCCGATCGTGTTCTCGTCGACGTGCGGCTCCACGTCCTCGGGCCCGATCGTGTAGCGGTCGGGCTGCAGCGGGATGATCCGCGGCTCGACGTCGAAGTAGCGGCAGAACTTCTCCCACACGACGTGCACGTCGCCGCCGAAGATCAGGTTCGGCTTCTCGGTGCCCTTGCCGGCGGCCTCGCGCCGCTGACGCCACTTCCACTTCAGGGAGAGCGCGCCGAGCATGATCGCCTCCGACGAGCCCTGCGTGCGCGCGCCGCGGGTCTCGCCCGGCGCGTTGAAGAGGTTCGCGAGCATCCGGATGCAGCGCTGCTCGATCTCGGCCGTGCGGGGGTACTCCGCGTGGTCGATGAAGTTCCGGTGGAGGTTCTCGGTGATGACCCGCTGGGCCTCCGGCTCCATCCAGGTCGTCACGAAGGTCGCCAGGTTCCGGATCGGGAGCCCGTCGAACGCGAGGTCCTCGCCGAGCAGCCGCATCGCGTCGGTGGCGCTGGTGCCGTGCTGCGGCAGCTCGTTGTCGGGCGACTCCTCGAGCAGGAAGCGATTGCCGAACCGCGAGGCGAGGGCATCGAGCTCCTGGCTCAGCTCGATGGACATGGCGGATCCTCCTTGATGTCGAGAAGGCCGGTCTCACGCGCGCGGAGCACGGCCTCGGAACGGGAGCAGACGTCGAGTTTGCGGTATACGGCATGCGCGTGCGTCTTGATCGTGTTCGCGGACACGTGCAGGCGCCGCCCCATCTCGCGGAAGGACAGGTGGGTCGGCAGCAGGGCGAGCACGCGGAGCTCGGCCGTGGTCAGCGACGACGGGCCGACGAGCGCCGTCGCGGAGAAGGCCTCGAGCTGCGCCCAGAGGTCGTCGACCCACGCCTGCAGGACGGGGAGGTCGCCGGCGCGCGAGACGGTGCGCGACGCCTCGCCCAGGACCGTGCGGGCGCCCGTGACGTCGCCGAGCCGGAGCGCCGCGCGGGCGAGCGCGATCCGCGCCTCGGCCTCGAACCACGGCGCCTGGTCCTCGAGGATGGTCAGCAGGTCGGTCGCGCGCTTGCGGTCGACCTGTGCGTCCTCGACACGGTCGCGGTGCGCCCGGACCATCGACGACACCGCGAAGACGAGCGCGCTGGTGGGCTCGTCGTAGAGCTCGCGGCGCTCGACCTGCGCCATCGCGCGGGCGGCGAGCAGCGGGCCCTGCTCCCAGTCGGCGTGCTCGACGGCGAGCAGCGCGAGCTGGGCGAGGCACTGGACCTGGACGACGGGCGCGGCGACCGCGCCGCGGCGCGCGCCCTCCTCGAGCAGCGACCGGGCGGCGTCGCCGTCGCCGCGGACGTGCGCCGCGATGCCGCGCAGCAGGCAGCCGAGCGCGCGCCACGGGCTGTCCTCGGGCGCGAGCGCCAGGCCCCGGGCCGCCTCGGCGTCCATCGCCGCGACCCCGTCGCGGGCGACCGCCGCGCGGAGCAGCGCCACGCCGGCGCGCAGCGCGGGCGACTCGAGGTGCGTGGCGTGGGCCTGGGCGACCTTCGCCCAGTGCTCGGCCAGGTCGCGCTCCCCGCCGACCAGGTGGCAGGCGGCGGCGGTGAGCGCGAGCGCGGGCTGTGCGGCGATCCGGTCGGGCCCGAGCTGGTCGAGCCACTGCCGGACCTTCGCGCGCCGGCCGTCGAGCAGATGCTCGCCGGCGGCCGACCACAGCAGCTCGCCGACGCGGTCGGCGTCGGCGCCCTCGATCGCGTGCATGATCGCGTGATCGAGGTCGCCCTCGGCCGCGTACCAGGCGCTCGCCCGGCCGTGCAGCTCGCGCTCCAGGACCGGGTCCGAGCGGCGCAGCTCGGCGCGGAGCATCCGCGCGAGCATCGGGTGGCAGCGGTACGTCACGTCCGTGCTGTCGACGGCCGTGACGAGCGCGTTCGCGCGCGAGAGCCACCGGAGCACGTCGCCGGAGCCCGTCCGCTCGAGCACCGCGTCGCAGAGCGGCCCGTTCATGAGGTCGAGCACGGAGGCGCAGCGGAGCAGCTCGAGCCGCTCCGGCTCCAGGCGCGCCAGCAGCTCGTCGCGCAGGTAGTCGGCGGCGAGGCGGTCGTCGCCGCCGTAGCGCGCGGCGGCGCGGTGCGGGTCCGGGCTCGCGGCCAGGGACAGCGCCGCCAGGTAGAGGCCTGCGGGCCAGCCCTCCGTCTGCCGCACGAGCAGCAGCACGTCCTCGGCCGCCAGGTCGAGCCCCGCGAGGCGGAGCATCCGCGCGGCCTCGCCGCGCGTCATCGCAAGGTCGCGGGCGCGGACGTCGACGAGCTTGCCCTGCGCGCGCAGCCGGCCGATCGGCAGCGCGGGCTCCTCGCGGGAGGCGAGCACGAGCTGCGCGCCGTCGGGCAGCAACTCGGCGAGCATGCCGAGCGCGCCGAGCGCCTCGGGCGAGCGGACGCGGTGCACGTCGTCGACGATGAGCACGAACGGCCCGTCGACGCGCTCGAGCGCCCGGGTCACGTCGGCGAGCGTGGCGCGCGCCTCGTCGCCCGGGCGGCGGGCGGCGTCGCCGAGATCCTCGAGCGCGCGGGCGACCAGGCCGAGCAGGTCCTGCGGATCGTCGTCTGCGTCGTCGGGCAGGACCCACCGCACGGGCCGCCGGTCGGTGGGGAGCCACTGCGACAGCAGCGTCGTCTTGCCGTAGCCGGCCGGCGCCACGAGCAGGACGAGCGGGACGTCGCCGGCCTGGGCGAGCCGGCGCACCAGCCGGTCGCGCTGGAGCGCGCCGGGGCGGAGCCGCGGGGCACGGCGCGAGCGCGCGACCCGGAGCGGCGTGACGGTGGCGGGAGCGCCGGAACGGCGCAGCGCCATGCTCGAGACCTCGCTCATCCGGACGAGCCTCCCCCAACAGGGGGGGTCGAAGCAAGGGCGCACACCAGCGTATGGGCGGGGCGTGCGATCACCCATATGGGGGGTGGTGCGCGCCCATGCTCGCGATGGTGGGCGCCGCACCCGGCGACGGTCTACAGTGGCCGCGTGGCCATCCGAGCCGTCATCGCGGACGACAACCTGATCGCCCGCGAGGGCATCGAGCGCATCCTGGCCACCGACCCGCAGCTCGAGGTGGTGGCCTCGGTGGGCGACCTGGAGGAACTCACGGCGGCCGTCGAGCGCGAGCGGCCCGACATCGTGCTGACCGACATCAGGATGCCGCCGTCGCTCTCCGACGAGGGCATCCGCTTCGCGAACCGGCTGCGCGAGACGCATCCCGAGATCGGCGTGATCGTGCTGAGCCAGTACGACGAGCCGCGGATGGCGCTCTCGCTGATCGAGCTCGGCTCGGACCGGCGCGGGTACCTGCTCAAGGACCGCGTGCACGACCATGCGCAGCTCCGCGCCGCCATCGAGGCCGTCGTGCAGGGCGGCGCCGTGATCGACCCGAAGCTCGTCGACGCGCTCGTCAGCGGCAAGGCCCGGCTGGCCGACTCCCCTATCGCCGAGCTCACGCCGCGGGAGCGCGACGTCCTCGCCGGGATCGCCCAGGGCAAGAGCAATGCCGCGATCGCCGAATCGCTGGTGCTCAGCAAGCGGGCGGTCGAGAAGCACATCAACGCGATCTTCTTCAAGCTCGACCTCGGCGCCGAGGACGACGTGCACAAGCGCGTCAAGGCGGCGCTGCTGTTCCTCTCCGCGACGGCGCCCGCCGACTGATCCGGGGGTGCGCGCATCCCCGCGGGGGACACCGGCCCGCCTCATTGCCGCGGGCGCGCGAGCCTGCGACCGTGGCTGTGGTGCCCAGCATCGGCGTCCTCACCGTCGACGATCAGCCGCTCTTCCGCACCGCGGCGGCCGCGGTCGTGGACGCGACGCCCGGCTTCGAGACGGTCGGCGAGGCCGCCTCGGGCGAGGAGGCGCTGCGGCTGTCCTCCGAGCTGCACCCCGACCTCGTGCTGCTCGACGTGCGGATGCCGGGGATGGACGGGCTCGAGACCGCGCAGCGGCTCGCCGCGACGGAGCCCGGCGCCGTGATCGTCCTGATCTCCATCGACGACATCGGGGACATCGTGCCGCGCGCCCGCCACGCCGGGGCGGCTGCCTCCGTCCGCAAGCAGGCGCTGTGCCCGCAGATGCTCGAGGAGCTGTGGGCCGCCCACGGGCGCGGCTGACGCCCCGCCCTCAGTCCTCCTCCGCCTCGAGGTCGTAGCCGAGCGCGAGCGCGAGCTGCGGCGCGACGCCGACCACGCGGGCATGGCCGACGGCGGGCGCGATCGCCAGCAGCACGCCGACCACCTCGTCCTCCGTCACGCCGGCGGCGTACGCGTGCTCGACGGCCCAGCGGAGCGAGACGGCCGTGGCGCCGACGGACAGCAGCGCGCCGAGGGTCACGAACGCGCGGGACCTGGCGTCCAGGTCACCGGCGGCCGGCTTGCCCGGCTCCGTGAACACCGGGCGCAGTGTGCGTTCGTCGCTCAGCGCCACGCGGCGCAGGAGCCGCTCGGCGCGGTTCACGCCGTGACCCGGCACCGCGGCCGGGCCCCAGCCGTCCGACATGCTCCGCTCCTCTCGATCTGCCGGCCAGCGTCTTCCCGGCGGCGGCGGCGCGCATCGTACGAAGCGGGTGATCTTTCCCGCGCTCATCCCATCCGGGCGATGCGCGGTCCCGCCCTCAGGAGCAGCCTCGCGGCATGAGCCTCCCATCGGAACCCAACGAATTCCGCTATCGCAGCGATGCGCGGAGGGGCGCGTTCTCGCTGTTGGGCGTGGCAGTGGTCCTGTTCATCGCGTCGCTGATCACGGGCGCCTGGGCGATCGCGTCGCTCGCGCACGCGAGCTTCCTGGACACGAACGACCTGCCGGTCGGGGACAACGTGGCCTGGGGCATCGCGCTGCTCTTCCTCGCGACCCTGCAGGGCGTGAGCGCGCTGCTCGTGCTGTTCGACCGCCGGGCCGGCGTCGTGCTCGGCACGATCATGGCGATCCTCGCGCTCCTGTCGCACGTCGGCGCGATCAGCGCCTACCCCGCCTGGTCGCTCGTCGCGATCGCGATCAACCTCTGGATCATCTACGTGCTCGCCGTGCACGGCCCGAAGCGTCACGGCTGAACGGAGCCGCCGCCCTCACGCTCACCTGGCGGCGGCGAGCGCGAGGGCGGTCCCCTCTCCGGTGCTCCCACGCGGAATGGTCGCGTCAGCGCCCGCCGGTTTCGATACCGCGGTTGCGTGAATTCGCGACGACGTAGTCGGCGAACTCGCGCTCGAACTCCGGCCACCAGTCGGGCGGGGCGGACGGCGGGCGCCCGGGGGCCGGGCGGCGCCGGCCGGGCCCGCCGCCGTCGGAGCCGGGGTCGTCCCCGTCGTCGCCGCCCGAGCGGAGCACGAGGCGGACGATCAGGGCCACGCCGAGCACGAACGCGATCAGGACGATGATCACGGACGCGATCAGGATCACGCCGGCCTCCGCGCCGGGCGAGGGCTGCTGGGCGACGGCGAACGACTGGGCGATGGTCACGGTCCGCTCCTCCGCTGGGGGCTCCGAGCCGACGCTACGCCCGCCGGGCGGCGCGCCGCTCATCTGCTTCGGGTGAGGCGGCGGGCGCCCTCGCGAGGGACGCTGGGGGCGAACCTCGAGAGGAGACATCCATGGTCCAGACTCAGCGACGGCCGCGGAGCGCGGCGGTCCCCGCGACGCCGGCGGAGCGCGCGGCGCTCGGGAAGCTCGCACGCGCGGAGACGCCGCGGTCGAGCCATGCGGACTGGGCGCCGGCGGCGGATCGCCGCGACCCGGTCGAGCTGCTCGAGGAGCAGGCCGCGACCCGCGTGCCGGAGCTCGTCCCGCTCCGCTACGGCCGGATGCTGGTGACGCCGTTCACCTTCTACCGCGGCGGCGCCTACCTCATGGCCGCGGATCTCGCCCCCGCGCCGCATACGGGGCTGACCGTCCAGCTGTGCGGCGACGCGCACCTGTCGAACTTCGGCGCCTTCGCCGCGCCGGACCGGCGCCTCGTCTTCAGCGTGAACGACTTCGACGAGACGCTGCCGGGCCCGTTCGAGTGGGACGTGAAGCGGCTCGTCGCCTCGTTTGCCGTCGCGGCCCGCGACCGCGGCTTCGACGCGAAGCAGCGCCGCGGCATCTGCCGCCGGGTCTCCGCGGCCTACCGCGGCGCCGTGCGGGAGTTCGCCGGCATGCGCGCGATGGACATCTGGTACTCGCGGCTCGACGTCGACGCCATCGTCGCCGAGCTCGGCGGCGCGGTGACCGGCAAGGAGATGCGCCGCTTCGAGGCCAACGTCGCCAAGGCGCAGTCGAAGGACAGCGTCAAGGCGCTCAACAAGCTCACCAGCCTCCGCGACGGCGAGCTGCGGATCACGGGCGACCCGCCGCTCATCACGCCGATCGAGCAGCTGATGTCCGAGGACGAGCACCACACGGTCGACGTCCGCGCGCGGCGGATCCTCGCGTCGTACCGCCGGACGCTCACCGCCGACCGCCGCCGGCTGCTCGAGCGCTTCCGCTACGTCCATGCCGCGCGCAAGGTGGTGGGCGTCGGCAGCGTCGGCACGCGCGCCTGGATCATGCTGCTGCTCGGCCGCGACGGCGAGGATCCGCTCTTCCTGCAGTTCAAGGAGGCGCAGCCCTCGGTGCTCGAGCCGGTCCTCGGCAAGAGCGAGTACGACAACCACGGCCGGCGGGTCGTGGAGGGCCAGCGCCTGATGCAGGCGACGAGCGACATCCTGCTCGGCTGGATCCGCGTCGCGGGGCTCGACGGCGCGGAGCGCGACTTCTACGTGCGCCAGCTCTGGGACGCGAAGGGCTCGGCGCTCGTCGACGTGATGAGCCCGGGGCTGATGCACGTCTACGCCGACATCTGCGGCTGGACGCTCGCACGGGCGCACGCCCGCTCGGGCGACCCGATCGCGATCGGGTCCTACCTCGGCGGCGGTGACACGTTCGACCGCGCGATGGCGGAGTTCGCCGAGGTGTACGCCGACCAGAACGAGCGCGACCACGGCGCGCTCGCCGACGCCGCGGCGTCCGGCAGGGTCAGCGCGCAGGCCCTGCTCTGAGCCGGCGGACCGCCGCAGGTCACCCCGTTCGGATGACGCCGGGCGGGTGCGCGTGCCGGAGCATCGGTCCTGATGCGCAAGCGCTCCTTCCTCATCTGGGCCGCGATCGTCGCCGCCTCCGTCATCGCCATCGTCTCGATCCTCACGACCTGGGTCGACCGGCAGATGCTCGATCAGGACTCGTGGAGCGAGGCCAGCGCCGAGCTGATCCAGGACCCCGAGATCCGGCAGGCGGTCTCCGTCTACCTCGTCGACCAGCTCTACGACAACGTCGACGTCGCCTCCGACCTCGAGGAGCGGCTCCCTCCGAACCTCGCAGGCCTGGCGAGCGCGGCCGCGGGCGCGCTGCGGGCCCCGGCCGCCGACGCCATCGACAAGCTGCTCGCGTCGCCGCGCATCCAGGCGCTGTGGATCAACGCGAGCTCGCTGGCGCAGCAGAAGCTCGTCAACGTCCTCGAGGACAAGACGGGTGACGGCATCACCACCGGCGACGGCACCGTCACGCTGGACCTCGGCGAGCTGCTGACGCAGATCGGGGAGGAGCTCGGCATCTCCTCCTCCACGCTCTCGCGGATCCCGCCCGACGCGGGCCAGATCACGATCCTGCAGTCCGACCAGCTCGCGACGGCGCAGTCGGCGGTCAAGGTGCTGCGCGTGGGCAGCGTCCTGCTCTTCATCCTCGTGTTCGGCCTCTACGCCCTCGCGGTGTACCTCGCGCACGGCGAGCGTCGGCGGACGCTGCGCAACGTCGGCTGGGCGATCATCGTGGTGGGGCTCGTCGCGCTCGTGGCGCGGCGGCTCACGGGCTCGTACGCAGTCGATCAGCTCACGAAGCCCGAGTCGCACGACGCGGGGAAGCGCACGTGGCTGGTCGGCAGCTCGATCCTCGCCGACATCGGCTGGGCGGCGATCCTCTACGGCGTGTTCCTCGTCGCCGGCGCGATCCTCGCGGGGCCGACGCGCTACGCGACGGCGGTCCGCACGTGGATCGCGCCGGCGATGATCCACCGCCCGGGCACCGCCTGGGCGGTCGCCGCCGGCGCCTTCCTGCTGCTCGTGGCGTGGGGCCCGACGCACGCGTTCCGCACCTGGTGGGGGATCCTGCTGCTCGGCGCGCTGCTCGCGGCGGGCGTCGCCGCCCTGCGCCGGGAGATCGTCCGCGAGTTCCCGGACGCCGGCGACGACGGCGCGGCGCCGCCGCCCGCCCCGGCGCCCGTCACGCAGGCGGCCTGATCCGGCCGCCGACCGCCGGCGGCGCGCGGGGCGCGCCGCCGGGCGGCGATCACTACATGCGCCGGCGGGCGACCCGACGGGACGTGCGGCGCGCGACCCTGCGCGATGCGAACATGCTCCTCACCTCCCCGCGCCGGTCTCGAGGGTGTGCAGCGCGTTTGCCTCGTCCGACGACACGAGGCCGATCTCGACCAGGTCGAGCGGGCTGATGAACGCGTCGCCGAGCCGCATGCCGCCGGCGCGCGCGACGGCGTCGCGCAGGCCCACGGCCCAGTGGTGCTCGATCAGCAGCAGCGCCGCGGCGGAGTCGTTCGGGATGTCCTCCAGGACGTCCCACTCCTCGGCGTCGGGCAGCAGGTGCACGCCGTTCTCGGCGGCCTCGGCACCGGCGGCGGCGCCCGCCACCATGCCCTCCTCGCCCTCGATCCCGAGCCCGATCAGCGCGCCGACCACACTGCCGACCTCGCGGGCCTCATCGGCCGTGAGGTTGCTCATGTGCTCCACCTCGATCTCGCCCGCGGCGTCCTTGTAGACCGCGAGCGCGTCGATCACGCGCACCGTGTCGCTCTCGCGCAGGCGTTCGAGCTCCTCGATGATCTCTCCCCGGAACCGGGGATGGTCGAAGCCCAGCACGATCAGCTGGACAGGTCCGATCGCCATCGTCGTCCTCCTCTGTGGGGTACATGGGCGAGTCTCCGCCGCGAAGGGCGGCGCCGCATCATCCGAACGGGGTTACGGGTTCCGGCGGCCGCGCGGCGCCTCTCGTCCCCATCGGGTGAGGCGCGGACGCGGCGGACATGCGAGAACGGGCGCGTGACGTCGCGACGGTGGGCATGGATCGGGCCGGCTGCGCTGCTCGCCGCGATGCTGGCGGCACCGCCGGCGGGCGCCGTCGACTACGGCCCGATCTCGCACAAGGGGATGAAGAACGCGGGCGCGGCGCCGACCGGGCTCAAGCTCAAGCTCCAGATCGGCCTCGAGGCCGACAACGGCGGCGTCAAGAGCGCGGTCAAGGCCGCGAGCAACCCGGCGTCGGCGACGTACGGGCAGTACCCGACGCTCTCGGAGCTCAAGAGCAACTGGGGGGCGACGAAGTCCGTCCGCAACGGCGTGAAGAACGCGTTCGCGAACGTCAACGTCACGGCCTCGATCGACGTCACGCACCTCCGCGCGTCGGCGACGGTGACGATCAAGAAGGCGCAGAAGCTCTTCGGGACGAAGTGGAACCTGTACGAGACGTCGACGCCGGGCGAGCTCGTCGCGCTCCCGAAGGACCAGCCGGCGCTGCCGAAGGGCCTGAAGGGGAACGCCGACGTGATCGCCGGCATGCGGCTCACCGTGCAGCAGGGCAAGTCCTCGCGCGCCGCCGCCGCCGTCGCCCGCCCGCCGGCGCGCTCCTTGCGCGCCGCCGCGGCCGCCGGCGCGCCGTTCGACGGCGGGACGCCGACCCGCACCGGTACGGCCGGCGCGAGCTGCCTCGACACGACCGACCCGGCGATCGTCGCGGGTACCGCCGGCCTCTTCCCCACCCAGCTGCTGACCGCGTACGGCGTGACGCCGCTGCAGGCCGCCGGCTACCGCGGGCAGGGCGTGCGCCTCGCGATCGTGGGCTCGGGCCCGACGCCGACCGCCGACGTCGACCAGTACCGCTCCTGCTTCGGCTTCTCCGGGACGTCGCTCACGATCCACGGCGGCTCGGGCGACCAGCCGATCATCGAGAGCTCCCTCGACGCGATGGTCGTCTCCATGGTCGCGCCGCAGCTCGACCGCTTCGACCTCTGGGTGCGCGACATCGACGAGGACGCCGACGACGGCGACGTGCTCGGCTTCCTCAAGCTGCTCGACGCGCCGCTCCAGGCGACGGCGAACGGCCTGCCGCTCCCGCACGTCATCTCCGTCTCCTACGGCGTCTGCGAGCCGACCGTGTCCGACTACACCGCGTCGCGCAAGCTCGTGAAGCGGACGCTCGCCGCCGAGGCGGCGCTCGGGATCGCGGTCGTCGTGGCGGCGGGCGACGCCGGCTCGTCGGCCTGCGCCCACGGCGTGCCGGCGTCGCAGCTCACGTCCGCCGACGAGCAGATCGCGGCGGAGTGGCCCGCGACGTCGCCGTTCGTGCTCGCGGTCGGCGGCACGAACCTCACGCTCACGCCGCAGAACGCGATCGCCGCCAGCGGCCCGTGGAACGACACCGTCTACCCGGCCCCGTTCACCGCGGCGGCCGGGGGCGGCGGCGGGCAGAGCACGATCGAGAGCCGCCCGTGGTGGCAGCCGAAGCCGTCGTTCTCCACGAACGGCAACCGCCTGGTGCCCGACGTCGCCCTCTTCGCCGACGAGAGCCCGGGCTACCCGATCGTGTGCTCGGCCGGCGTGCAGGGCTGCCCGACGCGCAGCGGCCAGGGGATCGCCTTCGTCGGCGGGACGAGCGCGGCGACACCGTTCGTCGCGGGGATGATCGCGCTCTGGAACCAGGCGGCGAAGAAGGGCGGCAAGCCGCCACCCGGGTTCGTGCCGCCGCTGCTCTACTCGATCGCCGCGCGCGCCCCGCAGGACTTCTACGACGTCACGGTGGGCGGCAACGCCATCTTCGGCGGCTCGTGCTGCCCGGCGCGGCCGGGCTACGACCTCGCGAGCGGGCTCGGCTCGCCGTTCGCGAACGGGATCGCCGCCGAGGTCGGCTGACCCGTGCCGACGGACAAGGCGGGCCGCAGCGCGACGCCGGAGGAGCTCGCGGCGGCGGTCGAGACCCTGAAGACGCCCGACACGCTCGAGTCCCCCTTCGGGACGCTGCGGTTCTTCGACGGGGTGCCGCTTCCCGAGACGGTGGAGACGGCATACGACGCGCTCGACCTGATGCGCGGCGTCGAGGCCTTCCTGAACTGCATGCCCGGCGCCTCGCTCGTGGCGATGCGCCGCGGCTTCCGCTCCGCCGGGATCACCGGCCGGGCGATCGGCTACACGGACCCGCGGGCGAACTCCGGCAGCCTGCTGCTGACCGCGAACACCGAGACGACCTACGGCACGACGTTCATCGACCTCCGCGCGTGGGGCCCGACCGTGATCGAGCCGCCGCCGATGGGGCTGTGCGTCGTCGATGACTTCTGGTTCCGCTACGTGGCGGACATGGGCCTCGCCGGGCCCGACAAGGGCCAGGGCGGGAAGTACCTCTTCCTGCCGCCCGGCTTCGACGGCGACGTGCCCGACGGCTATTTCGCCTACCGCTCCCCCACCTTCACGAACTGGATCGTGCTGCGGGCGCTCGGGGGCGTGCCCGACATGCGCAAGACGCGGATCTACCCGCTCGCGGAGGCGGACGCCCCCGGCGAGAACGTGTGGATCAACGCGGCGCCGCTCGCGTTCAACACGATCCACGCGAACGACTTCGGGTTCTTCGAGGAGCTCGACGAGCTCGTCCAGGAGGAGCCGGTCGAGGCGCTCGACCCCGAGCGCGCGGGGCTGCTCGCCTCGCTCGGCATCGTCAAGGGGCAGCCGTTCGCGCCGGACGAGCGGCGGCGCGGGATCCTCGAGCGGGCAGCGCGCCTGGGCGCGGCGATGGCGCGCGTCACGGCCTTCGCCCCGCGCGATCCGGAGGCGGTGATCGCCGGGACGTGGAAGGAGGCCTTCGTCGGCGGCAGCCACGAGTTCCTGCGCAACGGGGCACGGCTGCTCGACGCGCGCGCGATGTTCCACTACCTCGCGACGGTGATCACGCCCGCCATGGCCCACGCGCAGGTCGGCGCCGGCTCGGCGTACGCGTGGACCGTGCGGGACGCGAACGGCGAGATCCTCGACGGGAGCCGCTCCTACCGGCTCCGCATCGACCCGGACCCGCCGGCGAAGAACTTCTGGTCGATCGACGTCTACGACACGCAGACGCGCTCGCTCCTCCAGGTGCCGTCGACGCGATGGCCGGCGCTCGCGAGCAACACGGGGACCCTCCGGGCGAACGACGACGG
>JBEVIG010000140.1:0-8798 GCA_040510855.1 Solirubrobacteraceae bacterium
CTGTGGGGCAACGGCGCCAACCGCTGCGCGCGGCCGCGCTGGGTCGTGATCTCGAATCCGTCCGGCGGCGTGCTCGGCGACCCGACGCGCCGCGAGTGCACGGCGGTGCGGGTCAAGCTCGACACCCCGATCGCGCCCGGGGCGCGGGGGAGCGTGGCCTTCGACGTCGACATCCGCGTCCCGCGCCATCAGCGCGACCGCTTCGGCCGCGGCGGCAAGGACGTCGCGCTGCTCTCCAACGCGATCCCGGCGATCGCGCATCGCGAGCACGACCGGTGGCGGCTCGACCGCTGGTTCGGCGAGGGCGAGGCGTGGACGTACCCGGCGGCAGAGTGGCGCGTGCGGCTGCGGGCGCCCGAGCGCGTGCGGATCGCCGCGCCGGGCGTTCCCCAGCCCGACGGCTGGCGCCTGCTGCTCGACGGCCGCGACTACTCGTTCGCCGCCGGCGCGCTGCGGCGTGCGTCCGCGGAGGTGGCGGGCGTCGACGTCACCGCCTGGGCGCCGCGCGCCGCGCCGCGGGAGAAGCTGCGGAAGGCGCTCGAGGTGACGAAGAAGCGGCTCCCGCAGCTGGTCGAGCTGTTCGGCCCGTTCGGGTGGCCTGACCTCCAAGTGGTGGTGACGGAGTCCACCGCGATGGAGCACTCGGCGCTGATCATGACCCCGCCGGACGGCTACATCGTCGTCCACGAGCTCGCGCACGAGTGGTGGTTCGGCTCGGTCGGCGGCGACCAGGCCGAGTCGCCGTGGCTCGACGAGGGCTTCGCCACCTACGCCGAGGAGGCCGTGCTCGGGCAGAAGCCGTGGTGCCGCAGGCCCGGCCCGGACGCCCGGTTCACGAGCCGCGGCACCGACTTCTGGCGCCACCGCCTGATCCTCTACGGCGTCGTCTACTTCGAGGGCGCCTGCCTGCTCGACCTGATCGAGCGTCGGATGGGCCGGCCGGTGTTCCGGGCGGCGCTGCGCGACTACGCGATCGCCAACCGCCACGGCTGGTCGACGGAGGCCGGGTTCCGGGCGGCGATGGACGCCGCCTCCCCGCGCGGCCTCGGCGACCTCTGGCGGCGCTTCGGCGTGGCTCAGTAGGCGGTGGTGCGCGCCCGGTGGCGCGGGTGCGCCTTGTAGCGGGGCGCGGCGCCGCGGCGCCACAGCAGGTCGTCGACGGCGGCCGCGGTCGTCGCGCCGTGGGCGGCGACGAGCAGCTCGACGGCGTGGACCGCGCACGCGCGGATCTCGACCTCCTCGGGCGAGCCGTGCTCGAGCAGCTCCTCGCGGTCGATCCGCGCCACGAGCGCGGGCTCGAACGCGAGCACGCCGTCGAGGCGCAGCACGTGCGGCACGAGGTTGTCGGCCATGAGCGTCAGCGCCCCGAGGTCGCCGGCGGGCGCGAGGCCGTGGCGGTGCAGGTCGGCGGCGGTCAGCTGGGCGCGCTTGGAGAGCGGGACCGGCGCGCCGTCGTACGTCGAGACGTCGTGCCAGGTCGGGAGCGACGCGAGGCGCTCCGCGAGCGCGACGGCCGAGCCGTCGCCGGAGCGGGCGAGCGCGAGGAACGAGCCGCCGGACGCGGCCTCGACGTACGCGCCGAGCTCGGCCAGCGCGGTGGCGAAGCGAGCCATGAGCGGGTGGTCCAGGTCCTGGCCGAAGACGGCCGCGCACGCGGCGGCGTCGACCTCCTGGAGGGCGGCGGCGCTCCACGGCCCGTGCGCGAGCAGGCCGCGCTCGACCGTGCGGAAGCCGGAGAGGCCCGGTGGCTTGCGGAGCGTGGGGAACCAGCCCGAGCCGAAGTTCACGGCGTCGAGCTGGAGCAGGTGCGCGGCGCCCAGCTCCGGGTCGGCGTAGGGCTGCTCGGCGGGCTCGGCGGCGACGGGCGTCAGCGTCGCCGCGTACGCCTCGACCGCCGCCGCGTCGATCCGCACGTGGCGCGCCGCGCCGGCGACGCGGGCGCACGCGGCGCGGATCTCGTCCGGCAGGGCCATCCGGGCCGGAGTATGGTCGGGCGATGCGACGACTGCGCGACCGGGGCGCACCCGCCGGGACCCGCTACACGCTGCGGGAGAAGATGTTCTCGATCGGCGACGACTTCTGGATCGAGACGGAGGATGGCGAGCGCGCCTTCAAGGTGAACGGCAAGGCGCTCCGGATCCGCGAGACGCTGATCATCGAGAGCCGCTCGGGCGAGGAGCTGGCCAAGATCCAGGAGAAGAAGCTCAGCGTCCGCGACAAGATGGAGATCGAGCGCGGCGGCGACACCGTCGCCACGGTCAAGAAGGCGCTCGTCGGGATCCGCGACCGCTTCTCGATCGAGGTCGCCGGGGGCGAGGACATGTCCGCGAAGGGCAACGTCGTCGACCACGAGTACAAGATCGAGCGCGACGGCGACACGGTCGCGGAGGTCTCGAAGCGCTGGCTCCGCGTCCGCGACGCGTACGGGATCGAGATCGAACCGGGGCAGGACGACGCCCTCATCCTGGCGGTGACGGTCTGCATCGAGCGGATGGCCCGCGGCTGACCATGGCGCTCGACGACACCGCACGCCGGTTCTTCCACGCGCCCAACCTGATCCACGTCGCGACCCTGCTCCCCAGCGGCGCGCCGCACTCCGTGCCCGTGTGGTGCCGGCTCGAGGGGAGCCGGATCGCCTTCTTCACGCAGCCGGCCTCGCGCAAGGCGCGCAACCTCGCGCTCGACCCGCGCGTCGCGATCTCCGCGGTGTCCCACGAGAACCCGTACTCGATGGTCCAGGTCCGCGGCCGGGTCGCGGAGACGCTCGAGGGCGAGGCGGCCCTGGCGGTCATCGACCGGATCTCGCACGACTACATCGGCGGGCCGTTCCCCATGCGCAGCGGCATCGTGTACCTCGTCGAGGCCGACAAGGTCCACCAGATGGACCTGCCGTTCGAGCACTAGCCGGGCCGGATCGACCGGGCCGCGCGCTAGCGTGATCCGCGGTGCCCGAGCCCCGGACGACCGAGAGCGTCGACGCCCTCCTCGAGGGCCTGAACGAGCCCCAGCGCGCGGCGGTCGTCGCGGGTGAAGGGCCGCTGCTCATCCTCGCCGGCGCGGGGTCGGGCAAGACCCGCGTCCTGACCCACCGGATCGCCCACCTGCTGCGCACGAAGCAGGCGCGGGCGGACGAGATCCTCGCGATCACGTTCACCAACAAGGCCGCACAGGAGATGCGCGACCGCGTCGAGCTCCTCGTCGGCCGCGCGACCCGCGCCATGTGGGTCATGACCTTCCACTCCGCGTGCGCGCGGATGCTCCGCGCCGACGCCGACAAGCTCGGCTACACGCGCCAGTTCACGATCTACGACTCGGCCGACCAGCGGCGGCTGATCAAGAAGGTCCTCGACGACCTCGACATCGACGCGAAGCGCTTCACCCCGCGCGCGATGCAGGTCCAGATCTCCGACGCGAAGAACAAGCTCCGCTCCGCCGACGACTACCGCCAGCTGGTCGGCTCCTTCTTCGAGCAGACCGTGGCCGACGTCTACGAGGGCTACCAGCGGGAGCTCCACCGCGCCAACGCGATGGACTTCGACGACCTGCTCTTCCGCACGGTCGACCTCCTCACACTCTTCCAGGAGGTCCGCGACCGCTACGTCAAGGCCTTCCGCTACATCCTCGTCGACGAGTACCAGGACACGAACGCCGCCCAGTACCGCTGGCTCCAGCTGCTCTCCTCCGAGCACCGCAACCTCGCCGTGGTCGGCGACGATGCGCAGTGCCTGGTCGAGGGGACGCCGGTGACGATGGGCGACGGAACGGTGAAGCCGATCGAGGAGGTCCGTGCGGGCGACGAGGTGCTGTCGTGTCACGGCAGCGGCGACCTCCGCCCGGCGCGCGTGCTGCGGACCCATCGTTCGGACCGCGCGGCGAAGGTGGCGATCACGACCCGGTCCGGCCGGCGGATCGTCAGCACCCCCGAGCACGTGCACTTCGCCGGCTTCAAGCTGCGGGAGAGCCCGCAGGTCCACATGACCTACGCGCAATGGCGCCAGGACATGGGCTTCCGGGTCGGCACGACGCGCACCTCGCCGCGGCCCGAGGCCGCCCGGCCGGTGAGCGGCGTGGCCATGCGCGCGGCGACCGCCGGGGGAGTCGTCGCCAACCAGGCGCTCATCGACCGCGTGTTCGCGAGCATCGACACGGAGGCGCACGGCCGTCAGCTGCTGCTGGACCAGGACCTCGAGTTCGACCAGCCGCACCACGTGCCCCGCACATGGGAAGGGCGGCGGCGCAACGTCACGATCACCCTCTGCGGCGACCGCCGCGGCCGGACGCCGATGCACGTCGTCGCCGTGGGCGGTCGCGACCCGGAGGTCCGCGAGGCGCTCGAGGGTCTCGGCCTGACCGTCCGCCCCGCGAAGGCCGGGAGCCCGGCCTGGCGCTACGAGTCCTGCTTCAAGGACTACGGCGCGGCGCTGCGCGTCGTCGAGCAGATCGCCGACGTCACGCCGATCCACGTCCGCCGCGTCGCGCGGCTCGGCGCCCCGCGCGGAGGCGCCGGCAACAGCCTCCCGTTCGCCGAGGCGCGGAGCGTCCGCGCCGGCATGGTCATGTTCGACGAGGACGGCGGCTACGACGTCGTCGAGTCGGTGGAGTGGCTCGCCGACGCCCGCCCGGTCCACGACCTCGACGTCGAGGCGACGCACAACTTCATCGCCGGCGGCATCGTCACCCACAACTCGATCTACGGCTTCCGCGGCGCCGACATCACCAACATCCTCAACTTCGAGGAGGACTACGTCGACGCCACGGTGATCAAGCTCGAGCAGAACTACCGCTCGACGCAGATGATCCTGTCGGCGGCGAACGCCGTGATCGCCAACAACCGCGGGCAGAAGGTCAAGCACCTGTGGACGGACCTCGGCGAGGGCGACCCGATCAAGGTGCGCGAGCTGAGCGACGAGCACGGGGAGGCGCGGTTCGTCGCGGCGGAGATCGAGCGGCTCGTCGACGAGGGCGTGAGCCGGGCCGAGATCGCCGTCTTCTACCGGATGAACGCGCAGTCGCGGGTGCTCGAGGACATGCTCGTGCGCGCCCAGATCGGCTACCAGGTCATCGGCGGCACGAAGTTCTACGAGCGGGCGGAGATCAAGGACGCGATCGCGTACCTGACCTTCCTCGTCAACCCCGCGGACGGCGGCGCGTTCACGCGGATCGCCAACTCGCCCAAGCGCGGGATCGGGCAGACGTCGCTCTCCCGGGTCCTCGCCCACGCGGAGACGATGGGCAGCACGCCGTGGGAGGTCGCCGCCGACGCGGAGAACGTGCCCACGCTCGGCAAGCCGGCCGTGAAGGCGCTCGGGCGCTTCATGTCGACGATGGAGCGCCTGCGCGAGCGCGCGGAGGACGCGCCGGTCGCCGCGCTGCTCGAGGAGACGCTGCGCGAGAGCGGCTACTTCGACGCGCTCGAGGCGGAGCGGACGATCGAGGCGCAGGGGCGGATCGAGAACCTCCAGGAGCTCGTCGGCGTCGCGCGCGAGTTCGACTCGCAGCCCGGCAGCGGGGAGGAGCGGACGGTCGAGACGTTCCTCCAGCAGATCGCGCTGCTCGCCGACGCGGACGGGATCCGGGACGACGAGGGCCTCGTGACGCTGATGACCCTCCACAACGCGAAGGGGCTCGAGTTCCCCATCGTGTTCATCATCGGCTGTGAGGACGGGCTGTTCCCGCACGACCGCGCGCTCGACGAGGGCGGCCTGGAGGAGGAGCGGCGGCTCGCCTACGTCGGCATCACCCGCGCGATGCGCGAGCTGTACATGACCTACGCGCGCCAGCGCAACATCTTCGGCCGCCAGTCCTACGGGATCCGCTCGCGCTTCGTCGACGAGATCCCGCGCGAGCTGACCGACCAGCCCGACCGCAACGCGGTCGGCGCCGGCCGCCCCGCGGGTTCCGGGCGCGTCGCCTCGTGGGCGACCGCGGCGGCCGCGTCCGCGGAGGCGCAGCAGCAGCTCGGGCGTCTCGGCGCGAGCACCGGCGGCTTCGGCGGCGCCTCCGGGGGCGACGACGGCGCGGGCGCGGTGTTCCGCGTCGGCGACGACGTCGTCCACGCCGCGTTCGGCGACGGCGTCGTGACGGGCGTCGAGCCCGGCGGCATCGTGGTGGTCAACTTCGCCACCGAGGGCCGCGAGCGCAAGCTCATGGCCGACTACGCGCCGATCCGCAAGCGCTGAGGCGGCGCGTGGCGCTCGGCCGCGAGGAGCACGGCGACGGCGACCCGCTCGTCCTGCTCCACGGCGTCGCCACGAGCCGGCTGATCTGGCGCCACGTCACGGGCCCGCTCGCCGCGGGCGGCCGCCGCGTCGTCACCGTCGACGTCCCCGGCTTCGGGGAGAGCGATCCAGCCGGCCCCGGGTTCGCGCTCGAGGACGTCGCCGACGCGCTCGTCGACGGCCTCGGGCTCGACGCCTTCGATCTCGTCGGCCACTCGCTCGGCGGCGCCGTCGCGGTCGCCGCCGCCGCGCGCCACCCCGATCGCGTGAACCGGCTGATCCTCGTCTCGCCCGCCGGGCTCGCGCCCCGCGCCCAGGGCCTGGCCGCCGCCCTCGGCGCCGCCGCGGAGCTCGCGGTCCACGCCCGCCGCGCGCTCGGCCCGGCCTGGGTCGAGTACGCGAGCGCCCGCCGCGCGATGTTCGGCGCCACCGTGGCCGACGCCGCCCGCCTGGACCCCGACGACGCGCGCATGCTGATCCAGGCCTCCGACGGCGCCCGCCGGATCGGCGACGGTGTCCGCCAGGCGCTCGAGGCCGACCTGCGCGACGACCTCGCCGCGGCGCCGATGCCCGTGGGCCTGATCTGGGGCTGCGCCGACCGCGTCGTGCCCTTCGGCGGGCTCGACGCGCTCCGCGAGCTGCGGCCGGGCATGGCGGTCGAGACGCTCGACGGCACCGGGCACATCCCGCAGGTCGAGGACCCGGCGGCGTTCGTGGCCGCGCTGGAGCGGCTGCTCGCCGCCCTGTAGCGCGCCCGCTCCCCGCTTCTGCCGAAGGGGCGTTGCGCGCCCGCCTAGCATGGCGTGGGCATGCGGCGCCTGCTCCTCCTCGCCTGCGCGATCGTGTTCGTGGACACGACGTTCTTCGCGGCGATGACGCCGCTGCTGCCCCACTTCGAGGACAAGTACGACCTCACGAAGACCGGAGCGGGCGTGCTCGCCGCCGCGTACCCGGCCGGCACGTTCCTCGGCGCGCTGCCCTTCGGCTACCTCGCCGCGAAGTGGGGCGTGCGCGCCGTGGCGCTGTTCGGCCTGGTCCTCATGAGCCTCTCGAGCTTCGCCTTCGCCTTTGCGGACTCGATCGTGATGCTCGACGTCGCCCGGTTCGTCCAGGGGCTCGCGGGGGCGGCGTCCTGGGCGGGCGCGATGGCCTGGGTCGCGAGCGCCGCCCCGCGCGACCGGCGCGGCGAGATGATCGGCACCACGATGGGCGCCGCGATCGCGGGCGCGCTCGCCGGCCCCGCGCTCGGCGCCCTGGCCGAGGGCGTCGGCATCGAGCCGACCTTCTCCGCCATCGGCATCCTCGGCTTCGCGCTCGCCGCCGTCGCGCTGACCATGGAGCCGGCGGCCGCCGAGGGGACCTCCACGCCCCGCGAGCTGCTCGCCGCCCTCCGCGACAGCCGCATCTCGGGCGGGATGTGGCTCATCGCCGTCCCGGGGCTCATCTTCGGCACCATCGGCGTGCTGGCGCCGCTGCGGCTCGACGACCTGGGCGTCGGCGCGACGATGATCGGCGCCGCATGGCTGTGTGCGTCGTTGTTCGAGGTGGGCGTGAGCCCGCTCGTCGGCCGGATCTCGGACCGCCGCGGCCGGCTCTACCCGTGCATGATCGGCCTCGCGGCGGGGACGGTCGTGATGCTGCTCTTCCCCTGGCCCGACAAGTCGTGGGCGCTGATCGCGCTCGTGATCTTCGCCTCGCCGCTGATCGGGACGCTATGGGCGCCGTCGATGGCGATGCTCTCCGACGGGGCGGAGGCGCTCGGCATCGCCCAGGGCCTCGCCTTCGCGCTCTCGAACCTGGGCTGGTCGATCGGCCACACGGCGGGCTCCGCGGCGAGCGCGCGACTCGCCGACGCGACCTCCGACACCCTGCCGTACCTGCTGTTGAGCGGGCTCTGCCTCGCTTCCTTCCTCGTCCTCGCCCGCGCGCGCAGGACGTCCCCGGTCCCGATCTGAGGAGGAGTCCACGTGAGCATCACGGAGCACGCGTTGCGCAACCTGGTGGGCGGCGACCTCGTCGACGCCGTCGAGGGCGGTGTGCGCGAGGTCGTCAACCCCGCGACGGACGAGGTCATCGGCGAGGTCCCGGAGGGCACGCGGGCCGACGTCGACCGCGCCGTCGCCGCCGCCAAGGCCGCCTTCCCCGGCTGGCGCGACACCCCGCCCGGCGAGCGCGCGCACGCGATGCTCAAGCTCGCCGACCTGCTCGAGGAGCACGGCGAGGAGCTCTGCCGGCTCGAGTCGGCCAACGTCGGCAAGCCGATGGCGGTCGCGCGCGAGGAGATGCCGATCACGGTCGACAACGTGCGCTTCTTCGCGGGCGCGGCGCGCGTGATGGAAGGCCGCTCGGCGGGCGAGTACCTCGAGGGCTACACGAGCATGGTCCGGCGCGAGCCGATCGGCGTCGTCGGCCAGATCGCGCCGTGGAACTACCCGCTGATGATGGCGATCTGGAAGATCGGCCCGGCGCTCGCCACCGGCAACACGATCGTCCTCAAGCCGTCCGAGCTGACCCCGCTCACCGCCCTGCGCCTCGGCGAGCTCGCCGCGGAGGTGCTCCCGCCCGGCGTGCTCAACGTCA
>JBEVIG010000141.1:0-8303 GCA_040510855.1 Solirubrobacteraceae bacterium
ATGTAGGTGGGCGTGCCGACCGTCGTCCCCGTCGCGGTGAGGAACGCGCCCGTCTGCATCTGGTTCGTCGCCTTGGCGATGCCGAAGTCGGCGATCTTCACGCGCCCGTCGACGGTGACCATCAGGTTCTCCGGCTTGAGGTCGCGGTGCACGATCCCGTGCTGCTCCGCGTGGGCGAGCCCGGCGAGCAGGCCCTCGAGCACGCCGGCCATCTGCTCGAGCGACATGTGCCCGACGTACGGGCGGAGCGAGCCCCGCTCGACGTACTCCATCGCGATGTACGGCGTGCCCTCGTGCTCGAAGTAGTCGTGCACGGTGACGATGTTCGGGTGGCTCAGCGAGCCGGCGACCCGCGACTCGCGCAGGAAGCGCTGGGCGAAGGCGGCGTCCGACGCATGGAACGCGGCCAGCTCCTTGAGCGCCACGAAGCGGTCCAGGTCGGTCTGGCGGGCGAGGTACACCATCGCCATCCCGCCCCGCCCGACCTCCCGGAGGATCTCGTAGCGGCCGACGGTCTTGATGACGTCAGGCACCGCGGACGTCCTTGTCGATGCGGTTCAAAGGTCCGGCGCTTTCCATCAGGGCGGGTCGGGCGTAGTATGCCGTGACCCCCCGAGCGGGGCAACACAGGGCGTCCAGGAAGACTGCGCGAGCTCGGAAAAGCAGGGATGGTGTGAACCTCTTCGTCGTCGACCCACACACGATCTACCGTCGTGGACTCGTGGCATGCCTCGAAGGGCTGCCGGAGGTCACGTCGGTGCACCAGGCCGAGAGCGTCCGCGACGCGTGGGAGTCGCCACCGCTGTTCGAGTCCGACCTCGTGCTGGTCGACCACGTGATGCCGGGCGGTCCCGACTTCGTCGGCGCCGTCGGCGAGTCCACGGGCGCCAGGGTGATCGTCTGCAGCTCGCACTGCGTGGAGGACGCGGTCCTCGCCGCGCTCCAGGCCGGCGCCGTCGGCGTCCTGCGCAAGGACACGCTGACCACCGACTCGCTCGCCACCGCCGTCCGCGCCGCCGCGAACGGCACCGGCGTCGTCACGCCCGAGCTGCTGCGCGACCTGCTCGACGGCCTCGCCGCGGGCATCGAGCGGCCCGTCGCCGCGCGCCTCACCGACCGCGAGCAGCAGGTGCTCTCGCTGATCGCCGAGGGGCACCCGACGCGCGAGGTCGCCGAGCGGCTCTGCTATTCCGAGCGCACCGTGAAGAACGTCCTGCACGACGTGGTGACCAAGCTCGGCGCGCGCAGCCGCTCCCAGGCCGTCGCGCACGCAGTTCGCGAAGGGCTGATCTGACCTCGATCACCGATGTCATCGCCGGCCGCAGGATCGTGATCTGCGCCGGCTCCGGCGGCGTGGGCAAGACCACGACCGCCGCCGCGCTCGCGATGGGCGCCGCCGCGGAGGGCGCGCGGGTCGCGGTGGTGACGATCGACCCCGCCCGGCGGCTGGCGAACTCCCTCGGGCTCGCCGAGCTGGGCAACGAGCCGCAGCGCATCGACGACGGCCGCTTCGCCGAGCACGGCATCGAGATCACCGGGGAGCTGTGGGCGCTGATGCTCGACGCCAAGCGCACCTTCGACGAGCTGATCGAGGAGCTCGCGCCCGATCCGCGCACGCGCGACGAGGTGCTCGCGAACCCGATCTACGAGCAGCTCTCCAACGCCGTCGCCGGCTCCCAGGAGTTCACCGCGATCGCGAAGCTCTACGACCTCGACGCGAGCGGGCGCTTCGACCTGATCGTGCTCGACACCCCGCCCTCGCGCAACGCGCTCGACTTCCTCGACGCGCCCGAGCGCCTCACGGGCTTCTTCCAGGGCCGCGCGATCCAGGTGTTCCTCCGCCCCGCGGGGATCGGCGGCAGGCTGTTCGGCGCCGGCGCGGGCGTCGCCTTCGGGATCCTCCGGCGCATCACCGGCGTCGACCTGCTGCGCGACCTCTCCGTGTTCTTCCGCGCGCTGGGCGGGATGATCGACGGCTTCGTGACCCGCGCCCGCCGCGTCGCCGCGCTGCTCTCCGACCCCGGCACGACGTTCCTGATCGTCACCTCGCCGCGCCACGACCCCGTCGAGGAGGCGATCTTCTTCCACCGCAAGCTGCGCGAGGCGGGGATGCCCTTCGGCGGCCTCGTCGTCAACCGCCTGCACCCCCGGCCGGAGCTGAACGGCGACCTCCCCGCAGGCCTCGGCGAGTCCCTGCGCAACCGTGTCCTGCACTCCGCGGAGGAGCTCGCGGCGCTCGCCGAGAGCGACGCCGCGGCGGTCGAGCGCCTGCGCGAGCAGCTCGGCGACCCGCCGGTCCTGATCGTCCCCGAGCGCGCCGACGACGACGTCCACGACGTCGAGGGCCTCGCGCACGTCCGCGCTCACCTCTGGGGCGCGGCGACCTCCGGGTAGCGCCCGCCCGCGGGCACCGGCGCCTCGACGGTGGCCTCGAGCCCGACGAGCGCGATGTCGCCGCCGGGCTCCCCCACGTCGGCCCGCACGTCGACGCCCTGGTCGACGACCGCGCGCTCGATGGTCGCCCCGCCGCGCACGACCGCCCCGGGGAGCACGACCGCGTCGCGGACCGTCGCCCCCGCCTCGACCACCGCGCCGCGGCCGATCACGCTCCGCTCCACGCTCCCGGCGACGTGCGACCCGGGCGCGAGCAGCGCCGCGTCGACCGCGGCCCCGGTGAGCACCTGGGCCGACGCGCGGTTCGACGTCGCGTGGGTGAGCACCGGCCAGGCCGGGTCGTCGAGATCGATCGGCGGATCGTCCCCGGTGAGCTCGGCGTGCGCGTGCCAGTAGGCGGAGATCGTCCCGACGTCGCGCCAGTAGTCAACGAAGCGGTGCTCGCGCGCGTTCCCCGCCTCCACGAGCCGCGGCAGCAGCCGGTCCCCGAGGTCCTTGAGCTCCTCGTCCTCGTCCGCCAGCTCGTCGAGCGCGCCGAGCAGCGGCTCGGGCGAGAACACGAACACCTCGGTGGCGATGAGGTTCCCGTCCGGCTCGTCGGGCTTGTAGACGTACTCGCGCACGCGGCCGCCGCCGGCCTGCACGACGCCGTAGCGGCCCGCATCGCCCGGTTCGACCTCAGTGGTCACCATGGTGACGTCGGCGCCCGTCTCCATGTGCTCGCCGACGAGCGCGTCGTAGTCGAGCTTGTAGACCGCGTCCGCGCTCACGACGACCAGCGCCTGCGGCGCGAACTCGCGGAGCTTGGGGGCATTGGAGTGCACGACCTCCGCCGTCCCGGACTGGAAGCCCTCCTCGCCCTCGTTGCCCTCGCTCGGCTGGAGCACGATCAGCCCGCCGGTCGTGCGGTCCAGGTCCCACGCGCGGCCGTTGGCGAGGTGGTCGGCGAGCGAGTGCGGGTTGTACTGCTGCGCGACCCAGACGTCGCCGAGCCCCCCGTTGAGGCAGTTGGAGAGCGGGAAGTCGATCAGGCGGTGCGTGCCCGCGAACGACACCGCCGGCTTGGCGCGCCGGTGGGTGAGGAGCTCCAGGCGGCCCCCTTCGCCCCCGGCGAGGACGAGGACCAGCGTGCGGATGCGCGGCATGCGGCAACCAGTTCCCCGTTCTGCCATGGTGCAGGCATGTCCTCGTCTCAGCGCAGCGTCAAGATCTCCGACGACGAGCGAGGTGGCTGGTCCTCCGATCGGCCGCGCAAGCCCGGCGAGCCCGAGCGCCCCGCGCGCCCCGCCGACGTCAGCGTCCGCGGCCGCGTCCTCGCCCCCGCCGACCACATGCGCTACTCGCCGGGGAGCCTCGTCCTGGTCGCCTGCCCCGACCACGAGCTGCGGGACGCCTTCTGCGAGCGCGTGCTGGCCGACCAGAACGCGCTCCTCTCGCTCGGGAAGATCCGTGCGCTCATCAAGGGGCGCGTGCCCGACGAGCAGCTCGACGCCAAGGCCCAGGAGCTCGTCGACGCGACCGCCACCAAGCGCTTCGGCGCCGGCCATTCGGTCGTGGTCGCCCTCGAGGGGCTGAGCGCCGAGGAGCGCGAGCACTACGTGCGCATGGCCGCCCCGCACCGCCGCCCGCGCCATCTCGTCCTCGTCGAGGTCGGCAAGGACCGCGTACCCGAGGAGTCGCGGGAGATCCTCGGCGAGCTCCGCACACGGCTCGACGCCGCCGAGCTCGGTCAGGAGGGCTTCGCCACCTCCCTGCGGCTGGGCGGCAACGCCGTGCGCGAGCTGAAGCGGATCGTCTTCGCGCCGCCGCCGCGCGACGACTGACGCGCGCTCAGACCCCCGCGTTCTCCGCCAGGTAGTCGACGAGCGCGTCGAGGTCGTCCGGCGCGATCCGCCGCGCGAAGTCGTCGGGCATCATGTCGCCGTAGTTGGGCGCGATCTCGGCGGACGGCGCGACGATCGAGGTGCGGATGAACTCCTTGCTCCGGCCCTCGAGCGCGAGGTCGAGGTCGGGCGCGAGCATCCCCTGGGCGTTCGCCGCCCGCAGCGTGTGGCACGAGCCGCACCCCTGCTCCGCCCACACCGCCAGCCCGGGCGGGGCCTCGCCCGTCGTCCCTGCGGACTGCACGCGGCCCGCGGGCTGCTCCTTCCCGCCGCCGCCCGCGGTCGCGAGCGCCGCGATCACGAGCGCGGCGCCCACGACCGCCAGCGCGGCGGCGGCGAGCCTCACAGCACGGGCTCCGGCGAGCGGCGCCGCGTGCGGGGCAGGAGCAGGAGCACCGGCGCCGCGAGCAGCGCGAGCACGCCCGGGATGAGCAGCGCCAGGTCGACTCCGCCGCCGCCGTCCGTGGACGCCGGCACCGGGCTCGCCGGTGACGCGACGCGACCGGGGAGGGTCACCGCGGGGAACGTGTGCGGCATGGCGTCGGTGAAGCCGTCGAGGACGCTGTACTCCCAGCGACCGCCGCCGGGGAACCGCACGTGGGCGGCGTAGACGCCGGGCTCGCCGGTGGGCTCGCCGGCGAAGGTCCGCGTGGTCCCGCCCTGGCTGATGACGACGCGCGGGGTGACGTTGTCGAGCGGCGTGCGGCCGTGCTGCAGGACCGTGATCTCGACCGGCCAGTCCGTGCCGGTCGGCGTCGAGCTGAGCCCGACGGTGGCGAAGCCGCCCGCCTGCGCGGCGGGCGCGAAGGCGAGCAGGAAGAGGACGGCGAGGAGGAAGCGCATGCCCGGATACACCGCATGCGCCCCCTCGGTTCCCGCCTTCAGGCGATCACAACGGCCCGCGGCGCCACGGGCCCGTCACGGCGCAGGTCATCCCCTCGGTCGGCTCGCCGGCGACGGTCGAGTGGCCGAACAGGTTGAAGAACAGCGTCCGGCCGCTCGGGCTGAAGCAGGCGCCGGCCAGCTCCGAGCTGTTGAGGATGTTCACCGCGAGCTCGAACGCCTCGCCGCCGGGCATGAGCCCGATGACGCGGTTGACCGGCTCGAGGCCGGGCGCCAGCGGATGCTGGTCCCGGTGCGCTCCCGAGGCGTCGTCCTCGCACATGATCAGGCCGCCGCGCGGGGTGACGGTCAGGTTGTCCGGCGAGTCCAGCGCGGCGCCGGACGGCGACTCGTAGACCAGTGTGAGCGTGCCGTCGCCGCCGCCGTGGTCGGGCTGGTAGGCCCAGACCTGGCCGAAGCCCTCGCGGAACCCGGCCGTGAGGTCGCCGTTCTTCACGTCGCCGCCGCCCGTCGACACGAAGTAGATCGTGCTGTGGTCCTCCCAGCAGCCCTCCAGCCGGAAGAACTTCGCGCCGCCGCCGGCCCAGCCCTGGTTGAACGTGCTGCGCGCATCCTGGATGTTCTGCAGCGTCGGGTCCGGGACGGCGATCGGCACCCAGCGGACCGGGAGCGGCACGCCGGGCTCCTGGTTCTCGCGGAGGTCCGCGTTGTCGCGGCCGGCGATGGCGAGCATGTGCAGCACGCCGCCGTCGAGGAGACAGCGCGGGTTGTCCGGCGTGTACCGGTAGAAGCCGGCGCCGAACATGCCGCCGGGGTCCTCCGTCTCGTAGACGATGCCGGTCACCTGGTCGACCGCGCACGCCTCGTGGGCGAAGCGCCCCGCGGCGACGATCGGCTCCGCGACCTCGAGCTCGCCGGCGTTGCGGCGCACCGGCGTCTCGAACAGGTAGCCGTGGCGCTTCGCGAAGCGCATGTTGGCCCCCGCCGCGTCGGGCCCGCCGACCGCCTCCTCGCCGGAGATCCAGCTCCGGCGGCGGAGCGAGGCGCCGCCCGCGCAGTTGACGATCGTGCCGTTCAGCGACACGAAGTCCTCGAGCAGCTCCTGGCGGTCCTCGTCGAAGACCAGCGTGGAGGTGCCGCCCCATGCGCTGGCGTCGTACGCCTTCGACCGGTCGCCCACCGTTCCGCCCGTCGTGCCGGCGGGGTTGCGGTCCTCGCTGTTGCGGATCAGCCGCACGATGTGGCCGGAGGCCCGGCCATGCTCGTACCTCCGTCCGCGGAACGCGCCCATGCCGTCGAGCGCGAGCGGCGTCGGGTTGCCGTCGCTCATCGTCGTGCCGATGTGGCCGAACGTGACGTACGAGAAGCCCGCGGGGAGGGCGAGCACCTCGATCCCGCGCTGGTCCGCGACCGGGCCCAGCGGCCCGTACGGCTCGGCGCCGGTGTTGCGCGGATCGGCGAGCGCGCTCCGTGCGCTCATCCGCTCGAGCGCGGCGGCGCTCAGGAGGCCGCCGCCCATCGCCGCCGCCCGTGTGAGGAACGTGCGGCGATCAAGTCCCGTCTGCATCGTGGCTCCTTCCGTAGCCCAGGGGACGATCTCGACACTACGCCCGCCCCCGGAGCGCGTACATCCCCCCGTTAGGGGAGTTGTCGCTACCCGTCGGATCACGGCTTCACGGCGATCCGGCCGGAGGCCATCGGCACGAGCAGGAGCGCCTCGCCGCGCCGCTCGAGGAACTCGTCGACGGCCCGCCGCGCGCCCTCCCAGTAGCCGTAGTCGTCGAGCACGACGACGCCGCCGCTCGGAACGCGGTCGTAGAGGTGCTCGAGCTCGTGCAGCGTCGAGCCGTACCAGTCCGTGTCGAGGCGCAGGAGCGCGATCTCGCCCGGCGCCTCGGCGGGGATCGTCTCCTCGACCAGCCCGGGGTGGAAGTGCACGCGCGCCGCGGGGTAGCCGGTCGCGGCCATCCCCGCGCGGACGTCGTCGAGGTCCGCGATCGCCCAGATGTGGCGGGAGCGGTCGCGCCCGGCGAGCAGCTCCGCCGCGGACATGCCGTCGTGGCGCCGGTCGACGTCCGCCGGCGGCGGCATCCCCGCGAACGTGTCGAACAGGTGCAGCTCGCGCTCCGCCTGGCCGCACTCGAGCAGCGTGCGGGCGACTGCCTGCATGCTGCCGCCCCGCCACACGCCGCACTCCACGATGGCGCCGGGGATGCCGTGCGCGGCTACGTGGCGCGTCGCGACGATCAGCGCGAACAGCTTGTCCTGCGCGGTCATGGTGCGCTCGCGGACGGCGCGGATCGTCGCCTTCGCCTCGGCGTCGAAGTGGCGCGGCAGCCCGCGGCGGCGGGCCGGGCGCACGCCGGTGACGTCGGCGAGCACCGTGTCCCAGCGGCGCCCGACCGTCACGGGGGCGAAGGCGGACGCCGAGCGCGCCGCGGCGTCGCCGAGCGCCCGGCGGCGCTCCGGGTCGGCGACGAGCGCCCGCAGCGCGGCCGCGAGCGCGTCCACGTCCCCCTCGGGCACGAGGACGCCGTCGCGCCCGTCCTCGATCACCTCCCGCGGCCCGGTCGGGCAGTCGAAGGCGACCACGGGCAGGCCCGCCGTCATCGCCTCGAGCAGGACCATCGGCAGCCCCTCGAAGCGCGAGGAGAGGGCGAACACGGACGCCCCGGCGAACTCGGCCGCCATGTCGGGCACGCAGCCGGGCAGCTCCACGCGCCCGCCGAGCCGCAGCTCGCGCGCGAGCCGGCGCAGGGCCTCCTCCTCCGGGCCCGCTCCGCAGATGCGCAGGCGCCAGCCCGCGATCTCGGGCGCGACGGCGGCGAACGCGCGCACGAGGCGCTCGAAGCCCTTCTGGTGCGCCAGCCGGCCCGCGGCGAGGATCACCGGCCCGCGCTCGAGCCCCGGCGGCGCGGTCGCCGGCAGCACGGCGTTCGGGATCCGCACCACGCGCGTGTCCGGCCCGAGCTCCCGGCGGTAGGCGCGTCGATCGGCGGCGGTGAGCACGACCACCGCGTCGGCGGAGCCGTACGCCCGGGCGATCGCGGCGCGCTTGCGCGGCCCCTTCTGGTCGAGGTTCATGTGCTCCCAGGCGACGACGGCGACGCCGCGCGCCCGCAGGCAGGTGGCCACGAGGTTCAGCGACAGGCGCGTGCCGATCACGACGTCGGCGTCGAGGCG
>JBEVIG010000142.1:0-19743 GCA_040510855.1 Solirubrobacteraceae bacterium
GCTGCTCGAGACCGACCGGCTCCGCGAGGTGCTCGGCGACCGCCACCGCTGGCACGCCGTCCGCGGCCACCTGCACGAGCTCGACGGCGACCTGCCCGCCGCTTCGGCGGCGTACGTCGAGGCCGCCCGCCGCGCGACGAACGTCGCCGAGCGCGACCACCTCGTCCGCCAGGCCGCCCGCGCGCGGGCCGCCGGCGGCTGACACCCACCCGAGAGAGGAACGGCATGGACCCGCACGTCATCACCGAGGAGCTCGGGCAACCGGGTGCGCGAGACCTGCTCGCCTCCGCGACGCTGCTCCGGCTCGCCTACGACGGACCGGACGGCTTCCCGCGAGTGATCCCGATCGGCTTCCACTGGAACGGGGACCGGATCGTCGTCTGCACGGCGGCGACCGCGCCCAAGGTGAAGGCGCTGTCGGCGCGTCCCGAGGTCGCGACGACGATCGATGCCGGCGACACGCCGGCGGAGGCGAAGTCGCTGCTGGTGCGCGGGCTCGCGAGCGTCGACATCGTCGACGGCGTCCCCGACGAGTACCTCGCCGCGTCGGCCAAGGTGCTGGACGGGGACCAGCTGACGGAGTTCGAGCGCCAGGTCAGGTCGCTGTACGACCGGATGGCACGGATCTCCATCGAGCCGGTGTGGGCGCGGTACTTCGACTTCGGCGCCGGCCGCATGCCGTCGTTCCTGATGAAGCTGGCAGGGGGCGCCTGACCCCACGGGTCGGGCCCCCGATCGTCCATCCGCCCACCGCGAGGCGCAGCCTGGCGCCGGCGCGCGCGTTGCCGGGCATAGGATCCCACGCCAGATGGCCGCCGAGCCGCATCCTCTCGAGTTCGACGGCCTGGTCAAGCGCTTCGGGCGTCGCACCGTCATCGACGGGCTTTCGTTCACGGTGCCGGAAGGCGCGATCGTCGGGCTGCTCGGCCCCAACGGGGCGGGCAAGTCGACGGCGATGCGATGCCTGCTGGGCCTGCAGCGCCCCTCGGCAGGGCACGCGCGCGTGCTCGGCCGCGAGGCGGGGCAGTCCGGGTTCCGCGAGGCGGTGCGCAAGGTCGGTGCGATCATCGAGTCGCCGCCGCTGTACAAGCGGGCGAGCGCGCTGCAGAACCTCGAGATCCGCGTGCGCGCGTACGGGCTCTCGACCGCGGACGCGGACGTGCGCGGCGTGCTGAATCGCGTGGGGCTGGCCGAGCGCGCCGACGACGCCGTCGGCGACTTCTCGCTCGGCATGCGCCAGCGGATGGGGCTGGCACTTGCACTGGTCAACGACCCGAGCATCGTGGTGCTCGACGAGCCGACGAACGGCCTTGATCCCGCGGGCACGGTGGAGGTGCGCGAGTTGGTGAAAGAGCTGCCGCGACGCGGCGCGACCGCGCTGGTGTGCACCCACCGGCTCGCCGAGGTCGAGGCCATGTGCGACTACGTCGTCGTGCTGGCCAAGGGCAAGCTGCTGCGCCAGGGCTCACTCGCCGAGGTCATCTCCGCCGCGCACGGCAACCGGCTGGCAGTGACGGTGGCGCCCGAGGAGCTCGAGACGACGGTTCGCGTGCTCGGCGCGCTCGAGCTCGGCGACGTGAAGGTCGCCGACGGCGTCGTCACCGCCTCGAGGATCCCCGAGGACAGCTCGACGGTCACGCGCGCGCTCGCCGGCGAGGGCGTCTACCTTCGCGGGCTGAGCGTGCAGCGCGCGTCGCTCGAGGATGCGTTCCTGGAGATCGTGGAGGCGGCGAACGCGTGAGCGCCGAGCTCGCCAAGCTGCGCTACCTGCATCTGCCGCGCTGGACGGCGGCGGCCGTGCTCGCGGTCGCGATCGTCGTGGGCCTCGCGCTGCTGATCTTCCCGCCCTCGGATCCGGGCCGCTACGCGAGCACCTCGTCCTTCGCGATGTCGATCGCGCTGACGATCGCCGCGATCGTCTTCGGTGTGTGGATCGCGACGCTGGAATTCGCGTCCGGGACCTGGCAGCGCACGCTCACCGCGGAGCCCGACCGCAGCACCGTGCTGCTCGCCAAGCTCGCCGTGCTGCTGCTCGGCACGATCATGCTGGGCGTCGTCGCGGTCGGGACGACGATCGGGCTGGGCGAGCTGGCCGCGTCGCGGGCCGCCGCGGATGTCGACGCGGACGACGTGGCCCGCCAGGTGGTGGCGGTCCTGCCGCCGGCGATCGCCGCCGGGGTCGTCGGCTTCGGATTCGGGCTGCTCGCGGGCTCGACGGGAGGCGGCATCGCGGCCGCGTTCGCGTTCGTCTTCGTACTCGACGGCTTCCTGACCCAGATCCCCGGACTCGGGGAGTGGACGTTCGGCCAGGTGACCGGCGACCTGCAGGCGAAGATCGCCGGCGACGGCACCGCGGAGCACGCGCTCGTCGCGTCGCTGCTCGTGACGATCGCCTGGGCCGCGCTCATCCTCGCGCCCGGGTGGCTGCGCATCCTGCGCGGCGACCTCAAGTGAGCGATTCGCCGTACCGAGTCGTCCGCCACCCGTAGAGGCTGCGGAAACGGAGGCGATGGAGCTAGGGGGACTCGAACCCCCGACCTCCTGGGTGCGATCCAGGCGCTCTCCCAACTGAGCTATAGCCCCGCGATATGCGGTGCCGAAGCAGGAATCCACCTTGCGACGGCCAACGGATGATAGCCAGGCTCGTCCGCCACCGCGCGTCAGGCGTAGGCTGGGCCGAGGATGCACGTCAGCTTCCGCAACCGACTCACCTTCTTCTTCATCCTGCTCGTCGTCCTGCCCGTGATCGCGGTCGGGATCGTGGGGATCCTCATCGTGCGCAATGCCGAGGAGACCGCGAACGATCAGCGGCTCGACTCGGCGCAGACCGCCGCCGAGGCGCTGTCGGAGAGCTCGCAGGACAACGCGGCGGCGGTGGCGCAGACCTTCGCGCAGGACGACTCGATCGCCGCCGCCATCCGCGCCGGTGAGAGCGAGCGGCTGGAGAACCGGTTGCAAAAGCTCATCAACGACGGCACCGCGCAACGCGCGCGGCTCGACCTGCAGGGCGAGGCGCCGATCGACGTCGGCACGAAGGACGCGATGGCGCCCGCCCAGTCGGAGATCATGGACGGCTCGTCCACGATCGGGACGATCGAGCTCTCGACCATCACCGCCGAGGACTACAGCGCGCTGGTCGAGGAGGTCGCGGACGTCGATGCGGTCGTCAGCCAGGGCGACAAGGTGCTCGGCGGCACGCTGACGCTGCAGTCGACCGACGGCCTCCCGACCCGCGGCGAGGCAGACCTCGACGGCGAGGGCTTCCAGGTCCGCAGCGTCCCGTCACCGGGCTTCGAGGGCGCGGAGCTGACGACGCGCGTGCTGCTCAACGACGACGACCTCGCGGAGGCCGTCTCGACCCGCACGCTCGGCATCGCCTTCATCCTCATCGCCTTCCTGATCTGCGCCTTCGCGTTCGCGGTGACCGCCGCCCGCTCGCTCCAGGCCCAGATCGACCGCCTGCTCTCGGCCGCCCGCGCGCTCGGCGCCGGCGACTTCAGCGTCGAGGTCCCCGCCGAGGGCCACGACGAGTTCGCCGAGCTCGGCCGCGAGTTCAACTCGATGGCGCGCCAGCTCAAGTCGCGCCTGGAGGAGCTCCAGCTCGAGCGCTCCCGCCTGCAGGAGACCGTCAAGCGCGTCGGCGAGTCGCTCGGCAAGGGCCTGGACCGCGACGCGCTCCTGGGCATCGTCGTGCAGACCGCGGTCGACGGCGTCGGCGCCGAGGGCGGCCGCGTCGTCATGCGCACGAGCGAGAACGGCTCCCAGCCCGAGGAGGCCGCGCGCGCGGGCAACGTGAGCTCGTACCTCGCCGCGATGATGGCCGCGGAGGCCGCCGCGATGGCCAACTCCGCCCCCGCCGAGACCCAGATCTCGGGCGCGAACGCGCTCGCCCGCCCGCTCCCGGCACCGGAGCCGGACGAGGGCATGATCGGCGTCATCTCGATCGCCCGGCCGGGCGGCGCGTTCTCCGAGCGCCAGCAGGAGCTCTTCGCCTACCTCGCCCGCCAGGCGGCGATCTCGATCGAGAACGTCGGCCTGCACGACACGATCAAGCGCCAGGCGGTCACGGACGAGCTCACCGGCCTCTTCAACCACCGCCGCTTCCAGGAAGTCATGACGGCGGAGGTCGAGCGCGTCCGCCGGTTCGAGCAGGAGCTCGGGCTGATCATGCTCGACATCGACAACTTCAAGCGCGTCAACGACACCTACGGCCACCTCCAGGGCGACGTCGTCCTGCGCGAGGTGGCCCGCGTGCTGCGCGAGGCCTCGCGCGAGGTCGACGAGCCCGCCCGCTACGGCGGCGAGGAGATGGCGGTCGCGCTCCCCCAGACCGGGCTCGACGGCGCGTTCGAGTTCGCGGAGCGCGTCCGGACGCAGATCGAGGCCCTCGAGCTGCCCCTGCTCGACGGCGACGGCGTGCTCCGCGTGACCGCGTCGTTCGGCGTCGCGGCGCTGCCCCACTCCGCCAAGCCGGACAAGGACGCCCTCGTCGCCGCGGCCGACGCCGCCCTGTACCGGGCGAAGCGCTCGGGCAAGAACCGCACCGTGAAGGCGGAGTAGGCTGTGGAGGTCTGATGGGACTGCTCGACGACGCCATCCGCGAGCACCTCGAGCTCAAGCGCCGCCGCGGCGCCGACCCCGACGAGGTCAGCCGCCAGGAAGAGGAGGCCCTCGGGGATCCGCGCTCCGCTGCCGACGCGCTGCCGGACGTGGCCGCGGACGAGCCGGACGTCACGCCCGTGACGCCCGAGGCGGCGCCCGCCGAGCCGGACCTGGGCGACGAGGACGACGGGCTCGTGCCCGCCGACGAGGAGCTCGACACGCTGCCCGAGCCCGACCTCGAGCCCGCGGCGGACGACGAGCCGCCGGCGGCCCAGGCCGAGGTCGAGCCGGCGCCCGAGCCGCGCGAGCGCGACCCCGAGCCCTGGCTGGAGGACGAGCCGCCGACGGCCGAGCACGCCCCGCCCGCGCCGCCGGAGCCCGACGAGGCCGAGGGCGAGGGGACGCCGCCCGTCGACGAGGACGTCCTCGAGGAGACGCCCGACTTCCTCCAGGAGACGCCGGAGCACGACCGGCTCTGGTTCGAGCAGCGCCCGCCGCGCGACTTCGACTTCGACAACTGAGCAGCCCGCGTGGCGGCCCGCCGGTACACGCTCGTCGACGTCTTCACGTCGACCCGCCTCCAGGGCAACCCGCTCGCCGTCGTCCATGACGCGGACGGGCTCGCGAACCCGCTGATGCACGCCTTCGCACGGGAGACGCGGCTGTCGGAGACGTCCTTCGTGCAGACCGCGGACGCGCCCGGCGCGGACTACCGCAACCGCATCTGGGCGGTGACGGGGGAGCTGCCCTTCGCGGGCCATCCGTCGCTCGGCGTGGCCGCCGCCATCGCGCGCGAGCGCGGCGCCGACGCCGTCACCTACCACCAGCAGACGGGGGCGGGGATCCAGCCCGTCGAGGTCGAGATGGCCGGCGGCGTCGCCCACTGCTCGATGCTGCAGGAGCCGCTGGAGACGGGGCCGGAGCTCGACCCCGCCGAGGTCATGGCGGCGCTGGGCCTCGACCCGGGCGCGGCGCATCCCGAGCTGCCGTGCCAGCCCGCGTCCACCGGCCTGCGCCACGTGCTCGCGCCCGTCCGCGACGACCCCGGCGCGCTGCGCGCGATGCGGCCCGACCGCGAGCGCGTGGAGCGGCTGCTCGCCGCGCACGACGCCGTCTGCCTCTACGCCGTGGCGATCGACCCGGAGCACGGGCGCGCCCGCGCGCGCTCGTTCTTCCCCGACGGCGAGGATCCCGCCACCGGGTCGGCGGCAGGCCCGCTGTGCGCATGGCTCGCGGGCCGGGCGGGCGTCGACGCCATCGAGGTCGCCCAGGGCGTGGAGATGGGCCGGGCCTCGCGGATCGCCTGCCGGATGGAGGGCGACCGGGTCCGCGTGGGCGGCGACGTCGCGGTGATCATCGACGGCACCATCCACCTGGACGCGTGACCGATCTGGCCGGACGGCGTATCAAGCGCCGCCCTCCGAGGCCGATGCAAGGACCACGCCGCTCGGCTCCCAGGAACGGGGGAGTCCGGGCGGCCCGCCTCGCTCTCCCGACGAGGCTTCGCCGGACCAAGGCGGCGCGGGCGTGTTCCTGCCCCGGTGCGCCCGCGCCGCCCCGGCACCCTCACGGATAGGACATGAGGAGCACGTAGTGCGCCTCGGGCAGCCCCTCGTAGACGTGGGGGACGTCGCCCGGGAACGTGAGCAGGTCGCCCGGGCGCAGCTCCACCGGCGCCGACTGCGGGCCGGCGCGCACCGCGCCCTCGACCACCAGCAGGTACTCGACGACGCCCGCGTGATGGGCGTCCGCATGGCGCGCCGGGCCGTCGATGTCCATGGCGTAGAGCTCGAACGTGCCGCGCCGGCCCGCGGCCGTGAGCAGGCGCCCGACCTGGCCGCCCTCCGTCGAGCGCACGGCGGGCTGCTCGGCGGCGCGGACGACGGTGACCGCCGGCCGGTCGTCCTCCATCAGCCGCCCGAACGGCACCTGCAGCGCCGCGGCGATCGCCCACAGCGTCTCGACGCTCGGGTTGCCCTTGCCCGACTCGAGCTGGGCGAGCGTCGACTTGCCGAGGCCGGCGGCGGCCGAGAGCTCGGCGAGCGTGAGGTTCGCCTCCTGGCGCAGCCGCCGGATGTTCCCGGCGACCGTCCGGACGAGGAAGTCCACGTCAGTGGACAAAGTTCCATTCCTGTGGCATAGTGTCCATCATAATGACACCAGCGCCCATCAACGTGGAACGCAGTATGGCAGCCGGGGCGCGCGACGTCGCGCCGATCGCGTTCGCCGCCCTCGTGATCGGCGTGTCCTACGGGATCCTCGCACGCGACGCGGGCATGGGCGTGGTCGCCCCGATCGTGATGTCGCTGACGACGTTCGCCGGCTCCGCGCAGATGGCCGCGGCGACCGTGATGCAGGATGGCGGCGCCGTCGCCGCCGCGGTCACGGCCGCGATCCTCCTCAACCTCCGCTACGTGGCGATCGGCGTCTCGGTCGCTCCCTCCCTGCGTGGTCGCCGCGCCCGCAGGCTGGCCGAGGCGCAGCTCGCCACGGACGAGTCCTGGGCGATCTCCCAGGACAGCGGGCGCGTGAACCGCGAGCGGCTGCTCGGCGCCGGCCTCGTGCTGCTCGTCGCCTGGACCGTCGGCACGATCGCCGGCGTGTTCGGCGGCAGCGCGCTCGGCGATCCCGCCACGTACGGCTTCGACGCGATGTTCCCCGCCCTCTTCCTCGCCCTCCTCGTCGGCCAGCTGGGGGACGGACGCGCGAGGGCGGCGGCACTGGCGGGCGCGCTGATCGCGCTCATCCTCACGCCGGTGGCGCCGCCCGGCGTGCCGATCATCGCCGCCGCCGCCGGCGCGCTGATCGCCCTCAAGCCCCCGAAGGAGGCGACGCCGTGAGCACCACCTGGATGATCGTGCTGATCGTGGGCGCCGCCACGGTGGCGCTCAAGGGCCTCGCGCCCGTGCTGCTCGGCGACCGCGAGCTGCCGGCGCCGGTCGCGCGCGTCAACGGCGCGCTCGCGCCCGCGCTGCTGGCCGCACTCGTGGCGGTGCAGACCGTGGGCGACGGCGCTTCGCTGACGCTCGACCCGCGCATCGCGGGCGTTGCCGCGGCGGTCGTCGCGCTCCTCCTGCGCGCGCCGCTGCTCGTCGTGCTGATCGCCTCCGCGGGTGTCGCGGCCGCGGTCAACGCGCTCGCTTGAGCGCGGCCCGTGTCATGGAGGCGAGGGGAATCGAACCCCTAACTCCGCGTTGCAAACGCGGCGTGTTCCCGTTAGCACCACGCCCCCTGGGACACCGGCCAATCTAGAGGGTGCCGCCACCCCGGCGCCGATAGCGTCATGCCGGCGGCGCCGGGGGAAGGGAGGGGTGGCGGCTGTTCCGGGTCGACGGTCGTGCGGCACCTCCGCAGGAAGGAGCCTGGACGCGCCTAGCCGAGAACCTTTGTACGAAGTCTGGTGTGAAGGGTAGTCGCTAGATCCTCAGCCTGCGAAGACCCGCGCCCGAGCCTGTACGGAAGCAGCGGTCGACGCATTGATGTCGACGGTGTCGCGGATGTCATCGGCATACCCGCCGGCGAGCACGACGCACACGTCGATGCCCTCGGCACGTAGACGATCCAGCACGAGCTCGTCGCGGCGCCGCAGTCCGTCCTTGGAGAGCGCGAGCCGGCCGAGCCGGTCGCCCTCCCACGGGTCCGCGCCGGCGAGGTAGAAGGCGAAGTACGGGCGGGAGCGCTCGAGCGCGAAGTCGAGCGCCTCGTCGAGCGCCTGGAGGTAGCGGGCGTCGCCCGTGCCGCTCGCGATGTCCACGTCGAGGTCGGACGGCAGCCGCTGGAACGGGTAGTTGCGCGCGCCGTGCAGCGAGAGCGTGAAGGTGCGCGGGTCGTCGGCGAAGATGTGCGCGGTCCCGTCGCCCTGGTGGACGTCGCAGTCGACGACGAGCGCGGCGCGCCCCTCGTCCTCGCGCCGCAGGAGCGCGAGCGCCACCGCGACGTCGTTGAACAGGCAGTAGCCGCGGCTGAAGTCACGCCCCGCGTGGTGCGTCCCCCCGCCGAGGTTCATCGCCACCCCGGTCTCGAGCGCGGTGAAGGCCGCCTCGACCGTCCCGCCGACCGACCGGCGGCCGCGCTCCACGAGCTCCTCGGACCAGGGGAGGCCGAGCCCGCGCTCCTCCCGCGCCGTCAGGCAGCCCTCGCGGATCCGCGACAGGAGGCCGCAGTCGTGCACGGCGGCCAGGTCCTCCCACTCGACCGGGTCGGGCTCCAGCACGTCGCCCGGCGCCACCAGGCCGTCCTCGACCACGCGCTCGGCCAGCAGCTCGTACTTCGCCAGCGGGAACTTGTGGGTCGCGGGCAGGGGGAATTGCCAGCGATGGTGGCTCCAGACGCGCATCTTGGGGTACTCATTGCCCGTCATGGCCCTACCTCCTCCTACGCCCGGGCAGTCCGTGGTGATCACCGGCGCGTCCGCGGGCATCGGCGCGGAGCTCGCGCGCCGGCTCGCCGACCGCGGCCACGACGTCGTCCTGGTCGCCCGGCGCGAGCAGCGCCTGCGCGAGCTGGCCGAGCAGCTGCGCCTGCGCCACGGCATCCGCGCCGAGGTCGAGGTCTGCGACCTCGGCGACGCGGCGGCGCGCCAGGACCTCGTCGACCGGCTGCTCGCCGGGCGCGTGGTCGCTGGCCTGTGCAACAACGCCGGCATGGGCACGGTGGGCACCCTGCTCGAGGCGGGCGTCGAGCGCGAGCAGCAGGTCGTCCGGCTCAACGTCGACGCCGTCCACCACCTCACGGGAGCGTTCCTGCCGGGGATGGTCGAGCGCGGGGCGGGCGCGATCCTCAACGTCGCCTCGACCGCGGCGTTCCAGCCGCTGCCCGGCTTCGCCACCTACGCGGCCAGCAAGGCCTTCGTCCAGTCGTTCTCCGAGGCCGTGCACGCCGAGCTCGGGGGCACGGGCGTGTCGGTCACCACGCTCTGCCCCGGCTTCACCCACACGGAGTTCGGGGAGAAGGCGGGCGCGTCCGAGCACGAGCGAGCGCTGCCCGAGCTCCTGTTCCAGGACGCGGATGCGGTCGCCCGCGCCGGCGTCGACGCGATGATCGCCGGCCGCCGCACCGCGATCCCCGGGCTGCACAACCGCGCGTCGATGCTCGGCGGCCGGCTCGCCCCGCGCTCGCTGCTGCTCCCCGTGGTGCGGAAGGTCACCGCCGCGCGCCGCTGAGCAGCCGGGCGACGGCGTAGCCCGCCGCGAGGCCGGCGAGCGGCACCCAGTAGGCGACCTGGCCGCCCTCACCCGCGACGGGCTGCCCGAGGTCGAGCACGGCGATCAGCACCTGCGCGCCCACGGCGAGCAGCACGAGCACCGGCACCGGGATCGCGAAGAACGTGACGCTCGCCCGCGGCATGCCGGCGAGCGCCGCGCCGAGCAGCGCGGCCACGGCGCCCGACGCGCCGACGTTCGCGATGCCCATCCCGGGCGCGAGCAGCACGAGCGCCGCGGCGCTCACGAGCCCACCGAACAGGTACAGCGCGGGGACCAGCCACGCGGGCCGGAAGGCGCGCGCCAGCGCCGGGCCGAGCGCGGCGGCGAGCAGCATCGTCAGCGCGAGGTGCAGCGCGCTGCCGTGCATGACCATCGACGTGAAGGGCGTGACCCAGGCCGGCGCGTCCGCGGGCATCCGCGCGTCGGAGCGCTCGTGGCCGTGGCCGTCGTCCTCGGCGCCCTCGCCCGGCTCGCAGAACACGTCGGTGGCCCGGCGCCCGGGGTGGGCGATCTCCGCCGGGACGAGGCCGTACTCCTCGGCGTTGCAGCGGAACCCGATCGAGCGGTCGATCTCGAGCGTGAGGCTGCCGGACTGGAAGAGGAAGTAGACGGCGACGCAGAGCGCCACCGGGAGCCAGGCGGCGACGGTGCGGGGCAGGCCGTCGCCGCGGCCCGCCCCGCCCATCGTCATCACTAGCCGCGCAGCGCGGCCATGCCGGCGTAGGACTCCGCCGAGTACCGCAGCGAGCGGCCCGGGTCGGCGGCGCCGCCGGGCGCGTTGTCCTGCTCGTACATGGGGTAGTGGAAGCCCTTCGCGCCCATGTTGTCGAAGAACACCTGGAAGTCGATGTCCCCCTGGCCGAGCGGGACCATGACGTAGCCGGAACCGGTGCCGGGCGGCTCCGCCGTGCGCGCGCCGTCCTTCGCGTGGAAGAGCGGGTAGCGCATCGTGTTCGCCGCCACGAGCCCGCCCGGGTCGAAGACGTCCTCGACCGTCGCGCCGTTCGCGTCGACGTAGGAGCGGAACCGGTGCTGGGCGACGTGGGCCCAGTAGATGTCCATCTCCAGGTGCACGTATTCGGGGTTGGTGATCTGGAGGAAGTACTCCAGCTTGCGGATGCCCGACGAGCGCGTCGGGCGGCCCTGCGCGTCGAGCGGCCCGGAGTCGAGCAGGAAGTTGTACGCCGCGTCGTGGTTGTGCGTGTACAGCTTCAGGCCCGCGGCCGCCGCCCGCTCGCCGAGGAGGTTCCAGCGCTCCGCCGCGGCGTCCCAGTCGGCCTTGAAGTTGCTGCCGGTGGGGTCGCCGCCCGTCCCGATGTACTTCTGGCCCAGGGTCAGCGCCTGCTCGATGTACGCGTCGAACTGCGCCAGCGTGGCGTCGGTGATCGTGCCCGGGATGTTGCCGTGGCTGCCGACCGCGACCAGTCCGTTGTCGTCGAGGATCTGGCGGATCTCGGCGACGGTGATCTGGCGGCCGAGCACGCCCGTGTTCTGCGTGTAGCCGGCGAACTCGACGCCGTGGTAGCCGATCTCGGCCAGGCGCTCGAGCACCTGGGCGAAGCCGTACGGCACGCCCGTGCTGTCGGGGGCCGCGCCGATCCGGTCGCGGACCGTGTACAGGATGATGCTGCGCTTGCCCGGCGGCACGAGCACGCCGCGCCCACCGGACGCGGAGTCGAGCTTGAGGCCTCCGAGGATCCCGGCGCCCGCTGCGGTGCCCGCCGCGGCCCCGAGGAACCGGCGGCGGTTCATGCTGAGCTCTCGGCTCACGTCTACTCCTCTTCCTCCCGGCCTGCCCCTCTCCCGCGGCCCTTCCCGAACCGCAGCGACAGGCCTTATCCCAGCGCGCGACGGTACACCTCCTTCCGCCGCCGCGCAAGCACCTTTTGCGTTGCGCAGGGCGGAAGTATGGGAACGCGCCAGGTGCTAAGCGGCGGCGCGGGCCTGCGTGAGGAGCTCGCCGGCCACCCGGTCGGCCGCCCCGGCGTCGCCGCCGAGCAGCCGCCGCGACAGCTGCGCGCGGCGGAAGTAGAGCGGCGCGTCGTGCTCCCACGTCGCCCCGATCCCGCCGTGCACGGAGATCTGCGCCCGCGTCGCGTGGTCGAGCGCCTTGCCGGCCGAGAGGCGGAACGCGGACGCGGCGAGCGCGAACTCGTCGGGCCGGTCCTTGGCCGCCCAGCCGGCGTAGTACATGAGCGACCGCGCGTTGTCGGCGCGGCGCAGGATCTCCACGAGCTCGTGCTTGACGGCCTGGTAGGAGCCGATCGGCCGCCCGAACGTGTGCCGCTCGCGGGCGTACGCGACGCTGGTCTCCAGTGCGACGTCGGATGCGCCGAGCGCCTCGGCGCCGATCAGCGCCTGCGCCAGGTACCACGCCGCGGCGCTGTCCTCCGGCGTCGTCTCGAGCAGCGTCGCGGGGGCGCCGTCGAACCGCACGTGGGCGAGCGGGCGGGTGACGTCGTAGACCGTCGTGGGCTCGACCGCGGCGTCCGCGGCCCGGACGTGGGCGGCGCGGCCGTCGGCGAGCACCACCACGAGGTGGTCGGCGCCCTCGGCGTCCGGCACCCAGTGCACGGCGCCCGTGACCGTGCCGTCGGCGAGGACCGGCGCGGGGGCGCGGGTCGAGCCGAGCTCGGGCTCGACCGTCCACGCGTCCTCGATGTCCGACGGCGGGCGCGCGGCGGCGAACGCGGCGCGCTCCGTGCCCTCGGCCAGCGCGGCCGCCACCGCGGCGTCGCCGCCGCGGTCGATCAGCAGGCTGGCGGGCAGGTGGCCGAGCAGCGGCACGCTCGCGAGGACGCGGCCGAGCTCCTCGAACACGAGCATCGCCTCCAGCGGCTGGAGCGCGGCGCCGCCGTGCTCCTCGGAGACGAGCAGCCCGGCCCAGCCGGCCTCGGACGCCGTCGGCCACAGGTCGGGCAGCGCGCCGCCGTCGAGCGCGTCGCGCGCGGCCTCGACGGTCTTCACGCGGGAGAGCGCGCCGCGGGCCGCCTCCTTGAGGAACTCCTGCTCGTCGGACAGGGCGAAGTTCATGCCAGCTCCTTCGCCCGCAGCTCGGAGAACGGGATGCCCTTGTCGAGGCGCGGCTCGGGCGGGAGGCCGAGGACGCGCTCGCCGACCATGTTGCGCAGGATCTCCTCCGTCCCGCCCGCCGACTTCAGGCCGGGGAGGTCGGAGACCAGCTCGCCGAAGCGGTCGTCGGCCAGGCCGCCGGGGCCGAGCACGTCGACGATCAGGTCGCCGGCCGCGATCGCGGCCTTGATGGTCGTGACCTTGGCCAGCGCCCCCTCGGCGCCGGGGATCTGGCCGCGCTGGAGACCGGTGAGCATGCGGTAGCCCGTGAAACGCAGCGCGAGGAACTCCGTGGCGATCTCGCCGAAGCGGTGGCGGGTCTCGGGGTCGCGCGTGCAGGCCTCGTCGGTGAGCAGCGCGTGCGCGAAGCGGTCGGCGCGCCAGCCGAAGCCCTCGCCGCCGAGCCCGATCGTCACGCGCTCGAACATCAGCGTCGTGAGGCCGACGCCCCAGCCGCCGTCGACGGGGCCGACCTCCGCGCCGGGCTCGAGCCGGACGTCGTCGAGGAAGACCTCGTTGAAGTGCGCCTCGCCGGAGATCTGGCGCAGCGGCCGGATCGTGACGCCCTCCGCGTCCATCGGCACGACGAACATCGTCAGGCCCTTGTGCTTGGGCACGTCGGGATTCGTGCGGGCCAGCAGGAGGCCGAACGTCGCGTGCTGCGCGTTGGTCGTCCACACCTTCTGGCCCGAGAGCCGCCAGGAGCCGTCCTCCTGCTGCTTCGCGCGCGTCTGGACGCCCGCGAGGTCCGAGCCGGCGGCCGGCTCGGAGAAGAGCTGGCACCAGACCTCGTCGGCGGTGAGCATCGGGCCGAGGTGGCGCTGCTTCTGGTCCTCCGAGCCGTGCGCGATCAGCGTCGGCCCGAGCATCCCGACGCCGATGATGTCGAAGATCCCCGGCACGTGGGCGCGGCCGATCTCCTGGTTGACGATCACCTGCTGGAGCGGCCCGAGGCCGGCGCCGCCGTACTCGGCGGGCCAGGTCACGGCCGCCAGCCTGCCCTCGGCGAGCTGCTTCTGCCACGCGCGCCGGGCGGCCACGTAGGCGTCGCCCTCGCCGTGGGGCGGGGGTGCGTCCGTCTTGTGCTCCGCGAGCCAGGCCTGGACCTCCTCCCGGTACGTCGCCAGCTCTGGTGTGTCGTTCAGGTCCACGCGCGCTCCCCGTTGAACGTCGGAGTTCAGGCGAGGAACTATGCCAGTCTGGGGGGCGATGCTGCTCCGCCTCGCCCAGGCGGGCGCGGGCGCCGTCGTGCTGGCCCGCCTCGCGCGCGGCCGCTCGCGCCGGCCGCCGCTGGTCGCGGCGCCGACGCCGGAGCGGGTGAGCGTGGTGATCCCGGCGCGCGACGAGGCGGCGCGGATCGGGCCCTGCCTGGCCGGGCTGGCCGAGGATCCCGGCGTCGCCGAGGTGATCGTGGTCGACGACGGCTCCGCGGACGCGACGGCCGCGATCGCGGCGGCGGCGGGTGCGCGCGTGGTGCCCGCCGGCCGGCGCGAGGGCTGGGTGGGGAAGCCGTGGGCGCTGCAGCGTGGGCTCGAGGCCGCGAGCGGCGACGTCGTCGTCGCGCTCGACGCCGACACGCGCCCCCGCCCGGGGCTGATCGGGGCGCTGGCCGCGGCGCTCGAGGACGCGGACCTCGTCACGGCGGGGGCGCGGTTCGAGCACGCGGGCTGGGTGCACCCGGCGATGCTGGCCACGCTCGTCTACCGCTTCGGCCCCGCCGACGCGCCCGCGCCGGTCGCGCGCCTCGTGGCCAACGGGCAGGTGACGGCGTTCCGGCGCGAGGCGCTCCTCGCGGCGGGCGGCTTCGCGGCGGCGGCCGGGCACCTCACGGACGACGTGGCGCTCGCGCGGGCGCTCGCCCGCGCGGGGTGGCGGGTGGCGTTCCGCGACGGCGGCGGGCTCGTCGAGGTCGCGATGACGCCGCGCGAGTGGGCGCGCTCGATCGCACTCGCCGACGTCACGGCGCCGGCGGCGCTGGCGGCCGACGTCGCCGTCGTCTGGCTCGTCCAGGGGCTGCCCGTGCTGCGGCTGCTCGCCGGGCGGCCGGGCCGGCTCGACCTCGCGCTGCTGGCGCTGCGGCTCGCGCTCCTGCCCGCGCTCGCGGGCTCGTACGCGCGCCGCGGGCCGGCGTTCTGGCTCTCGCCGCTCGCCGATCCGCTCGCCGCCGCCGCGCTCACGAGGGGGGCGGTGCGGCCGGCGCGCTCCTGGCGCGGCCGGACGTATCCAGCAGGAACAGGAGCCCGATCAGGCCCATGAGCACGCCGGTCGCCGCGACGTGGGCGATCGGGTCGGTGGCGAGCTGGACGAGCGGGAACGCGAACACGCCCGCCCGGGCGCCCCACTTGAAGGAGAACACGAGCGAGGTGGCGAGGCAGAGGGCGAGGCAGACGGCCGCCGCCCACGGGGAGAGCGCGAGCCCGCCGCCGACGAACGTCATCACCGCCTTGCCGCCGCGGAAGCCGGCGAAGACCGGGAAGGCGTGCCCGAGCATCGCGCCGAGCACGCCCGCGAAGCCGCCCCACCAGCCCGCGAGCGAGAGGCCGAGCACGCCGGCCACGAGCCCCTTGGCGGCGTCGCCGAGGAACGCGGGCAGCGCGCGGCGCCCGCCGAGCTGCTCGAGCGCGTTCCAGGCGCCCGGGTTCCCGTCGCCGGTCTGCCGCAGGTCGACGCCGTGGCGCCGGGCGACCCACAGCGCGACGGGGATCGAGCCGAGCAGATAGCCCAGCACGGCTGCTACGACGTATCCCACCGGTGCCCGTGGCCTCCTTCCATCTGACGCGGTACCCGCGCGCGACCGCGCCGGAGGCATTCTCGCGCATGGGCCTGGACCGGCCGCTGCTGCGCCGGACGCCCGGCCTGCGCTTCTGGCGGCTGCTCGGCACGGGCCGCGGGCGGACGATGACGCTCAGCGCCGACCTGCGCCGCTGGGCGCTGTTCGCGGTGTGGGAGGACGAGGCGGCGCTGGACGCGTTCCTCGCCGGCTCGGAGATCCCGGCGCGCTGGCGCTCGCTCGGGCGGGAGAGCTGGTCCGTGAAGCTCGAGCCGCTGCGCGCGCACGGAGCCTGGGGCGGCGCCGTCCCGCTGGCCGCGGCCGCCGACGGCACCGCGTCCGCCGATCCGGGCGGGCGGGCCGGGCCGGCGAAGCCGGCCACGTCGGCCGAGCCGGTCGCCTCGGCCGATCCCGTCGCGATCCTCACCCGCGCGACCATCCGGCCGGCCCGGCTCCGCGCGTTCTACGGCGCGATCGCACCGCCCGCGGCTGAGCTGTTGCGCGCTCCCGGGCTGCTCGCGTCGGTCGGCGCGGGGGAGTGGCCGGTGGCGCGCCAGGCCACGTTCTCGCTCTGGGCCTCGGCGGCCGACGCGAAGGCGTTCGCCTACCGGCCGGGGCCGCATCGCGACGTGATCCGGCGCACCCGGGAGGAGAACTGGTACGCCGAGGACCTGTTCGCTCGCTTCCGGCCGTATGGTTCCAGTGGAACCTGGGACGGAACGGATCCGCTCGGGAGCGGGTACTAGGGAGATCCACATGGCACGGTACGGCGGCATCGACCTCGGCGGAACGAAGATCCAGGCGGTGGTCGTGGACGAGCAGCACGAGGTGCTGGGCTCGTCGCGGCACCCGACGCCGACGACCGGCGGCCCCGCCGACGTGGCGCTCGCGATGGTCGCGGCGGTGCGCGAGGCGAGCGACGAGGCTGGGGTCGGCCCTGGCGGGCTCACCGCCGTGGGCGTCGGCTCCCCCGGGGTCGTCGACGACGCCGAGGGCACGGTCACGAGCGCCCGCAACCTGCCCGACTGGGAGGGCTCCTACCCGCTCGGCGAGAAGCTCGAGGCCGCGCTGGCCGCGCCGATCGCGCTCTCCAACGACGTCAACGTCGCCACCCAGGCCGAGTTCGTGCTCGGCGCCGCGAAGCCGTTCAAGTCGCTCCTCGGCGTCTTCTGGGGCACGGGCGTCGGCGGCGGCATCGTGCTCGACGGCGAGCTCTACGAGGGCCGCGGCGGCGCGGGCGAGATCGGCCATGTCGTCGTCAAGAGCGACGGGCGCCAGTGCCCGTGCGGCCGGATCGGCTGCATGGAGGCCTACGCCGGCCGCGGCGCGATGGAGGTCCACGCCCGCGAGAAGGCCGACAAGGGCGAGAAGACCGTCCTCTTCGAGATCATGGAGGAGAAGGGCAAGCCGCGGCTCTCCTCGGGCATCTGGGAGCGCGCGCTCGAGCGCGACGACAAGCTCGCCCACCACCTGATCAAGCAGGCGGTCGAGGCGCTGGGCGTCGGCATCGCGTCGTCGCTCAACCTCCTCGACGTCGAGGCGGTCGTGATCGGCGGCGGGCTCGGCCTCCGGCTCGGCGAGCCGTACGTGGAGAAGATCCGCGAGGCCGTGATGCCGCACCTCTTCGCCGACCACCGCCCGCCGGAGATCCTGCTGGCCTCGCTCGGCGACCTCGGCGGCGCGATCGGCGCGACGCTGCTGGCCGCGGACAAGACGCCCGCCGCGGCGTAGCTCACTCCACGAGCCGCACGGGCGGGCGCATCACGCGCTCGAGCTCGCCGCCCTCGAGGCTGGACACCCGCCGCGAGCCCCGGCCGTCGCTCACCCGCAGCACGGAGACGGGCGCCTCGGTGATGTCGCCCGCGGGCGTGAAGCCGAAGTCGCCGAGGAGGCCGTCGCGGATCCGCGTCGCGAACAGCGCGTCGAGGAGCGACGCCCTCGTGCCGTCGGAGCGCGCGAGCGCGTCGAGCACGACCTCGGTGGCCTGTGCGGCGTAGACCGCCGACGGCTCGACGGCCAGGCCCTCCTGCGCGGCGGCGAAGCGCTCGGCGAACGCCGCGCCCGCCGGCGGGAGCCCCTCCATCACCACGCCCGCGAAGCTCACATGGACGCCGCGCGCGGCGTCCCCCGCCTGCTCGGCCAGGATCGACAGCGGCGTGAGGCCGTCCGGCCCCATGATGTCCGCGTCGGGGCCGAGCGTGCGGCGGAGGTCGCGGATCACGCGCGCGGCGTTCGTGTCCAGCAGGCCCCCGACGAACACCGCCTTCGCGCCGGAGGCGGCGACCCGGCGGGCGAGCGCGCGGTAGTTGCGCGCCCGCGTGTTCCACGTCGCCCGCCCGGCGACGCGCAGCCCGAGCCGTCCCGCGGCGGTCGCGAAGCCGCCGGCCATCAGCGCGCCGTACCCGGGCTCGCCGTCGTCGAGCACGAAGACCGCCTCGTGCCCGCGCTCCTGCGCGAGGAGCGCGAGCGCCGCCCCCTGCAGGTCGTCGGGGGGGAAGACGCGCAGGTAGGAACGCTCGCCGGAGGGATACAGGGCGTGCGGCAGCGCGGGGTCGATGCCGGGCCCCGCGCGCGTGAGGCCGGGGAACGAGTTGAGCGGTGAGACCATCGGCACGGGGCCGCCCCGCGCCCGGTTGAGGTGCGGGACGGCGGCGACCGCGCACGGCGAGTTCAGCGTGCCGATCACGGCGACGACCTGCTCGTGGGCGCCGTACGCGCGCGCGTTCGCGGCGCACTTCGCCTCGTCGAACAGCCCCGTGCGGGCGACGGAGTCGTCGCACGACTGGAAGGCGATCCGGAAGCGGCCGGCGCGGAACCCGCGCTCGCGGAGCACGAACGTGATCGCCTGGGCCATCTGCGTCGCCATCACGCGGACGCCGCCCTGCAGCGGCAGGTCCGAGACCAGCAGCACGTCGGCGCGCCCGCCGCCGCCGGCCACGAGCGGCTCGCACCTGGGCGCCGGGAGCGGCCGGATGCCCGCCACCGAGGCGCCGCCGGCACTCGGCGCGGCGCCCTCGAGCGCGACCCACACCGTTCCGTCCGCGACGAGCAGCGCGCGCGGCATCCCGCCGACGCGGACCGGGCGCCCGACGCGAGCTCCGCCCGCGTCGACACCGGTGATGGTGCCCGCGACGGTGTCGGCCACCCAGGCGCCGTCCGGCCCCGCGGCCACCGCCGCCGCGCCGCGCGGGACCTTGACGCCGGCGACGTCGCCCCCCGCCTCCACGCGATAGAGGCGTCCGTCGGCGGGCGCCGTGACCCAGGCCGCGCCCGGGCCGGCCGCGAGTCGCGCCGGCGCGTCCGTCGGTAACGGGATACGCCGCCGGACGGCGCCGGAGGCCTCGTCCAGGACGAGCACGACGCCGTCCGGTCGCAGGGCCCAGACGCTGCCGCCCGCGGCCGCCACGGCGAAGGCGCCCGCGCGCGCCGCCCGGTGCGTCTCCCTGCCGGTCTCCGGATCCACCCGGACGATCGCGCCCGAGGGCCCGACGGCCCACGCCGCGCGCGCCGACGCGGCGACGCGGTTGCCGGCGGTGTTGCCCACCGCTCCGCCCGAGCGGGGCAGCCGCACGGTCGCGCGGATCGAGCCCGTCGGCGCGTCGAGCAGGCGGAGGGTGGAGGTCACCGGTCCCGCGAATTGGGCGTCGTCGACCGGCACGCCGTCGCCGACCCAGACCGTCCTGCCGGCCGCGGCGACGTCGGTCGGCGTGCCGCCGGTGCCCAGCGTCTCGACCGTGCCGGCCCGTGGGTCGACGGCGAGCAGCGTCCGCGCGTCGGCGTCGACCATCCACAGTCGCCCGTCGCCGGAGCGGGCGAGCGCCGCGGGCGTCCGTCCCGCGTGCAACCGCTGCGCGATCCGCCCCGTCGCGGCGTCGACCGCGACCAGCTGCCCGCCCGTCGGCGCCGCGCGAGCCCGCGTGCCGGGCTCGTCGCCGCGCGTCGCGAACGCGGCGGCCGCGCCCGCGACGGCGATCGCGGCCACCGCCGGCACGGTGAGGCGCGCGATGCCCCGGCGCCGCGGCGGCGTGGCGAGCCCCGGCCCGGGTGGCAGCTCGAGCCCGGGCTCCTGGCGGAGGACCGCCTGCTGCAGCCGTT
>JBEVIG010000143.1:0-15800 GCA_040510855.1 Solirubrobacteraceae bacterium
GTGCGGCTCGCCGCCGCGGCGCGCGACCGCTGGTCGGGCGCCGCGCTCAGCTGGGCCCTCGGCGACGGCACCGCGCCGGCCGGCGCCGCCGTCGAGCACGCCTTCCCACCCGGAACCCACACCGTCACGCTCACCGCCGCGGACGGCGCCGGGAACGTCACGCGCGCCACGCGGATCCTGCGGGTCGCCGCGGCGCCCGTCCCGCCCGCGCCGGAGGTCGTCACCTCCACCGTCTTCACCCGCTGGGCGTTCAACGGCAAGCGGTTCGCGCTGCTCTCCATGCGCGTCGCGCGGCCGCCCGCGCGGGCGGAGGTGGAGCTGCGCTGCCGGGGCGGGAAGTGCCCGTTCCGCTCGCGCACGGTGACGCGGCGCAAGCGCGACAAGGGGCAGCTGGCGGTCGTCAAGACCCTCTCGGCCAAGCGCGCGCTCGACCTGCGCGGGCGCCGCTTCCGCGCCGGGCAGCGCGTCCAGGTGCGGATCACCGCGCCCGGCGCGATCGGCCGGGTCGTGACCTTCAAGCTGAAGGCGGGGCTCGAGCCGCGCGGGAAGCCCGCCTGCCTGCCGCCGGGCTCGCGGACCCCGGAGGCCTGCCCGCAGTAGCGTTTCCGGGTGCATGGTCTCGCTCTTCTGCCGCCACAACCGCCTCACCGCGAACTGCCCGATCTGCTCGCGTGAGCTCGAGGCGGAGCTGAAGGCGAAGGCCCCGCCGCGCCCCCCGTCCGTCCGCAAGGCGCCCGCGTCGCGTGCGCGGCGCTCCGGTGCGTCCGCCCGCAGCGGCGGCGTCGTGACCCGCCGGCTCGCCCGCGCGGAGGACGACGGCTACCGCAACCAGCTCGTCCCCGGACTGCGCGCGACCGCCGACGCCGAGCGGCTCGCCGCCGCCCTGCTGGCCGCCGAGGCGCGGCTCTACCCGCCCGGTCCCTACGAGGCCATCGCCACCGAGCCCGACAAGGAGGACGCGACCTGGCTCGCGTTCCTGCTCACGCTCGTCGGCCCGCCGCTGCGGGACGCGGTCGGCGCCGCCGCCCCGCGCTGGGACGACGGCGTGCCCGAGGACCTGCCCGCCGCGCAGCGCGCCACGGCCGAGGCCTACCGCCAGTGGGCGGAGCGCGCCGGCTCGCAGGTCGCGGCCTTCACGGGCGAGTCCGACTGGTCGCCCGGCCGGCGCTTCGCCCGCGTGCTCGAGCGCCTCGCCCTCCCGGGCTTCACGCGCGCGCAGCGCTTCGACCTGCTCGCCGTGCTCGGCGCCGCCGGGCTCTACGAGCTCGTGCCCGAGGCGCTCGCGCTCGGCGCCGACGGCGACGCCGCCACGCAGGGCGCCAAGCGCGCGCTGCTCTCGGGCGACCGGATGCTGCTCGAGCGCCGCTCGCGGGACCTCGCGCGCGCCGTCGAGGTGCCGCTGGTCGCCCTCGACCACGGCTTCGCCTGGTGGGACGACCCCGCGACGGAGCTCGAGCCGCCCGAGGAGTGGCCGGCCGCCATGCGCTCCGCGCTCGCACTGCCCGACGAGTGAGAGCGGAGCGGCCCTGAAGCTCCTCCTGGCGTGCCTGGCGCTCGCCGCGCTGGCCCACTTCCTGCCCGCGGCCCCGACCTACGACCCATGGGCGTGGATCATCTGGGGCCGCGAGATCGTCCACCTGGACCTCGACACGCGCACGGGGCCGTCGTGGAAGCCCCTGCCCGTGCTCTTCACGACGCCGTTCGCGCTCGCGGGCGACCGCTGGGCGCCCGAGCTGTGGCTGGTCGTCGCGCAGGCCGGCGGGCTGCTCGCCTTCGCGTACACGTTCCGGCTCGCGAGGCGCCTCGCCGGCTGGATCGCGGGCGTGATCGCCGTGTTCGGCCTGCTGCTCGTCGACGAGTTCATCCGCAACTTCTCGCGCGGCAACAGCGAGGGGCTGCTCGTCGGCTTCTGCCTGTGGGCGATCGAGCGCCACCTCGACGGGCACCGGCGCCAGGCGTTCATGCTCGGCGTCCTCGCCGGCCTGCTGCGGCCGGAGCTGTGGCCGTTCCTGCTCGTCTACGGCCTCTGGCTGATGTGGGTCGACCGCGGCGCGATCTGGCTCGTGCTCGGCAGCGGCGTGCTCACGGTCCTGCTGTGGTTCGTCCCCGAGTACCTCGGCTCGGGCGACCTCTTCCGCGCCGCCTCCCGCGCCCGCGAGCCGAACCCGGATTCGGCCGCCTTCGCCGACCACCCGTTCGTCGAGACCTGGGTCCGGGCGGCGAAGACGCTGATGCTCCCGATGCTGATCGGCGCGGCGATCGCGCTCGTGCGCGCGTGGCGGGATCGCGACACCCTGCGCCTCGCGCTCGGCGGCATCGCCGGCGCGCTGATGGTCGCCGTGGCGGCGATGACGCAGGCCGGCTTCGCGGGGAACCTCCGCTATGTCGCGCTCCCCGCCGCGCTCATCTGCGTGCTCGCGGGCGCCGGATGGGTCGAGCTGGTGCGCGACGTGGGCGCGCGGTGGGGGCGGAAGGCGGGCGCCGCGACCGCGGTGGCGGCGATCGCGGTGTGCACGCCGCTGGTCGCGCCGTTCTGGGACATGCTCACGTGGGACCTGGACGTCGTCCGGAACGAGTCGGGCGCGTACGACCGCCTCGGCCCGATGGTCGAGAAGGCCGGCGGGACCGACGCGATGCTGGCCTGCGGGCCCGTCTACGCGCCGCCCTTCGAGGTCCAGGCGGTGGCCTACGCGATGCACCTGCACTCGAAGGACGTCCAGCTGTTCGCCGCGCCGCCGGGGACCACGATCGCGGGGAAGACCTCCGCGCTCGCGCATGACCCGCGCTTCGCGAAGTTGACCGAGAACTCCCGCTGGGTCGTATCCCGCAACTGCCGTGGTGGGACGCCCTAATCTGATGCGCATGGCCACCTACGCCTCCCGGCCGGCGTGGGAGCTGCGGGCGCGATCGCTCACGGGCGCGCGGATCGCCGCCCCCCTGGGGATCGGCGTCCTGATCGCGCTGTCCGTGCTGCTGCGCACGCGCCAGCTCGACGTGGGCTTCTGGATCGACGAGGGCCTCTCCGTGGGCATCGCCGACCGGCCGATCGGCGACATCCCGGGTGTGCTGCGGCAGGACGGCTCGCCGCCGCTCTACTACCTGCTGCTCAACGTCTGGCTGCACCTCGTCGGGCGGTCGGAGGCCGACGTGCACGGGTTCTCCGTGCTGTTCGCCGTGATCTGCGTGCCGGTGGCGTGGTGGGGCGGGAAGCTGCTCTTCGGCACGCGCACGGCCTGGATCGCGGCGCTGCTCGCCGCGGTCAACCCCTTCATGACGCAGTACGCGCAGGAGGGGCGGATGTACTCGCTGGTCACGCTGCTCGGGCTGATCAGCCTGATCTGCTGGCTCCATGCCTTCACGAGCGACCCGCCGGAGGGCGGCGGGGTCCGCCGGGCGCCCGCGATCGGCTTCGCCGTGGCGTTCGCCGCGATGCTCTACACGCACAACTGGGCGCTGTTCTTCGGCGCGGCGACCGGGATCGTCTGGCTCTGGCTGCTCTGGCGCGCGGACGCCGGGGAGCGCCGCCGTCTGCTCCGCACCGGCCTCGTGGCGTACGGCGGCGCGGTCCTGCTCTACGCGCCGTGGATCCCGAACACGCTCTACCAGGCCGCCCACACGGGGGCGCCGTGGGCCAACGCGCCGTCGCTCGCCGCCCTGGCCTCCGTGCCCGTCCGCATGTGGGGCAAGGAGGCCTCGCTCGCGATCGTCCTGGTCGGCGGCAGCGGCGCGGTCGCCCTGTGGCGCCTGCGCGGTGCGCCCGCGCGCGCGGTCGTCGCGCTGCTCGTGATCGCCGTGGCGACGTTCGTGCTCGCCTGGGTCGCGTCGCAGCTCTCGCCCGCGTGGGCCAACCGCTACCTCGCGGCCGGCGTGGGGCCGTTCGTGCTGCTCGCCGCCGCCGGCCTCGGCGCGGCCGGGCGGCTCGGGCTCGTCGCCCTCGCGCTCGTCGCCGTGCTGTGGGCGATCGACGGCGCGCCGTCGGAGAAGAGCAACGTCCGCGAGGTGAGCGAGGCGATCGCGCCGTCGCTGCGCGAGGGCGACCTCGTGGTCGCCACGCAGCCCGAGCAGGTCTCGGCGCTCGACTACTACCTGCCCGACGGCCTGCGCTACGCGACGCTCACCGGCGCGGTGCCCGACGTGGGCGTGACGGACTGGCGCGACGGCGTGGAGCGGCTGGAGAAGACCAGCCCCGAGCGCGACCTCGCTCCGCTGCTCGACACGGTGCCGCCGGGCGGCCGCGTCGCGCTCGTCGTGCCGCAGATCTACTCCATCGGGCAATGGCGGGCGCCGTGGACGTCGCTCGTGCGCGAGCGCTCGGAGGAATGGCTCGCGTTCCTCCAGGACGACCCGCGCTTCTCGCGCACCGACGTGGAGCCGGCCACGCCGGAGAACCGCGTGCCCAACGCGGTGCGCGCCGAGGTCTTCGTCAGGCGCTGACGCGGTCGCGGCCGCGCGGGTCCTCGGCCGGCGAGCTCGTGGAGCGGAGCGTGAGCGCGAAGCGCGTGCCCGCGGCCGGCACGTCCTCGAGCGCGAGCTCGCCGCCCATCCGCCGCGCCAGCTCGCGCCCGATCGCGAGGCCGAGGCCGAAGCCGCCCGCGCTCCCCGCGCCGCTGCCGCGGTGGAAGCGCTCGAAGATGCGCTCGCGCTCCTCCGCGGGGATGCCCGCGCCGGCGTCCGTGACCGTGATGACCGCCTGGCCGTGGTCGGCGTGGGCGGCGACCTGGACCGGCGTGGCCGGCGGGCCGTAGCGGAGCGCGTTGTCGAGCAGGATGCGGGCCACGCGGGCGATCGCGTCGGGGTCGCCGCGGCCCCAGCAGGGATGTGCCGGGAGCGCGACCTCGACCGGCGTGTCGCGCCGCTCGGCGCGGAGCTCGAACTCGGCCGCGACGGCGCGGACGATCTCGCCCAGCTCCACCGGCTCGGTGCGCAGCGGGACGGCCGCGTCGAGCCGCGAGAGGTCGAGCAGCTCGCCCGCGAGCGTGGAGAGGCGGTTGAGGCCCAGCCGCGCGGTCTGCACCTGCTGCAGCCCGTCCTCCGTGTCGAGCCGGCCGGCGCGCAGGTCGTCCTCCAGCAGCTCCATCGTGCCCTGGAGCATCGTCAGCGGCGTGCGCAGCTCGTGGCTCGCGGTCGAGACGAAGGCGCGCCGCGCCGCCTCCTGGCGGCGGAGCTCCTCCTGCATCCGCGCGAGCGCGCGGGCGAGGTCGCCGACCTCGTCGCGGCGCTCGTCGTGCGGCATCTGGGTGTCGGGCCCCTCCTCCGTGATCCGCAGCGCGGCCGCGCGGAGGCGGGCCAGGCGGCGCAGCAGGGTGGAGGAGAGCGCGATGGCGAGCAGCGCCGCGACCGCGAGGCCGACGACCGCGGCGACGAGGAAGCGGTTGCGGACCTCGTCGACGAGCGACTCGACCTCGGACAGCTCGCGCACGGCGACCACGGAGCCGAAGCCGTTGCCGATCGGCTCGGCGACGATCACCGAGTCCCCGTCGACGGTGGTGATCCGGCCGTCCCATCCCTGGATCCCCGCGCTGAGCATCGCCTGCGTGAACGACGTCCCGAACTCGCTGTCGTAGAGGAACGCGGGCGAGGGTCCCTCGGGATCGCTCGACTGGAGCGTCGTGTGCAGGACGAGCACGCGTGCGCTCGACTGGTCCTGCAACGCCCGGATCGGCGCGAAGAGCGGCGTGTAGTAGTCCCTGAGCGGCTGGTCAGGGCCCACGTCGGCGATCGCCTGGTCGATCTCCGCCACGTGGTCGGTGACCGCGTCCTCGACGGTCTCGACGGTCTGGTCGCGCAGGCGGTCCTGGAGCGGGGGCAGGACGACGAGGGCGGCGACGCCGAGCGTCACCGCGCTCGTCGCGAGCAGGGCGATCAGCAGCCGGGAGCGCAGGCCCGCCGGGAGCCGCCTCCGCATCTCACGGCTCCCGGAAGCGGTAGCCCGTGCCGGGGACGGTCAGGATGAGGCTCGGCTCCTCCGGCCGCTCCTCGAGCTTCTCTCGCAGATGACGGATGTGCACGTCGATCGCCCGAGGGTCACGGTACGCGCTGTCGCCCCAGATCGCACGCAGGAGCTCCTGCCGGTTGAACGCGTAGCCGGGCCGGCTCATCAGGCAGCCGAGCAGCTCGAACTCGGAGAACGTGAGCTTCACGGCGTCGCCCTCGACGGTCACGCGGCGCAGGTCGCGGTCGAGCCCGACCGGGCCGACGTGCAGGCTGCCCTCGACCACGCGCCCCTGCGCGCGGCGCAGGACGGCGCGGATCCGCGAGCGCAGCTCCGCGAGGCCGAACGGCTTCGTCACGTAGTCGTCGGCGCCCGACTCGAGGCCCTGGACGGCATCGGCCTCGGAGTCCAGCGCGGTGAGCATGATGATCGGCACCACGTCGCGGCGCGAGCGCAGCATCCGGGCCACGTCGTGGCCCGTCGGGCCGGCGCCCAACGCGACGTCGAGCAGCACGATGTCGTACGGCCGTTCGCCCGCCGCGTCGAGCGCGGACTGGCCGTCGGCGACCGCCGTGACGCGGTGTCCCTCGCGCTCGAACGAACGCGTCAGCATCTCCCGCAGCGGGTCGTCGTCGTCGACGAGGAGGATGTCGAGAGCGGCGGTGGTGAGCACTCCGGCATGCAGGCTAGCGGCCCGATTAAGGCCTGTTAGCGGTCATTAGGCGCGCGCTCGCGTGGGGGCTTCTGCGGGCAAGGTGGCTGACATGTCGCTTGTCGAGTTCGATCCTCCCCGCCATGCCGTTTCCGACGAGGACGGTCACCTCAAGCCCGTTGCCGTGCTCGGCGGCGGCCCCGCCGGCCTGACCGCGGGCTACCTCCTCGCCCAAAAGGGCATCCCCGTCATCGTCTTCGAGGCCGAGGACCAGGTGGGCGGCATCGCCAAGACCGAGGTCCGCGACGGCTACCGCTTCGACCTCGGCGGCCACCGCTTCTTCACCAAGTCGCAGGAGGTCAACGACCTCTGGCACGAGGTGATGAAGGAGGAGTTCCTCAAGCGGCCGCGCCAGTCGCGCATCTTCTGGAACGGCAAGTTCCTCAAGTACCCGCTCGACGGCATGGACGTGGTCCGCAAGCTCGGCCCGGTCGAGCTCGTCCGCTCCGGCTGCTCCTACCTCTGGGCCGCGATGAAGCCCAAGGGCAAGGAGGAGAACCTCGAGCAGTGGGTCTCCAACCGCTTCGGCAAGCGGCTCTACCAGCACTTCTTCAAGACCTACACCGAGAAGGTCTGGGGCGTCCCGACGACCGAGCTGCGCGCCGAGTGGGCCGCCCAGCGGATCAAGGGCCTCTCCTTCATGTCCGCCGCCAAGGCCGCGTTCTTCGGCAACAAGGGCAACAAGATCAAGTCGCTCATCGAGGAGTTCCACTACCCGCGCTTCGGCCCGGGCCAGATGTGGGAGACGATGGCCGACGAGATCATCGCCAACGGCGGCGAGATGCGGATGAACTGCCGCGTCGAGAAGCTCGAGATCCGCGACGGCCGCGTCGTGGCCATCGAGGCCGGCGGCGAGCGCATCGAGCCCAGCCACGTGATCTCCTCGCTGCCGCTGCGCGCGACGGTCGGCATGGCCGGCGCCGCCGCCTCCGGCGAGGTCCAGGGCGCCGCCCAGGGCCTGCGCTACCGCGACTTCCTCACCACCGCGCTGATCATCGACGGCCCCGACCCGTTCCCGGACACGTGGATCTACATCCACGATCCGTCCGTGCGCGTCGGCCGGATCCAGAACTTCCGCGCCTGGAGCCCGTGGATGGTCCCCGACGAGAACAAGGCCTGCGTCGGCATGGAGTACTTCTGCTTCCAGGGCGACGACCTGTGGGAGATGGACGACGACGGCCTCATCGAGCTCGGCCGGCAGGAGCTCGCCAAGCTCGGGCTCGTCGACCCGGCGACGATCGAGAAGGGCTACGTCACGCGCGTCCCGCTCGCCTACCCGATGTACGACCCGGAGTACGGCGAGCGCGTCGAGGCCGTCCGCGGCTGGCTCGAGACGATCTCCAACCTCCAGCAGGTCGGCCGCAACGGCCTGCACCGTTACAACAACTCGGACCACTCGATGCTGACCGCCATGCGGGCCGTCGAGAACCTCACGGACGGCACGGACCACGACATCTGGGCGGTCAACGCGGAGTCGGTCTACCACGAGACCCAGGTGGAGGAGGAGAACCCCTACCGAAGCGCCCCGGAGACCAAGGCCATGCGGGAGCCTTTGGTCGCCGATCGGTCGTAATTGGTCTGATCTCCGTCCTCTGGACGTTTGTCCGATGGAAGGTCCGCCGACCCGGTGAGACATTGTCTCTCGTCTGGAGGGCGCTATCGGACGGGGCCACGCATCGGCCCCCCTCAAGGATGAGGCGCGCGGAAGGATTCGCTGAAGGGCGGTGGGCAACCACCGCCCTTCGCCGTTAAGGGACGCGGCCGCTCAGCGCAGCCGGATCTTCGGCGTGCGGACGGTGCTGTTCCCGGCCGCGTCCACGACGCGGATGCGGACCTTGCGGACCACCCGGCGCTTGCCGCGCAGCTTGCGGATCGTCTTCCGCCGCGCCTTCACCGTCACCTTCCTGGTGACGCCGGCGGCGAGCTGGACGGTGCGCGACTTGTAGCCGCGCGCGGTCACGGTCGCCCGCGCCGCCTCGTCCGAGCGGAGCTTGAGCACGAAGGCGCGCACGCGGCGCTTGCCGCGCTTGACGGTCACGGCCGGCTTGGTCGTGTCGGGCGTGCCGCCGCCGGGCGGAGGTTGCTGCCCGCCGCCGGGCGGGTCGGGCTCGCCGGCCGGCGGCACGCAGGCGTTGGACGCCGTCTCGGTGACCCGGCGCACCTGGCTCGCCGTGGCGACGTAGATCCGCCCGCAGCCGTCCTCCCCGAAGGAGCGGAGGCCGCCGGCCGTCGAGACGCCCGGCTCCGTCCGCGCCTGCGGCGACGCGACGGCCGCGGAGAACGCCGCCTGCTTCGCCAGGTCGCCGAAGAGGTACCGGCCGACGAGGCTGGGCAGCCCGGGGTCCCGGACGACGAAGCCGCCGATGATCGCCGCGTGGCCCGCGCTGTGCTCGAAGGTCATCACGGGCGCCGTGAAGCCGCCGCAGTCGTTCAGCGTGCCCTCGCAGTCCGGCCAGCCGAAGTTGTGGCCGCCGGCGGAGGTGAACGCGACGTGGTCGATCTCCTCCTGCGTGAGCTCGCCGACGTCGCCGATCCAGGCGTCGCCGGTCACGCGGTCGAAGGAGAACCGCCACGGGTTGCGCAGGCCGCGCGCCCAGATCTCCGGCGCCGCGGTCGGATCCGGGAAGCGGATCACCTTCCCGTAGAAGGAGCCGCCGGACTGCGCCTCGGCGCCCGACCCGTTGTCGCCGATCGACGCGTAGAGCTTTCCGTCGGGGCCGAAGGCGAGCTGGCCGCCGTTGTGGAAGCTCGCGGGGTGGTCGATCTCCTCGACGATCTCGAGCGAGCCCTTGTCGGCCACGTTCGGGTTCTGCGCCGAGCGCAGGCCCCGCAGGATCAGGATGTCGCCGTCGTCGACCCCCGCGGGCCACTCGATGCCGGCGGCGGTGAGGAAGACGTAGAAGCGCCCGCTGGTCGCGTAGTCGGGAGCGAACGCGATCGAGAGCAGCCCGCGCTCCTCGGAGACGAGCGTCTCATCGGTCAGATCGAGGAACGGCGTGGCGGTCTCCTGGCCGTTCACGACGAGCTTGACGAGCCCGCCCTGCTCGACGACGAAGACGCGCGAGGCGTCGCCGGGCGGGCCCGCCACGTGGACGGGCTGGGTGAAGTCGCCGACCTTGACGAGCGAGGGCGCAGCGGCGGCGCCGGCGGGTGCAACCGCGAGCAGCACGGCGACGGCGGCGGGCGCCAGAAGGCGGCGCATCAGTGCTCGGCCACGGTGCCGTCGGCCGGGTCGAGCGGGAGGCCCCTGCGGTCCCACTCCGTCAGCCCGCCGTCCAGCGAGTACGCGTCGAAGCCCGCCCGGCGGAACGCGTTGGCCGCCATGCCCGAGCGGGCGCCGAGGCGACAGTAGAAGAGCACCGGGCGGTCGCGGTCGAGCGACTCCGCCTCGGACGCGAGCCGCTCGAGCTCGACGTGGCGCGCGCCCGCGATCCGGCCCGCGTCCCACTCGTACGGTTCACGCACGTCCACCAGCTGGACGTCGCCTTCGTCGATGAGCTCCTTCGCGCGCTCGGCGTCGACGTCGACGTCCGCGGAATGAAAAGGGTGCGTCATGGCGGCCTAGAGGGTACGACGGCTGCCGTCGGGCGACCTGTGTAAGCTGCCCGACTGCTGGATGACATAACGCCGAGTCCCGGCCGCGCCCTGCGACCGGGAACGGGGGACCCAAGGGACCGAGGATGGTCCGGGGGCGAATCGCCGTCACACAGGACGCGTAGCGCGATCTTTTCCGCGCGAGCCCGGCAGCTAACCCCGTAGGCGACCGAAAAGACACGGGGGAACCGTTTTGTCACGCCGCCGGAGACTGGTCGCGGCCTTGCTGGCCGTGAGCGCGGTCGCACCGATTGCCATAACCGAGAACGCCGAAGCGAAGCGCGCGTACGGGTCGCGGGCGCTCAAGGAGCCGATGCAGGGCTCCGACGTGCGCAAGCTCCAGAAGCTGCTCACCCGCTACGGGCTGCCGACCACGGCCGACGGCCAGTTCGGCGGCCAGACCGCGGCGAGCGTGCGCGACTGGGAGACCGCCACGGATCGCGCCGTCAACGGCCGCGTGAGCCGCCGCCAGGCGATCGCGCTCCAGACGACGGTCGCCTCCGGGCAGCGCTACGTGGAGCCCGTCGCGCCCGAGCCGACGGCCACCGCCGGCCGCGCGACGCTCGCCGCCGACGGCATCACCGCGATCGCGCCCCCGGACGCGCCGGCCAAGGTGAAGGCGATCATCGCCGCGGGCAACGAGATCGCGACGAAGCCGTACAAGTACGGCGGCGGCCACGGCAAGTGGCGCGACTCCGGCTACGACTGCTCCGGCTCGATGTCGTACGCCTTCCACGGCGCCGGGATGCTCGACACGGCGCTCGACTCCACCGGCTTCATGTCGTGGGGCAAGTCCGGCAAGGGCACGTGGGTGACCACGTACGCCAACTCCGGCCACTCCTACATGGTCGTCGCCGGGCTGCGGTTCGACACCAGCGGCCTCGACGCGGACGGCTCGCGCTGGCACACGTCCAAGCGCTCGTCGGCCGGCTACACGATCCGCCACCCCAACGGCCTCTAGTCCAAGCCCGCGCGCACCACGCCGGTCATCCCCATCCGGGATGGCCGGCGGCGGTGCGGGGATCGGCTAGTAGGTCGGCGGCTCGCGGTCGCGGTAGACCGTGCGCTCGGTCGCGCGCGGGCCGCGGAGGAGGAAGATCGAGAGCAGCAGGCCGAGGATCCCGCAGATCATCAGGATCAGGCCGACGGTCTGGATCTCGAGCCCCTGGACGGTGGCCTCGACCGCGAAGTAGAGGATCGCGCCGACCGCGATGAGGAAGATGGAGGTTCCGATTCCCATGGCGCCGTGCTCCCCTTGTCCGCGAAAGGACAAACTCGCAGTCGACTACGCTACGAAGTGATGCTCGCACACTGGACGCAGGGACGCAGGATCGCCATCTCCGCCGGCTTCGCGCTGTGCGTCGCGATCCTCATCATCACGGCGTACCAGGGGCTCTCCACGCAGTTCCTCGTGCGCGGCGTCCAGGTCGTCGCCATCGCCGTCGCCGCCATCGGCGTGCTGGGCATCGTGATGGCCGCGATCACGGGGCGGATGGCCAACTACACCGACCCGGCCGACGAGGAGGAGTTCGAGCAGCTCGTCCGCCGCTCGGAGCGCCTCGCGCGCGAGAACCTCGCGGCGGAGCCGGACGAGTGGGAGTTCATGGAGCTCGATCCGCGCAACCCGGACGACTTCGAGGAGCTGGTCCGGCAGGCGCTGGACGACCTCCCGGACCTCCTCATCCGCGCGCTCGACCACGTGGCCGTCGTCATCTCGGACAAGGGCCGCAAGCACCGCGCCTACGGGCTCTACCAGGGCGACACGGTCGCGCGCGACGACTACCCCGACCGCATCATCATCTTCCGCGACACGCTGCTCCGCGACTTCGGGGACGACCCCGACGAGCTCCGCGCGCAGGTCACGCGGACGGTGCGTCATGAGCTGGCGCACCATCTCGGCGCCGACGAGCTCGGCGTGCGCGAGCTGGGGCTCTGACCGCCCCGCGGCCCGCGAGGTTCGCGCCGACCAGCGCGGCCACGGTGATCCCCGCGCCGATGAGCTCGGCCGCGCCCGGCCGGTAGCCCTGCGCGATCGCGATCGCGAACGTCACGACCGGGACGAGGTTGATGAACAGCGAGCCGTTCGCCGCGCCCAGCCGGCGGACGCCCTCGTTCCACGCGAGCACCGCGACCACCGCGGCGGGCAGCGCGACGTAGAGGAGCCGCCACCACTCGGCCGCGTAGTCGTCCGGCCCCGGCGTGCCGATCGCGCCGCTGGCCGCGAGGCCGAGCGTGATCGCGAGGACCGTGCCCGTGCCGAGGAAGGCCGTGAGCGTCGTGTAGCGCAGCGCCGAGAACTCGGGGAAGCGGCGGGCGCCGAGCGTGTAGAAGACCCAGCCGATCACGCCGGCGAGCACGACGAGCTCCCACGGGCCGCTCGCGAGCTGCGACGGGTCGCCGTGGCTGATCACGATCGCGACGCCGAGGAAGGCGAGCGCGGTGAGCCAGAGCTGGGCGGCACGCGGGCGGCCCATGCCGAGCGCCCACGTCGTGAGGACGACGAGCACCGGGCTCGTGGCGACGATCAGCGCCGCGTCCTGCGGGCGGGTGTGCTCGAGCGCGACGTAGACGAGGAGGTTGAAGCCGGCGAACCCGGCCGAGCCGAGCGCCCACAGCTCGAGCGCGCGGCCCTCGAGGCGGAACGCGCGGCGGCCCTCCAGCGCGCGCAGCAGCGCCACGAAGACGGCGACCGCGACGAGATAGCGGACGGCGGTGAGGTGGAAGGGGTCGATGCGGTCGAGCGCGGGCGCGGCGATGGGGAACATCGCGCCCCAGGCGAGCGCGGCGGTGAGTGAGGGAGCGAAGCGGGGCATGGTTCGATCGTCGTCGAACATAGCATGAAGTACGATGAACGTCGAACTATGACCCTGACCACCTTGGAGCATCCCCCCGTCGACGCGCTCGACCTCGCCACGATCATGGGCGCGCTGGCCGACGAGCACCGGCTCGCCATCGTCCGCACGCTCGCCGCGGACGGCGAGCGCGTGTGCGGCACGTTCGACCTCGGCATCTCCAAGGCGACGCGCTCGCACCACCTGAAGATCCTCCGCGAGTCGGGCGTGACGCAGACGCGCGTGGAGGGCACGCGCCGGATCGTCGCCCTGCGCCGCGACGACCTCGAGGCCCGCTTCCCGGGCCTGCTCGACGCGCTGCTCGACGCGGCCGCGCGCTAGCGGGGGCCGAGAGGTGCAGCATGGCGCGACCCCGCCGTCGTAGCCTTCCGCCCCGCTGACCCATGGTCGAAAAGGAGAGCTGAACCCATGCCGGACGCCGTCATCGTCGACGCGGTCCGCACGCCGATCGGGCGCGCCGCCAAGGGCTCGCTGAAGGACGTGCGGGCCGACGACCTCGCCGCGATCCCCCTCGAGGCGCTGGTCGAGCGCAATCCGGAGGTGGACTTCTCGCAGACCACCGACATCCTCATGGGCTGCGGCTTCCCGATGGGCGAGCAGGGCTACAACGTCGGCCGCAACGCCCAGCTGCTCGCGGGCATCGACCATCACGTCCCCGCGGTGACCGTGAGCCGCTTCTGCTCGAGCTCGCTGCAGGCGATCCGCATGGCCTTCCACGCGATCGTGGCCGGCGAGGGCGACCAGTACGTGGCCGCGGGCGTCGAGGCCGTGTCGCGCTTCCCGGCACAGCCGCCGTTCGACCCGCACCCGAAGCTCGACGGCTCCGAGGGGTCGCTCTTCAACGTCTACATCCCGATGGGCATCACGGCCGAGAACGTGGCGAAGAGCCGGAACGTCAGCCGCGAGAGCCAGGACGAGTGGGCGGCGATCTCCCAGCAGCGCGCGGTGAAGGCGCGCGACGAGGGGCACTTCGCACCCGAGATCGTCCCCGTGACGCTCGCCGACGGGACCGTGGTGGCGGCCGACGACGGCCCGCGCCCGGGGACGACGGCCGAGGTGCTCGGGCAGCTCAAGCCCGCGTTCGACCCGGAGGGCACCGTCACCGCCGGCAACGCCTGCCCGCTCAACGACGGCGCGGCGGCCGTGCTCGTCATGTCCGACACGCGCGCGAAGGAGCTCGGGCTGACGCCGCGGGCGCGGATCGTCGCCTCCTCGGTCGCCGCCATCCGGCCGGAGGAGATGGGCCTCGGCCCGATCCCCGCGGTGGCGAAGGTGCTCGAGCAGGCCGGGATGACGATCGCCGACATCGACGCGCTCGAGCTCAACGAGGCGTTCGCCGCCCAGGTCGTCCCGTGCCGCGACGAGTGGGGGATCGACTGGGACAAGCTGAACCCGTTCGGCGGGGCGATCGCCCTCGGCCACCCGTTCGGCATGACCGGCGCCCGGATCATGACCACGCTGCTCAACGACCTCGACGCGCTCGACGGCACGATCGGGCTCGAGACGATGTGCGTCGCCGGCGGGATGGGCCAGGCGATGATCGTGGAGCGGCTCGCCTAGCGGTGGATCCGGACCGGCGTACCCACGGGCATGAGGCGCTTCAGCTTCACGATGTTCCAGTTGGGCACGCGGATGCAGCCGTGGGAGACGCGCCCGGGCAGCAGGCCGGGCTGGTTGGTGCCGTGGATGCCCACGACGCCGCCGCCCGGCCAGTCGGACAGCGTCGAGTACGCGGCGGTCCCGAAGGCCCACGGCCCGTAGACCGGGCTGCCGCCGAGGTTGCGCAGGCGCTCGCGGATCCAGAAGCGGCCCGCGGGCGTCGGCGTGCCGGGCGCGCCGATGCCGACGGGTGAGCGCCAGACCTTCTTGCCGTCCTTGTACAGCCACGCCTGCCGGCGGCTCTTGTCGACCTCGAAGAGCGTCCTGCGCGTCTTGAGCTGGAGCGCTGCGGCGGGGACCCAGCCCTTCGAGCCGTTGGGCCGCTGCGGGATCCGGATCTGCAGCCACGGCCGCCGCTTGGGGCCGACGGTCGAGCGCAGGACGAGGTAGTTCTCCGGCGCGCGGTCCTCCGTGTAGAAGCGGAGCTTGCCGATCACGCGGTGCCGCTTGCCCGGGCCGGAGCGGATCCTGTAGAGCAGCGTCGGCCAGCCGATCCGGGTCACGGTGCGCTCGTTGGACAGGCGCTCGTGGCCGAACGGGCCGTGCACGCCCGCGGCGCGGAGCGGGCCGGGGCCGGGGACCTCGGCCGCGGCGGCCGGGGCCGGCGCCGCGGCGGCGGCGAGGGCGGCGATCAGCAGGAGGCGCCGGGCGGTCACCTCCCCTGTATCGGCAGCGGGCGGGCGGGCGTTCAGCCCTGGCGGCGGCGCCGGCCGCCGGGCAGCCGCTCCGCCAGGTCGCCGATCGGCTCGACCGACTGCTGCATCTCGGCGAGCCGCGGCTCGATCAGCTGGATCCGCTTGTCGAGGTCCTCGATCATCGGCTCCAGCTCGTCGACGGAGTCGCGGACCGCGATCATGCTCTTCTCCAGCGGATCGATCCCCGCCCGGATCGCGGCGAGGTGGTGCATCGGCTCCAGCTCGGCGATCAGCGTGTCGAGCCGCAGCTCGAGCCCGGCGATGCGCGCGCGGAGCTCGTCCTCGATCCCCGCTGCCCGCCGGGCGAGCTGCGCGATGTCGTGGAGGTCGTCGAGGGCGCGCTTGACCAGCGCCGG
>JBEVIG010000144.1:0-20915 GCA_040510855.1 Solirubrobacteraceae bacterium
CGACGAGGTGCTCTCGCAGGTCTTCTTCGACGAGCTCGAGCTGCCGCGCCCCGAGCACCACCTCGACCTGGGCGGCGGGAGCAACACGGAGCAGACCGCGCGGATGCTCGCCGCGCTCGGGCCGCTGATCGCGGACGAGCGCCCGGGGCTGGTGCTCGTCTACGGCGACACGAACTCCACGCTCGCCGGCGCCCTCGCGGCGGCGCAGGCCGGCGTGCCCGTCGCGCACGTCGAGGCGGGCATGCGCTCCTACGACCGGACCATGCCGGAGGAGCTCAACCGCGTCCTGACCGATCACGCGAGCGACCTGCTGCTGTGCTCCTCCGAGGCGCCCGCCGAGATCCTGCGCGGCGAGGGCGTCGCGGGCGAGGTCGAGGTCGTCGGCGACGTCATGGTCGACGTGGCGCAGCTGCTCGGCCCGCGCGCCGCCGCGCGGACGGAGGCGCTGACGGCCGCCGGGGTCGAGCCCGGCGGCTACGTGCTCGCGACCGCGCACCGGGCGGGCAACGTCGACGACCCGGCGCGGCTCGCCGCGCTCGTCGCCCTGCTGCGCGCGGCGCCCGGACCCGTCGTGCTCCCGCTCCACCCGCGCACGGCCGCCCGGCTCGACGCCGCGGGCCTGCGCGACGAGCTCGCGGCCGCCATCCGGCTCACGCCGCCGCTGGGCTACCTCGACTTCACCGCGCTGCTGCGCAACGCGCGCGCCGTGCTGACCGACTCGGGCGGCGTGCAGAAGGAGGCCTACCTGGCCGGCGTCCCGTGCGTGACGATGCGGGCGACGACGGAGTGGACGGAGACCGTGGACGCGGGATGGAACGTCCTCGTCGACCTCGACGCCGACGCGGCCGTCGCGGCGCTCGCGCGCACGCCGCCGGCCGAGCGCCCGCCGCTGTATGGCGACGGCCGCGCCGGGGAGCGGGTCGTCGCGGCGCTCGCTCGTAGGATGGACGCATGACCACGATCAAGGTGGGCATCGCCGGCCTCGGCTACTGGGGCCCGAACCTGGCGCGGAACTTCGCCGGCCTCGGCGGCTGCGAGGTCGCCTGGCTGTGCGACGCCGATCCCGACGCGCTCGAGCGCGTCGGCCGCAGCATCCCGGCCGCACGGCGCACGGCGGACCTCGGCGACCTGCTCGGCGACCCGGAGCTCGACGCGATCGTCCTCGCCACCCCGGTCCCGACCCACGCCGAGCTCGCGGTCCAGGTGCTGGAGGCCGGCAAGCACTGCTTCGTCGAGAAGCCGCTCGCGCAGGACGTCGAGTCGGCCGAGCGGGCCGTGGCCGCCGCCGACGCGTCCGGCCGGATCCTCATGGTCGGCCACCTGCTCGAGTACCACCCCGGCGTCGCGAAGCTCAAGGAGATCGCCCGCGGCGGCGAGCTGGGCGACATCCACTACATCTACTCGAACCGCCTCAACCTCGGGAAGCTGCGCGCGGACGAGAACGCGCTGTGGTCGCTCGGCGCGCACGACGTCTCCGTGCTGCTGCACCTCGCCGACGAGGAGCCCTACGAGATCGAGGCCCGCGGCGAGTCCTACATGCGGCCCGGCATCGAGGACGTGGTCTTCGGCTTCCTGCGCTTCCCGTCCGGCCTGGCCGCGCACCTGCACCTCTCCTGGCTGGACCCGCACAAGGAGCGCCGCTTCACGATCGTCGGGTCGCGCCGGATGGCGACGTTCGACGACATGGACCTGGAGCGCAAGGTCACGATCTTCGACAAGGGGTTCGACCAGCCCGGCGGCTCCTGGGGCGAGTACATCACGCGCTCCGGGGACATCCACAGCCCGGCGATCCCGAACCGCGAGCCGCTGCGGCTCGAGTGCGAGCACTTCCTGGCGTGCGTCCGCGAGGGCCGCACGCCGCTCTCCGACGGACGCTCCGGCCTCCGCGTCGTGCGGGTGCTGGCCGGGCTGCAGGCCTCGCTGGACGCCTCCCGCCGGGTGCAGGGTGCGGCCGTCTGATCTCGGCCCCGGCCTGTTCCTCGGCGACGACGTGCAGATCGGCGAGGGGGTGCGCTTCGGCGTGCACGTCGTCGTGCACGCCGGCACGGTGATCGGCGACGGCTGCGAGCTCCAGGACGGCGCGATCGTCGGCAAGCCGCCGAAGCTCGCCCGCCACTCCGCAGCCGCCGGGCGGACCGTGGCGCCGCTCGAGCTCGGCGCGGGCGCGGTGGTCTGCGCGCGCGCGATCGTCTTCGCCGGGGCGCGGATCGGCGCGGGAGCGATCCTCGGCGACCAGTCCTACGTCCGCGAGCGCGCCGTGATCGGCGCCGGCTCGCTCGTCGGCCGTGGCACCGCCGTCGACAACGACGTGGTGATCGGCGAGCGGGCGCGGATCCAGACCGACGTCTACGTCACCGCCTTCTCCGTGATCGAGGACGACGTGTTCGTCGGGCCGGGCGCGTGCACGACGAACGACGACACGATGTCGCGCCACGGGCCCGAGTACGCGCTCCGCGGCGCGACGCTGCGGCGCGCCTGCCGCGTCGGCGGCGGCGCCGTGCTGTGCCCCGGCGTCGAGGTCGGCGAGGAGGCGTTCATCGCGGCGGGCGCGGTCGTGACGCGCGACGTCCCGGCGCGCGCCGTGGCGATGGGCGTGCCCGCCCGCGTGGTGCGCGAGGTCGGCGAGGCCGACCTGCTCGAGCGCTGGCGCTGAACGGGCGCGCGCTCTCAGACACCGACGCTACGGTTTCGCGCCATGAGCTCCGACTCCGGCATGACCTCCGGCGATCCGCTCGCCCCGCGGCCCGGCGACCCGATGACCCCGCCGGCGGGCGAGCCGCCGCTCCACGAATCGGGTCTTCCCGGCTACGAGGGCTACTCCAGTCCGCCGCCACCCGGCGCGGTCGGCGGCGCATGGCAGGACACCACGCCGGCCGTCCCCTCCGCCGGGCAGTACACGCTCGCGACCTGGTGGTCGCGCGTCGGCGCGGCGCTCCTCGACGGCCTCATCATCTTCGTCGGCTGGATCGTGATCATGGCCGTGTTCGGCGCCGTGTTCTCGATCGGCTTCCTCGCGGGCGACGCCGCGGGCACGACGTCGCTGATCGTCGGCCTGTTCCTGTCGGTGATCGCCATCGCGATCGTCACGATCTTCTACGCGCCGGTGCTGATGGCGCGCACGAACGGCAAGACGCTGGGGCGCATGGCCGTGGGCATCCGCGTGGTGCGGGCCAGCGGCGAGCGGGTCACGTTCGGCTACGCGATGCTGCGCGAGGTCGCCGTGAAGGTCCTGCTGTTCGGCTTCGCCGGCTCGCTCACCTTCAGCATCGTCAACCTCGCCGACGCGCTCTGGCCGCTGTGGGACGAGGAGAACCGGGCGCTGCACGACTTCGTCGTGAACTCCCGCGTGGTCAAGGACTGAGCGGCGCGCTCAGACTGCGGCGGCGCGGCGGAACGGGGCGGTCTCGCGCCCCGTCTCCGTCCAGATGATCTGGTCGCGGCCGGGCCCGACGCTGATCAGCGCGATCGGCACGCCGACGAACTCGGAGATGTACGCGAGGTAGTCGCGGGCCGCCTGCGGCAGGTCGTCCTCCGAGCGGACCTCCGTGATGTCCTCGTCCCAACCCGGCAGCTCCTCGTAGAGGCCGCCGGCCTGGTGGAGCACGCTCTGGTGGTAGGGGAAGTGGTCGAACGTCGCCTCGTTCGGGCTCGTGTAGCGCGTGCAGACGCGCAGCGTGCCGAGGCCGCTCAGCACGTCGAGCTTCGTGATCGCGAGGTGCGTGAGCGTGTTGAGCCGCGCGGCGTAGCGGAGCGCGACGAGGTCGATCCAGCCGACGCGGCGCGCGCGGCCGGTCGTGGTGCCGTACTCGCCGCCGGCCTCGCGGATCGAGGCGCCGAGCTCGTCGTCGAGCTCCGTCGGGAACGGGCCCGCGCCGACGCGGGTGGCGTAGGCCTTCGCGACGCCCCAGATCTCGTCGAGGTCCTTCGGCCCGGCGCCCGTGCCGGTCGCGGCGCTCGCGGCGACGGGGTTCGACGAGGTCACGAACGGATAGGTGCCGTGGTCGATGTCGAGCAGCGTGCCCTGGGCGCCCTCGAAGATGACGTCGTGGCCGTCGTCGAGCGCCTTCCAGGTGATCCGCGCGGTGTCGGCGATGTACTGCTCGATCCGGTGGCCGTACGTGAGGTAGTCCTCGGTCATCGACTGCAGGTCGAGCTCGGGCGACTTCGCGTAGGGCCGCAGCGCGAGGCGCTTGGGCTCCATCGCGGCCATGATCTTCTTCTTCAGGATCTTCTCGTCGAGCAGATCCTGGACGCGGATGCCCAGGCGCGCGGCCTTGTCGGCGTACGCGGGGCCGATGCCGCGGCGCGTGGTGCCGATCTGCAGCTTGCCGAGCTTCGTCTCGCCCGCGTGGTCGAGGAGCATGTGGTACGGCATGATCAGGTGCGCGTTGGCGCTGATCCGCAGGCCGGACAGGTCGACGCCCTTGGCGCGCAGGTCGTCGAGCTCGTCCGTGAGGACCTTCGGGTCGATCACGACGCCGTTGCCGATCGCGCAGAGCTTGCCCGGGTAGAGGATCCCCGACGGGATGAGGTGGAACTTCCACTTCACGTCGTCGCGGACGATCGTGTGCCCGGCGTTGTTGCCGCCCTGGAAGCGGATCACGAGGTCCGCGTTCTCGGCGATCAGGTCGGTGATCTTCCCCTTGCCCTCGTCGCCCCACTGGGCGCCGATGATCACGATGCCGGCCATGTCGTCCCTCGATTCTACGAGGCGAGGCGCCGCCGGGGCGGGCGGGGCTCGCCGTACGCCGGCTCGTCGCCCTCCCAGCTGAGCCCGCCGGACGCCGCCGGGCTCGGCTCGTAGTGGAACTCGCGCCGCTGGTCGAGGCCGAACATCGCCTTCGGGTCGCCGCAGAGCTCGTAGAGCCGGGACACCGTGCGGTCGCCGATCTGCTCGCGCAGCGCGTCGTCGCTCCCGTCGTGCCCGATCAGGTTCGTCGTGAGGAGGATCGCCTTCCCCTCCTCGTAGCGGGTGTTGACGATCGCGTAGAGCTGCTCCAGCACCCACGGGGTGGTCTGCTCCGCACCGACGTCGTCGACGTGCAGGAGGTCGACGGCCGCGAGCCGGTCGATCAGCTCGTTGAGCGAGTACTGCGCGCTGTCCGCGTACGTGTCGCGCAGCAGGCCGAGCAGCCGGGGCAGCGAGTAGATGGCGACGGTGCGGTCGGCCTCCATCGCGGCCTTCGAGATGAGCATCGCGAGCGTGGTCTTGCCCGTCCCGACGTCGCCGGTGAACCAGAGGCCGCGGCCGGCGTCGAGCTGCTCGGCGACCGCGCCGACGTACTGGCGCACCTCGCGCACCACGTGCGGGTTCGAGCGCTCGATCGAGCGGAGCGGCTCGCGGTCGAAGGACACCTCGCGGAAGCGCTTCGGGATCCGGCCCTCGAGCGCCGCTGCCTTCTTGCGCGCGATCCGCTGCGGCCGGCAGGCGCAGGGCCGCGCCACCCGGGCCGCCTCGTCGTAGAGGAAGCCGGAGCCGTCGCAGCGTCCCTCGGGGCAGGCGCTCATGTCCTGATCAATACCGGTCGTCGCCGACGTAGGACATGAACCGCGGGTACTCCTTCTGGAACGTCAGCTCGACCGTCCCCAGGCCGCCGTTGCGGTGCTTGGAGATGATCAGGTCGGCGATGCCCTCGCGCTCGGACTCCTTGTCGTAGTACTCGTCGCGGTAGATGAACATGACGAGGTCCGCGTCCTGCTCGATCGAGCCGGACTCGCGCAGATCGGAGAGGACCGGGCGCTTGTCCGTCCGCTGCTCCACGCCGCGGTTGAGCTGGGAGAGCGCGATGACGGGGCACTCGAGCTCGCGCGCCAGCGTCTTGAGGCCACGCGAGATCTGCCCGATCTGCTCCACGCGGTTGTCCGTCCGGCCGTCGCCGCGCATCAGCTGCAGGTAGTCGATGACGATCAGCCCGAGCCCGTCCGGGTGCTGCTGGAGCAGCCGGCGCGCCTTCGCGCGGACGTCGAGGACGGAGAGGTCGGACGAGTCGTCGATGAACAGCGGCGACTTCGCCAGGCGGTTCGACGCCTCCATGATCTTGCCCCAGCGCGACGCGGGCACGCGGCCCTTGCGCAGGTCGTCGCCCTTGATCGAGGCCTGGGAGGCGATGAAGCGCTGCGCGAGCTCGGACTCCGACATCTCGAGCGAGAACAGCGCGACGGCCTTGTTCCCGTCGAGCGCGGCGTTCTCGCAGAAGTTGGCCATCAGCGCCGACTTCCCCATCGACGGGCGGGCGGCGAGGATGATCAGGTTGCCGGGCTGGAAGCCGCCCGTGTACGTGTCGAGGTCGGCGAACCCCGACGGGGTGCCCGTGATGTCCTTGCCCTCGCGGGACAGCTCCTCGAGCTTCGTGATCTCGACGTCGAGGACGTCGTTGATCGCGCGGAAGTCCTTGCGCGAGTCCTCGTGCGCGACCTCGAGGATGACGCGCTCCGCGATGTCGACCAGCTCGCGCGGCGGCGCGTCGTGCGCGTGGACGCGGGCCTGGATCTCGTACGCCGCCCGCAGCAGCCGGCGGAGCATCGCGTTCTCGCGGACGATCCGCGCGTACTGGCGGAGGTGGCCGACCGCGGGGACGCTCGCGGCCAGCATGTCGATCGTCGCGCGGCCCCCGACCGCGTCGAGCCGGCCGGACTGCTTGAGGTGCTCGACGATCGTGAGCGCGTCGACTGGCTCGCCGCCGTTGTGGAGCTCGAGCATCGCCTGGTAGACGAGCCCGTGGGCCTCCCGGTAGAAGTCGTCGGGATGGAGGCGCTCGTCGATGATGAGCGCGGGGAGCGCCGTGTCCGACAGCAGGACGGCGCCGAGGACGGACTGCTCGGCCTCGAGGTTCTGCGGCGGGGCGACCGGCCCGTCGGGCATGCGGGGGACCGGCGACTGGCCGTTGCCGTTGGTGTGCGTGCGGTCCGGGGCGGACAAGGGAGCCGAGTCTAGGTTGGGCGCGGGGGTCGAACGGGGCGAACACATGTTCTACCCGCAAAGTCGGCGGAAAACAGCGACGGCCGCTCGAGGCGGCCGTCGGCGAAGCTTCTTCGAGGCGCGGGGCGCGTCTACTTCTGCTCGACCACCATCGTCTTGACGGTGGCGGTGACGCCCGACTCGACCTCGACGACCACCATGCGGGTGCCGACGCTCTTGATCGGCTCCTCGAGGTGGATGTGGCGGCGGTCGATCTCCACGCCGCGCGCCTCCTTGATGGCGTCGGCGATGTCCTGCGACGTGACGGAGCCGAACAGGCGGCCGTCGTCGCCGGCCTGGTGGGCGATCGTCAGGACGGTCTTGTTGAGCAGCGCCGCGGTCTCCTCGGCCTTCACCGTGGCGTCGGCCAGCGCGCGCTCGGCCTGGACGGCGCGCTGCTGGGCCGCGGCGACCGCGCCCCTCGTCGCCGGCTCGGCCAGCTTGCGCGGGATCAGGTAGTTGCGCAGGTAGCCCTTCGACACGTCGACCACGGTGCCCTTGGCGCCGAGGTTCTCGTGGTCGGCGAGCAGGATCGCCTGGGGCATCGGCCTAGCGCTCCCGGTCCTCGCGCCGCGGGCGGCCGCGCTCGTCGCGGTCCTCGCGGTTGTCGCCCACGTAGGGCAGCAACGCGATCTCGCGGGCCCGCTTGACGGCCGTCGCGATCTGGTTCTGGTGGCGACGGCACGCGCCCGTGATGCGCCGCGAGCGGATCTTGCCGCGGTCGGACACGTACTTCTTCAGGGACGTGACGTCCTTGTAGTCGACCTGGTCGACCTTGTCGCGGCAGTAGCCGCAGGACTTGCGGCGGCCGGAGCCGGGGCCGCCCTTCTTGTCACGCCGGCGCGTCGGCCGGCTGCGCTGCTTCGCCACTGTGGAAAGAACCTCGCTCGAAGAAGACTGTCTCGCGCGTCAGCGCGCGCGCCAAGCGGCGCGGGAGGTCAACAGTGTAGGAGGTCCGGCTCTGGACCGTCCGGAGACCGTGCTAGGCGGGCGCCGCGGCGGCGGCGGGCGATCCGGAGGGACCGCCCGCGCCGCTCGGGCCTAGAACGGGATGTCGTCGTCCGCCGGCGTGCTGTGGCCGTTGGACGCGGCGCCGGCGGTCGCCGGCTGGAAGTCGCGGTCGTCGACCGGGACGTCGGAGCGCGGCGTGAACCCGCCGCCACCGCCGCCGGCGTCGTCGCGGCCGCCGAGGAACTGCACGGCGTCGGCGATGATGTCGACCGCCTGGCGCTTGTGGCCCTCGGGGGTCTCCCACTCACGCCACTCGAGCCGGCCGTCGATCGCGACCGGGCGGCCCTTGGCGAGGAAGCGGGCGCAGTTCTCGCCCTGGGCGCCCCAGACCGTGATGTCGAAGTAGTTCGGCTTGTCCTCCCACGTGCCCGTCGCGTTGTTCTTGCGGCGGGTGTTGCACGCGAGGCGAAGCTTGCAGACCGAGTTGCCGCTCGCGAGCGAACGCAGCTCGGGGTCGGCCGTCAGGTTGCCCGTCAGCACGACGCGGTTGATGTTGGTGGCGGCCACGAGTGGCTCCTTTCCTTCCCTGCTCAGACCAAGTTCGTTGGAGTCCGGCCGAGTCTACGTGCGACATCGGCGCGATCCCCGAAAGGGTCGCAAGCTGGGCGGATTTCTTGACAGTGTCGTTGCAGAGCGCGGGAGAGGCGATGCGCTTCTAGCGCTCGATCTCGACCGGGCCCTGGGCCTCGGCGGCAGCCGCGGCGGACATCGTGAGGTCCGGCGGCTCCGGGGTGCCCTTGCGCAGCTTGATGATCCGGAAGCGGTTGACGCCGTCCGTGATCTTGAGCGCGTGGTCGAGCTGCTGGAGCAGCTCGGGCGGGCCCTGGAACTGGAGCAGGTGGTAGTCCGCGTCGGCGCGCTTGCGCACCTCGTAGGCGGTGGGACGGAGACCCCAGTCGTGCCGCGAGACGATCGCGCCCTGGCGCTCGATGACCTGCTCGAGGCTGGCGAGGATGTTGCTGCGGCGCTCTTCCTCGGCCGAGGGGTCGAGGAGGAGGATGAGGTCGTAGATGGGCTGCTCTTCGGCCATGCGGCGGGCCATGATAGCGACCGGGGGGCGAAGTCGGCCGGGCCCGGGCCTCCACGGAGCATGCGGCGACGGGTGCGCTGGGGGAACGTCGGCCGCCTGGCGGGCGGGGTCCTGCTCGTCGCGCTGGTCGTGGCGTGGCCGCGGGTGGCCGGGGAGGCGCCGCGGGTGCCGGACGGGGTGGCGCGGGGGGTCGAGGAGGCGGCGGGGCCGGCTCAGGCGGGCGTCGAGCGGCGGGACCGGCCACGGCGCGCGAGGCCCGGCGGCGGGGGGAAGCGACGGGATCGCCCGAGGCGACCGGTTCGGCGGGCGGATGAGCCGCGCCGCGAGTCCGCGCCGGCCGAACCCGCCATGCCGGCGGAACCCGCCGAACCCGTCGCGCCCGGCGAACCGGTCGCGCCGCCGCCCGCACAACCCGTCGCCCCGGCCGAACCGGTGACGCCCGCGCCACCGCCCCCGCCCCCGCCCGCACCCTCGATCGACCCGGCGGAGCTCGAATTCGGCTTCGAGCGCTGACCGCCTACGACTCGGAGCTCCCGCCCCGCGCCTTCTTGCGGATGTCGGCGATCTGGTCGTCGATCCAGTCCCCCGGGTCCCGCGAGGTCACGATGTCCTTCAGCCCCGCGGCCCGCCGCGCCCGCTCCTCCGGCCCCATCGTCAGCGCCGCATAGATCGAATCGGCCAGCTCCTGCACGTCGAACGGGTTCACGGAGAGCGCGTACTCGCCCAGCTCCTCGTGCGCGCCCGTGTTCTCGCTCAGGATGGAGACGCCGTCGCGCTCGTTGACCAGCGGCCCCTCCTTCGCCACCAGGTTCATCCCGTCGAACATGGCGTTGACCATCATCACGTCGTAGTGCTTGTACGACGCGACCGCCTCATCGAGGTCGTCGCGGAGCTTGAGGTCGATGGGCATCCAGTCGGGCGTCCCGTGCCGGTGGTTGACCACCGCCACGAGCGCCTCGATCCGCTCGAGGTACTCCGCGTACTCCGGCACGTCCGTCCGCGACGGCATCAGCTGCGCGGTGAACGTGATCCGCTCGGCGAACTCCGGGTGCTGCTCGAGGAAGATGTCGAAGCCGGTGAACCCGCGGAGCACGTTCTTGGACAGGTCCGCGCGGTCGACGCGCAGGATCGAGAACTCGCGCCGCCGGTGCAGCAGCTTCTCCTCGAACTCCGCGACCGAGTCCCGCGCGGCGACCCCCTGCGTCGCCCGCCAGTCGATCGGCAGCGGATAGGCGCGCACCCAGACCTCGCGGTCGCGGCACCGCACCACGCCGCGCTGCATGTCGACCTCGTGCTCGGTGAGGTCGCGCACGCACTGGAGGAAGTTCCGCCGGTACGAGCGCGTGTGGAAGCCGATGATGTCGTTGGCGAGCAGCCCCTCGAAGATCTCGTCGCGGATCCGCGCGGGCAGCACGCGCCACGCGTCGGGCTGGGTCCACGGGATGTGGACGAAGTGGTGGAGGAAGACGTCCGGCCGCGCGCGCCGGACCATCGCGGGCAGCGTGTAGAGCTGGTAGTCGTGGACCATCACGACCGGCTCCGTCTCGCCCTCGATCTCCTCGAGGACCGCCTCTGCGAGGTCCTCGTTGACGACGTTGTAGCCGAACTCGAAGGCCTCGACCTCGTGCCGGCGGATGTCCGGCGCGTTGCTCTGGTCCCAGAGGTAGTGCTGGATGAACCAGAGCATCGGGTTGGCGAAGATGTTGTAGAAGCGGTCGTAGGCCTCGGGGTCGGAGGCCACGAAGCGCACGCGGAACTGGCCGCCGTGCGGCGCCTCGATCTCGAACGCGCGCCCGCCGTGCTCGTCGGACTGCTCGACGTCGCCGTCGGTCATCGCCGACGCGATCCAGACCGCGTCGCGGTGCGAGGCGAGGCCGATCAGCGCGGTGGCGAGGCCGCCGGTGCCGCGCTTGACGGAGCCGTCGTCCTGGTACGTGACCGGTCCCCGGTTGGAGACGAGGACGAGCGGTGCGCCGTTCGACATCGGGCTGACGATATCCGGACCTAGCCGGCGATGGCCGGGCCGGAGAGCGGGCGCTCGCCCAGCTTCACCGTGAACTCGCGCTTGTCGCCGTCGCGCCAGGCCTCGACCTTCACGGTCTTGCCGGGGTCGATCTGCGCGACCGCGAGCGAGAGGTCGTCCGGGTCGCGCACCGGGCGGCCGTCGATCGAGGTGATCACATCGCCGCCGTCGCGGTACGGGCGGATCTGGAACAGGGTCTGCGAGCCGCCGCCGCGCAGGCCGGCGGCCGCGGCCGGCCCGTCGTCGGAGACGCCCTGGATCCACGCGCCCTCGCCGACCGGGAGGTCGAACCGCTCGCGCAGCTGCGGGTAGATGTCGACGGTCTCCACGCCGAGGTAGGAGTACTTGACGTCCCCGGACTCGTGGAGCTGCTCGAGCGAGCGCTTCGCGACGTCGATCGGGACCGCGAAGCCGACGCCCTCGCCGCCGCCGCTCGAGGACTTGATCTGCTGGTTGATGCCGATCACCTTGCCGTCGCGGTCGACGAGCGGGCCGCCGGAGTTGCCCGGGTTGATCGCCGCGTCGGTCTGGATCGCGCCCGAGATCTGGAAGGCGGTGAGGCCGGCGATCGAGCGGTCGACGGCCGACACGACGCCGATGGAGAGCGACTGGCGCTCGTTGAACGGCGAGCCGATCGCCGCCACGGGCTCGCCGACCTTGACCTTGGAGGACTCGCCGAGCGGGAGCGGCCGCAGCGTGAGCCCGTCCGGGTCGACCTTGAGCAGCGCCACGTCCGCCTCGGGGTCGTAGCCGAGGACCTCCGCCTCCACCTGGTTGCCGTCGGCGAACTCGACGAAGACCTGCTTCGCCTCCTCGAGGTCCGGCACCTCGCCCGTCGTCACGACGTGCGCGTTGGTGGCGATCTCGCCGTCGCCGTTGAGCACGAAGCCGGAGCCGACGCCGCTCTCGCCGCCCTCCTCCTGCCCGAGCGAGCCGAGGTCGGTGCCCTGGAAGGCGGAGACGACGGTCACCACGCCGGGCGACTCGGACTCGTAGATCGACTGCGGGTTGAAGCCGTTCGCGCTCGCCCCGCCCTCGTCGTGGATGACCTCCACGCGGGTGGTCTCGCGCCCGCCGGAGCCGCTGCCGCCGCCGTCGTCGTCCCCGCCGCCGAGGCCGCAGCCGGGCAGGAGCACGGCCAGCGCCGCGAGCGGGATGAGCAGGGCGCGCGTCATGCGGGCAGCGTGAGCCTGAACGCCGTGCGGCCGGGGGACGAGCGCACGGTGAGCTCGCCCTGCATCCGCTCCGCCAGCTCGCGCGCGATGGCGAGGCCGAGGCCCGCGCCGCGCGACCCGTCCGCCGAGGTGTAGAAGGGCTCGAAGATGTGCGGCATGGTCGAGTCGCGGATCCCGAGGCCGGAATCGGCGACCTCAAGGGTGACATGCCCGTTGGCGCGCTCGGCCGAAACGCGGATGGACGTGCCCGTCGGCGTGTGCACGAACGCGTTGTCGAGCAGGATCCGCATGACCTGGGCGACGCGCTCGGGATCGCACTCGATCTCGATCGGCTCGCGGCCCGTGTGCAGCTCGACCGGCGCGTCGTGGGCCTGCGCGGCCGGCGTGAATTCCGCCGCGACGTCGCGCGCGAGCTCGCGCAGGTCCGTCGGCTCGGTCCGCAGCTCGAGCGCGCCCGACTCCAGGCGCGAGAGGTCGAGCAGCTCGGTGGAGAGCTTGCGCAGGCGCTCGACCTGACCCCGCAGCTGGGAGAGGAACTGGGCGCGCGTCTCCTCGTCGAGCTCCTCGTCCTCGAGCAGCTCGAGGAAGCCGCCGAGCGAGAAGATCGGCGTGCGCAGCTCGTGCGAGGCCTGGGCGATGAACTGCTTGCGCGCCGTGTCCAGCCGCGCGAGCTGGCGCTGCATGTCGTCGAAGGCGACCGCGAGCTGGCCGATCTCGTCGTCCGAGTCCGCGTGGATCGGGTTGGAGAAGTCGCCGCCGGCCACCTTCCGCGCCGCGCGCTCGAGGCGTTTGATGCGGCCGGTCAGCGCGCCCGCCAGGAACCAGCCGGCGATCGCGGCGAGCACGAGCGCGAGCGCGCCCGCGGCGAGGATGCGCCCGCGGATCAGCGTCACGTTCGCCTCCACGTCGGTCAGGGAGTCGGCGAACACGGAGACGCCGCGGATCCGGTCGTTGCGGATCAGCGGCACCGCGGCGAGGGCCTGGCGGCCGACCTCGGTCTGCTGGGTCGCGGTCGCCGGCTTGCCCGTGCGGATCGCCCGGTCGGCGAGCTCGGCCAGGTCGAGCGACACGCCCGGGTTGGAGGCGGCGACGCGCGAGAGCTGGTCGAGGCTGCGGCTGACCTGCAGCGTCGTGACCTCCGCGCTCGCCCGGGTGGCCGAGTTCTCGTTGGCCCGCGGGATCTCGCCTTCGGGGACGTTGGGATCGCCCACGAGCCGCGCCAGCTGGCCGACGTCGGTCTGCGCTTCGTCGGCGAGGCGCTCGAGCTTCTGCGTCACGAGCTCGTTCTCGAGCCGCGGCGTCACGTAGAAGTAGACGATCGCGATCGCGCCCGCGACGATCAGCGCGAAGATCAGCGTCAGCCGATTGCGCAGCGACCGAAGGGGATGTGGCAAGGCCTACTCCTCGGAGGTGTCCCGGAAGCGGTAGCCGACGCCGCGCACGGTGAAGATGTACTCCGGCTCCTTCGCGTCGACCTCGATCTTCTCGCGCAGATGGCGGATGTGCACGTCGATCGTGCGGGGGTCGCGGTACGCGGAGTCGCCCCAGACCCGCGAGAGCAGCATGTCGCGCGTATAGACCCGGCCCGGGTTCGAGGCGAGCGACGCGAGGATCTCGAACTCGACGAACGTCGTCTGGATCCCCTGGCCGTCGAGCGTGACCGTCCGCTTCGCCGGGTCGATCCGCAGGGCGAGGACCTCGATGGGCTGCTCCGAGCCCTCCTCGGGCCGCGCCATCCCGGCGCGCCGCAGGGCGGCCTTCACGCGCGAGCGGAACTCGCGCATCGAGAAGGGCTTGGTGATGTAGTCGTCCGCCCCGAGCTCGAGCCCGAGGACCTTGTCGATCTCCTCGGACTTCGCGGTGAGCATGATGATCGGGACGGACGAGCGGGCGCGCAGGCGCCGGCACACCTCCAGCCCGTCCATCTTCGGCAACATCACGTCGAGCACGACCAGGTCGAAGGTCTGCTCGGAGAAGCGCGCGAGCGCCTCGCGGCCGTCCGAGGCCTGCACGACCTCGTAGCCGTCGCGCTGCAACGGGAAGGACAGCAGCGTCTGGATCGGCTGCTCGTCATCGACCAGCAAGATGCGCGGTGCACGTTCCGGCATGACGTAAGCGTAGATACCGTGGATAAGCGTTGCTGGACCTGCGCGTTTATAGAACGGCGTTCCTGCCGGCGCTGATCGCGGTGTTCGTCGTCGCGTTCTCGCTCCAGAGCCGCCCGGCGCCCGTGCGGACGCGCGCGGTGGCGGACGCCTTCGACCCCGCGCGCGCGTACGGGTCCGAGCGCGCCCGGGACTCGCTGATCGAGCTCGGGGCCGCGTTCCCGGACCGCCGGCCCGGCTCGGAGGGCGATCGCGCGCTGGCCGACCGGGTCGCCGGCGTCTTCCAGGCCTCGGGCATGCGGGTCGAGCGCAGCACGAGCACGGGGCGCACGATCGACGGCGAGGCCGACATCGAGACGGTGCAGGGGATCCGCCCGGGGCTGTCGCCGCGCCAGATCGTCGTGCTCACCCATCGCGACTCCGCCTCCTCGCCCGGCCTCGCCGAGCTGTCCGGTACCGCGGCGCTGCTCGAGCTCGCGCGCGTGTTCCGCACGAAGGTGAGCGACGCGGAGGGCACCGACGAGCCCGGCCGCCCGCAGCTCATCGGCCGCGACCTGCGCCGCACGCTCGTGCTCGTCTCCACCTCCGGCGGCTCGGGCGGCGACGCGGGCGCGCGCGAGTGGGCGCGCAACGCCAACCCCGACCTGATCGACGGCGTCCTCGTCCTCGGCGACCTCGCGTCCGCGAAGTCGCGCAAGCCGTGGGTCGTGCCGTGGTCCAACGGGCGCGACCAGCCGCCGATCGGCTTCGTCCGCACCGTCGAGCTCGCCGCGCGCGCGGAGACCGGCGAGGAGCCCGGGCGCCAGCGCGCCAGCGCGCAGTGGGCGCGCCGCGCGCTCCCCTTCACCGTCTCCGAGCAGGGCGAGATCGACCGCGCAGGGCTGCCCGGCGCGCTGCTCCAGGTCAGCGGCGAGCTCGGGCCGTCGCCCGGCGCGGAGCTCTCCCGCGAGCGCTTCACCGCACTCGGGCGCGCCGCGCTGCGCACCGTCACGGTGATCGACGAGGCCGGCCGCACCGGTGCCGGCGACGCCGAGGTCGAGCCGTTGTGGCAGGGCGAGCCCGCCGGCGTGGTCACCTTGCGCAACGTCGTCCCGGCCTGGAGCATCCGCGTGCTGGTGCTGTGCCTCCTCGCCCCCGCGCTGCTCGCGGCGCTCGACGCGTTCTTCCGCGTCCGCCGCCGGCGGGTGGCGACCGGCGCGTGGCTCGGCTGGGCCCTCGCCGCGGGCGCGACCGTCCCGCTCGCCTGGGCGTGGCTGCGCGTCCTCGGCATCACGGGCGCGCTCCCCGCGCCGCGCGCCCCCGTGGCGCCCGGCGTGCTCGAGCTGTCCGGCGGGCAGGTCGCGGCGCTCGCCTCGGTCGCCCTCGCGGTCGTGGCCGGCGTCGTGATCACGCGCGCGCTCACCCGCGGCGGGACGAGCGAGAGCGCGGCCGCCGGCGGCGCGGGCGCGGCGGCGGGCGCGATCGTCTGCACGACGACGCTCGCGGTCTGGGCCCTGAACCCGTACGCCGCGGCGCTGCTGCTGCCCGCGGCGCACCTCTGGCTCTTCCTCGGCATGCCGCAGACGCGGATGCGCGGCGCGGTCGGCTGGCTCGCGCTCCTCGCCGGGCTCGTGGCGCCGGCGCTCGTGCTCGTCTACGGCATGCTCGCGCTCGACACCGGGCCGCTGCAGCTCGCGCGGATGTGGCTCGTGGCCACGGCGGGCGGGCACGTCTCGGCCTACGCGGCGCTGGCGCTCGGCGCCCTGACCGGCGCGTTCGCCCTGCTCGTGCGCGTGCTGCGCGACCGCCGCCACGTGGCGCGCGAGTCGCCGACGGAGAAGCCCCTGACCCGCGGCCCGCGGACGTACGCGGGCCCCGGCTCGCTCGGCGGCACGGAGTCCGCGCTGCGGCGATGAGGATCAAGCGCCTCGTCTCCTGGGTCCTGATCGCGGGCGGCCTGCTGCTGCTCGTCGACGGCGGGCTGACGCTGCTGTGGAAGGAGCCCGTCTCGGCGCTCTACGCCTCGATCGAGCAGCACAAGCTCGAGGGCCAGCTGAAGGAGCTCGAGCAGGTCGAGCCGACCCCGGCCGAGCGGACCGTCCTCGCGCGGCTCCCCGATCCCGGGCTCCAGATGGCGTTCAAGGCGCGCGCGCTGCGCCGGCGGGTCGAGAACGGCGAGGCGATCGGGCGGCTCGAGGCGCCCTCGATCGGCTTGAACGTGATCGTCGTCCAGGGCACGGACCCCGGCGACCTGCGCAAGGGCCCGGGCCACTACCCGTCGACGGCGCTGCCGGGCGAGGGGAGCACCGTGGCGATCGCCGGCCACCGGACCACGTACGGCGCCCCGTTCCGCAACGTCGACGACCTCGAGCGCGGCGACCGGATCGTCATGCGGATGCCCTACGGGCGGCTCACCTACCGCGTCGAGCGGACCCGGATCGTCGACCCGAGCGCGGTCGGCGTGGTCCGCGACGTCGGTCACGAGCAGCTCGTCCTGACCGCCTGCCATCCCTTGTACTCGGCGGCCCAGCGCATCGTCGTCTTCGCCCGGCTGGAGGGCGGATGAGCGGTTGGAGTCAAGACCCGATGCGCGACGTTCGTAGTTCGGCCGATGCTGCTCATGCGATGCAGACCACCCTCCGATACGAGCAGCAGGACGGGCTTTCCGAGCTCGGCCAGCCGGGGCGCTTCGGACGAGCGCTCCCGGCGGAAGAAGTGCACGTGGCTGACCCAAGGACGACGAGCAACCAGGACGGCGAGCAGGAGCGCATCGACGCGGTGCGCTACGAGGTCGACCCTGACGCCGTCGCCCGGGCGATCCTCGAGCGCCTCGTGGCCGGCCGGACCTGGCCCCCGCTGCGCGACTAGTGCTCGAAGCCGTGCCAGTCGCGGGCGCCTGAGGGCGCTCCGCGCCAGGCCACGTCCGCGGCCCCCGCGGCCACTTCGCCGACCCAGGTGAGGCCGACCGCCTCGGCCGCGGCCGCCCGCTCGGGCGGCACGCACACGCACAGCTCGAAGTCCTCGCCGCCGGTGGCGGCGAGCTCCTCGCCCGACCGGCCCAGTGCCTGCGCCACGGCCGCGACGCCCGGGGCGACGGGCAGCGCGCCCGCGTCGAGCGCCAGGCGCACCCCGCTGGCCTCGGCGATCCGCCGGGCGTCCGACGCGATGCCGTCCGAGAGGTCGAGCATCGCGGTCGCGCCGGCGCGGGCGAGCGCCTGTCCCTCCGCGAGTCGCGGGAGCGGGCGCAGGTAGCGCTCGATCAGCCCGTGCTCGCCGGGCGCGCGGCCCTCGAGGATCGCGAGGCCGGCCGCGGCGGCGCCGAGCGAGCCGGTGACGCCGACGAGGTCCCCGGGGCGCGCGCCCGACCGCGCGACGAGCGGCGTGTCCGCGCCCGCCCAGCCGACGACGGTGACCGACAGCGTCAGCACCGGTCCGGCGACGATGTCGCCGCCGGCGATCGTCGTGCCGGTCGCCGCCGCGAGCGACTCCGCGCCCTCGTGGAGCGCCAGCACCTGCGCGTCGGTCAGGTGCGGCGGCAGGACGACGCCGAGGTACGCCTCGCCGGGGGCGACGCCCATTGCCGCGAGGTCGGAGAGCGCGGCCGCCAGCGCGCGGTGGCCGATGTCGGCCGGCGTGGCCTGGCCGAGCCGGAAGTGGGTGCCGTCGACCATCACGTCGACGGACGTCACGGCGTACGCGTCACCGCGGACGACGGCGGCGTCGTCGCCGATCCAGCGGACGACGCGCGCGCCGTCGCGGCGCTCGAGCGCCGCGCCGATCGCCCGGATCAGCGCGAGCTCGCGCATCAGGGGTGCACAGGCCCGCGCCGGCGGGCCTGCCGGTTGCTATCGATGGCGGTAGACGATCCGCGCGCGGTTGAGGTCGTACGGGGAGACCTCGACCCGCACCCGATCCCCCGGCAGGATCCGGATGCGGAAGCGCCGCATCTTGCCGGCCACATGGCCGAGCACCTCGTGGCCGTTGTCGAGCTGCACCCGGAACATCGCGTTCGGGAGCGCCTCCACGACCTCGCCTTCGAATTCGACTTTCTCTTCCTTGGCCAAGAGCTAGATGATCCTGACGTTCGTTGCCTGCGGGCCCTTGGCGGACTCGCCGAGCTCGTACTCCACCTTCGCGCCTTCCGCGAGGGTGCGGAAACCGTCACCAGCGATACCCGAGAAGTGCACGAATGCATCCTTTCCCCCGTCGTCGGGGGTGATGAAGCCGAAGCCCTTCTCGTCGCTGAACCACTTGACGACACCAGTTGCCATGCCAACAACCTCCTCACTGCCAGATCGATGCGCGAGGGGTGCTGCTTGGCACTGCCTTCCCGCATGCTTCTTCTACCCGCCCCGCGGGGCGGACACGTCGGCCGGGGTTATACCAGCGCGGCGCGCCGAGATGTGAACGAGCGTGATCAGCCCGGCGGCGGGGCGACGACGCCGCCGCCCTGGCCCGGATCGATCGGCGTCTCGGTCTCGGGCTCGCCCTGCGGCGGCGACTCGTAGGCGCCGGGGTCGAAGCCGGTGCCCGTGTCCGTGTCCGACGGCGGCGGCGCGGTCTCGCCCGTCGTGTCGTCCGTCGTGTCGTCGGTCGCGTCCGGCGTCGTCGTGGTGGCGTCCGCCTCCTCGTCGCCGCCCTCCATGTGCTTGCCGCCCGAGTTGGCGTAGCGCCCGAAGAACGGCGAGGAGACGAAGGGCTCCTTCGGCGGCGCGAAGTCGCCGCAGTAGCTGCCCTTGACGTTGTTCATGTAGTCGCCCCAGATCTGGGCCGGGAACGTGCCGCCGTCGACGGGGCCGCCGAAGAACTGGTAGCTCATCGGCACGAGCTCGTTGTCCGGGTAGCCGACCCACACGGAGGTCGACATGCGCGGCGTGAAGCCGACGAACCACGCGTCCGTGTTGTCGTCCACGGTGCCCGTCTTGCCGGCCGCCGGGCACGCGTTCATGTAGGCGTAGGCGCGGCCGCCGGTGCCGCTCGTGAGGTTCTGCTCGAGGATCTCCGTCGCCTTCGCGGCCACGCCGTCGGAGAAGATCCGGGTGCGCTTCACGCGGAAGCGCGGCGGCAGCGAGTCGCCCTTCTCCACGCGGCCGTCCGGGAACTTGATCTTCGTGATCGCGGTCGGGCGGACGCGCAGGCCGCCGTTGGCGACCGACGCGTAGGCGGTCGCCATCTCCAGCGGCGAGACGCCGTTCTCGAGGCCGCCGAGCGTCTCGGCCGGGTAGCCCTTGAGCGTCGACTTGATGCCCATGTCCCGCGCCGTCTTGGCGACCTCGTCCGGGCCGAGGTCGAGCGCGAGCTGGATGTAGACGGAGTTGTCGGACTGCAGCGTGCCGCGGCGCAGGGTCATCGTGCCGCCGCCGCTACCGCTGTAGGTCTTGATGTCGATGTGACCGTAGGCCGGGTCGTCGATCACCGTCGGCGAGCGCGACGTGTAGCTGGTGCGGTCGGGGTCGACCCCCATCCGCAGCGCGGTCATCAGCGCCATGACCTTGAAGGTCGAGCCCGGGCGCCGGTGGCCCTGGGCGGCGAGGTTGAAGTTCGACTGGCCGTAGTCGCCCGACGAGGCCATCGACTCGATGTAGCCCGTGCGCGGGTCGATCGTCACGATCGCCGAGGACGGGCCGACGCCGGCGAGGTGGCGCTCGATCGTCGCGCGTGCCTCCTCCTGCTTCTTGAGGTCGATCGTCGTGTAGACCTTCAGCCCACCCGTGCGCACGGTCAGCGCGCCGTACTCCCGGAAGAGCTGGTCCTTGACGTAGTCGAAGAAGTAGTGCTCGCGGCGCTTCGTGAAGTACTGCGACGTGTTGACGCCGAGGCCCTTGGACTGCGCCTTGCGCGCCTTCTCCGGGGAGATCATCCCGAGCTCGGCCATCTTCCCGATGACCTCGTTGCGGCGACCCTTCGCCGCCTGCGGGTTGCGGACGGGCGAGTAGGTGTCGGTCGCCTGCGGGATGCCGGCGAGCAGCGCGGCCTCGCGGATGTTGAGGTCCTTGAGCTCCTTGGAGAAGTAGATCTTCGCCGCGGCCTTGATGCCGATCGCGGACTGGCCGCCGACCGTCCCGTACGGGATCGAGTCGAGGTAGCGCTCGAGGATCCACTCCTTGGAGTGCTCGTCCTCGAGCTCCTCCGCCAGCTTGGCCTCGCGGATCTTGCGCGTGTACGTCTTCTCGTTGGAGATGTACAGCGAGCGGACGAGCTGCATCGTGATCGTCGAGCCGCCCTGCTGGCTGTCCGAGTTGAGGTTGTTCACCGCGGCGCGGACGACGCCCTCGTAGTCGACGCCGTTGTGCTTGTAGAAGCGCTCGTCCTCGATCGCGATCGTCGCGTCGCGGACGACCTGCGGGATGTCCGAGCGCTTGAGCGGGAGGTGGAGCTCGTCGTTCTGGATGAAGCCGAGCGAGGTCCCGTCGGCGGCGTAGACGCGCGAGTTCTCGGCGATGGCGCGCGGCTTGAGCGACGAGAGCGGGGGCGCCGAGGCGGCCAGGTGGACGACGTAGCCGACGGCGCCGAGGGCCGCGATCACGACGAAGATCCCCAGCACCATGAAGGCGAGGAAGACCTTGCTCTTGCCACCGCCCGCGGCGCGGCGGCGACGACGTGTCCGCTGGGCGTGGCTCATGACGGGCGACCG
>JBEVIG010000145.1:0-9050 GCA_040510855.1 Solirubrobacteraceae bacterium
CGTTCGTGTAGCCCGCGAGGGCGACCGTCGGCAGGTGCGCGCGCTCGCGCTCGGCGCGCTGGGTCGCACGGGTCGAGGAGACGTCGCGCAGCCGCCGGCGCAGCGCGGAGATCCGGTCGCGCGCCAGGCGGCGGTCCGTCTCGATCTGCGACTCGCCCGGGCCGCGGGTGCCGATGCCGCCGCCGAGCCGCTCGAGGTGCGTCCACAGCCCGCGCATGCGGGCGAGGTTGTACTCGAGCTGGGCGAGCTCGACCTGGAGCTTGCCCTCGGCCGAGTGGGCGTGCCCGGCGAAGATGTCGAGGATCACGGTGGTCCGGTCGACGACCGGCATGCCGAGCTCCTTCTCGAGGTTGCGCTCCTGGCGCGGCGTGAGCTCGTCGTCCGTGGCGACCACGTTCGCGTCCGCGGCCTTGGCGAGCTGCTTGAGCTCGGTCACCTTGCCCGGCCCGAGGTAGAGGTTCGGGTGCGGCTGGTCGCGCCGCTGGATCAGCTCGCCGACGATGGCGACGCCGGCGGTGCGCAGCAGCTCCTTGAGCTCTTCGAGATCGCCCTCGGGCAGCGCGCCGACGACGTACGCGCGCTGTTTCGCGCGCCCTGCCTTCGGCTGCCCGGTGGGCCGTGACTCGGCCGTTCGGCCGTGACGGGTCTTCTCCACTGCTCCCAGTGTAGGTCCGGACGCTCAAGCGAGCGCGGCGCGTGCGGGCGGCGGCAGCTTCTCGTAGCGGGCCTGGAGCTCGGCGACGGGCAGCACGATGACACCCTCCTCGGGCGCGCCGACCCAGAGCCCGAGCCCGGCGGCGAGCGCGTACGCGGCGTAGGCGGCCGCACACGCGTCGAGCTCGTCGAGCGTGCGGTGCCAGAGCCCGCCGTCCGCGTCCTCGATCCCCTTCAGCTTCAGCGCCGCGATGCGCTGCTGCAGGCCCCACGGCGTCCGCTTGGGTGACGGCCGGTGGCCGAGGAGCCCGCAGAAGATCGCGTCCGGGTAGGTCTCGCACACCCGGCCGAAGCGCAGCGCGGCCGCCCCGACCGGCGACATCGGGCCGGGCCCGTCCGGGCGGAAGTGCCCGAGGTCGGCGAGCGCCTCGAAGAGCTCGAACCCGACGCCGATCCACTGCTCCCAGCCCGTCGGCGACACGCCCTTGGCCGGCACGGGGTACAGCGGGAGCCCGCGCCGGTAGAGCAGCGCGTCGCAGACCCGCATCCGCTCGTAGCGCCCGTCGGGCAGCCCGAGCTCGTCGCGCAGCGGCGAGCCCGCGGCGAGCAGGTCGAGCCGCGGCGCCGACGGCGCGTCGATCGCCACGACGGCCTCGCCGCGGCCGAACCCGCGGATCGTGCGCTCGACCTGCTCGACGGTGCCGGGGGCGTAGAACGTCCCCACGAGCTCCACCCCGCCCACGGGCCCGCGCCGCTCGTGGAGCGTCACGAGCTGCTGGTTGCCGGGCTTGGCCGAGATGTCCACGCCGCAATACCGCACGGTGACTATTGTGCGGACCAGTGCCTGACCTCGCCCAGCGGCTCGCCGCGCGGACGCTCGAGCTGATCGACATCCCGTCGGAGTCCCGCGACGAGGCGCGGGCCGCCGCGCACGTGGCGGACGTGCTCCGCGAGGGCGGCGTGCCGGTGCGCGACCTGGGCGACACGTGCGTGCTGGCCGGACGCGACGACGCGCCCGTGCTGCTCGCCGGCCACCTCGACACGGTCCCGGCGCAGGACAACCGGCCGGGCCGGCTCGACGACGGCCGCGTCCACGGCCTCGGCGCGTCGGACATGAAGGGCGCGGTGGCGGTGGCGCTCGAGCTGGCCCTCGCGGGCGCGCCGGTGCGCTGCCTGTTCTTCGGCCGCGAGGAGCTGCCGGCGCACGAGTCGGCGCTCGCCCCGATGCTCGAGCGCGAGCGGCTCACCGCCGGGCTCGTGGTGATGATGGAGCCCACCTCGAACGAGCTCCACGCCGGCTGCCTGGGCAACATCAACGCCACCTGGACCTTCCACGGCCGCTCCGGCCACTCGGCCCGGCCCTGGCTCGCCGACAACGCGATCGAGCGCGCCGCCGCCGGTGTGCAGGCGCTCGCCGCGCACCCGCCGCTCTCGCGCACGTTCGAGGGCCTCGAGTTCGTCGAGGTGGCGAGCGTCACGCGGATCGCGGGTGGGATCGCCATGAACGTGATCCCGGACCGGACGGAGTGCCACGTGAACTTCCGCTATGCCCCGGGCCGCGGCCCCCAGGAGGCCGAGGCACGGCTCGCCGAGCTGTGCGCCGGCCACGGCGCACTGCGGATCGACGCCAACGCGCCGTCGGGTCCGGTCGCGTCCGGACCGCTCGTCGACGCGCTCGTCGCCGCCGGCGGCCTGGCGCGGGCGCCCAAGCAGGCGTGGACCCCGGTGGCGGAGTTCGGCCAGGCCGGCCTCCCCGCGGTGAACTTCGGCCCGGGCGAGCCCGCCCAGGCGCACCGGCGCGACGAGTCCGTCGAGATCGCCGCGCTCGTCCGCTCCTACGAGGTGCTGGAGCGGTTCGTGGCATGAAGCTCGCCCCCGCGCTCACCGGCATGGGCACGTACCCGTTCGTCCGCCTCACCGAGGAGAAGCGGCGGCTGCTCGCCGCGGGCGTCGACCTGATCGATTTCGGCATGGGCGAGCCGCGCGAGGAGACGCCGGCCTTCATCCGCGCGGCGCTCGGCGAGGCGGTCGGGCCGCTCTCCACCTACCCGGCGGCCGAGGGCCTGCCCGAGCTGCGCGAGGCCGTCGCGGCGTGGGTGCAGCGGCGCTTCGGCACCGCGCTGAACGCGAAGACGCAGGTCCTCCCCACGCTCGGCTCCAAGGAGGCGATCTTCCACCTCGTGCCCGTGCTGGGCGGGAGCCGCGTCGTCTCGCCGACGCCCGCCTACCCCGTCTACGAGCGCGCCGCCGCCTTCGCGGGCCGCGAGGTCGTCGAGCTCCCGCTCGCGGAGGAGCACGGCTTCCTGCCCGACCTGGCGGCCGTGCCGGAGTCGACCTGGCGCGAGACCGCCGTCCTGTGGCTCAACTACCCGAACAACCCGACGGCGGCCACCGCCCCGCTCGAGCTGTTCGAGCACGCCGCCGCGCTCGCCCGCGAGCACGACTTCGTCGTCGCCTCCGACGAGGCGTACTCCGAGCTGTACTTCGGCAGCACCCCGCCCGTCTCGGCCCTCCAGCTCTCCGACCTGCGCAACGTCGCCGTCTTCAACACGCTCTCCAAGCGCTCCTCGATGCCCGGCTACCGCTCTGGCTTCGTCGCCGGCGACCCGGAGCTGATCACGCTGCTCAAGCGCTACCGGCCGAACGTCGGCGTCGCGCCGCAGGAGTTCATCCAGCGCGCGGCGATCGCCGCCTGGGGCGACGAGGCCCACGTGGAGGCGGTCCGCGAGACCTACCGCGCCAAGCGCGACGTGCTCCTCCCCGTGCTCGAGGCGCACGGCCTGCGCAGCGCCGGCGGGGACGCCACCTTCTTCCTCTGGCTCGACGCGGGCCAGCACGCCGACCTGCTCGCCGCGCGGCTGCTCGAGGCGGGGATCGTGCTCGCCCCGGGCTCGTTCTTCGGCGACGCGGGCCGCGGCTACCTGCGCCTGGCGCTCGTTCCGACGCTCGCGGAGTGCGAGCGCGCCGCCGAGCGGCTCGACGAGCTACTGCGACGTGTGTAGCGCCTCGTTGAGGCCGCCCCAGCGGCCGCTGCGCGGGAGCGCCTCGATCGCGCCGGTCTGCGAGTTGCGGCGGAACAGGAGCCCGTTCGCGCCGGTCAGCTCGGCGGCCTTCACCACCTCGCCGTCGGGCAGCGTGACCCGCGAGCCGGCCGTCACGTAGAGCCCGGCCTCGACCACGCAGTCGTCGCCGAGCGAGATCCCGAGGCCGGAGTTCGCGCCGAGCAGGCAGCGCTCCCCGACGGAGATGATCTCGGTGCCGCCGCCGCTCAGCGTGCCCATGATCGAGGCGCCGCCGCCGACGTCGGACCCGTCGCCGACCACCACGCCCGCGGAGATCCGTCCCTCGACCATGCTGGTGCCGAGCGTGCCCGCGTTGTAGTTCACGAAGCCCTCGTGCATCACCGTCGTGCCCTCGGCGAGGTGGGCGCCGAGCCGCACGCGGTCGGCGTCGGCGATCCGCACGCCCGGCGGGACGACGTAGTCGGTCATCCGCGGGAACTTGTCCACGGACGTGACCGTGAAGGGCACGCCGGAGGCTCGGAAGCGCATGCGCACGTCGGCCAGCGCGGCGGGGTCGACGGGCCCGTGCGTGGACCACGCGACGTTGTTGAGGACGCCGAAGATCCCGGAGAGGTTCGCCTGGTGCGGCGTGATCAGCCGGTTCGAGAGCAGGTGCAGGCGCAGGTAGGCGTCGTGCGCGTCGGCCGGCTCGTCCGCGAGCGAGGGGATCACGGTGAGCACGACGACGATGCGCACGCCGCGGCGCTCGTCGCGCCCCGTCGCCGCCGCGAGCTCGTGCGGGCCCTCGTTCTGGCCCAGCCGCCGCGACTCCGGGCCGGGCGGTTCGGACCCGAGCTGCGGGTCGGGGTACCACGTGTCGAGCACGCGGTCGTCGGGCTCGGCGATCGTCGCGAGGCCGTAGCCCCACGCGCCCTGGGTCAGTACGTCCGTCATCGCCGCCGCAGCCTACTGCGGACGGATCCGCGCCTCGTCGAGGTCCAGATCGCGCTCGATCTTGTGCACGAGCGCGTTGCGGACCTTCCCCGCGTTGCGCAGCTCGATCAGCGTCGCGCGCTCGGCCGCGATCAGCTCGCGGCGCATGGCGCCGTACTCCCTGAGCTCGCGCCGGCCGTCCTCGGGCAGCTCGCCGCCGCCGAGCACCGCGACGCAGAGCGCGAAGCGCCCGCGGTAGAGCTCCCGCAGGCGGCGCACCGGCTCGCCGGTGGCGCCCTCCTCCTCGAGCTCCTCCAGCCGGTCGAGCGCCGATTGGGCGGTCTCGAGCCGGGCCGTGGCCTCGTCGGGCGACCACCGCTCCTCGCCGCGCAGATCCAGCTTGCGCAGCAGGGGCGCGAGCGTCAGACCCTGGCCGAGCAGCGTCACGAAGATCGCGCCGAAGGTCAGCAGGAGGATCTCGGGGCGCTCGGGGACGTCGAGCGGGATGGAGAGCGCCGCGGCGAGCGAGATCGCGCCGCGCATGCCCGCCCAGCCGACCGCCACCCGCTCGCGCCACGTGTCGCCGAAGCCCGCCTGCGGCACGAGCGTGAAGGCCATCCGCACGGCGATGACGGCGAGCCCGACGACGACGGCCTGGCCGACGAGCGGCGCGACGTCGAGCTCCTCCGCGAGCTGCGGCGCCTGGAGGCCGAGCAGGATGAAGAGCATCGCCTCCAGGCCGAGCACCAGCACCCGCCAGAACGCGATCGCCGACAGCCGCGTGCCGGCGTCCAGCGCGGTGTGCGCGTACCAGCCGGAGTAGATGCCGGCGAAGACGGCGCCGAGCACGCCCGAGACGTGCGCCTCCTCGGCCACGATGTAGCCCGCGTAGCCGTTGAGGACGGAGAGCACGATGCTCAGCGCCTCGTTCGTCTGGCGGCGGATTGCCCGCGTGAAGAGCCAGCCGATGGCCAGGCCGATCGCGGCGCCGCCCGCCGCGCTGACGACGAAGTCGAGGAGCGCGTCGCCCAGCGAGAACACGCCGCTCGTGAGCGCGGCGAGCGCGACGCGGAAGGCGACGAGCGCGGTCGCGTCGTTGATCATCGACTCGCCCTCGACCAGCATCCTCATCCGCGCCGGCGCGCCGAGGCGGGAGAACGTCGCCTGGGCGGAGACGGGATCGGTCGGCCCGACGATCGCACCCAGCACGAACGCCGCCTCCCAGCTCATCCCGGGGACGATCGCGTGGGCGACGACGGCGACGACGATCATCGTCGCGAGCACGAGGCCCACGGCGAGGAGGGCGAGCGGCCGCACCTCCGCCCACAGCTCCTTCGGCGACGAGTACCAGCCCGCGGCGTGCAGCAGCGGCGGCAGGAAGATCAGGAACACGACCTCGGGGTCGAGCTCGACGTCCGGGAGCCCGGGGATGAGCCCGATGGCGAGCCCGCCGACGACGAGCATGACCGGGTAGGGCACCCGGACGATCTCCGCCACGCGCACCAGGAGCATCGCCGCCAGCAGCAGCAGGAGCAGGTACTCGATGTCGTCCACGCGACGCGGGACTCTAGGATCTCCCGCCGATGCTCGACCCTGAGGACCACGTCGACGGCCCGGCGGACGCGCCGCTGGAGCTCGTCATGTACGGCGACTTCCAGTGCCCGTACTGCACGGCGGCGCAGGGGATCCTGCGGCGCGTGCGCGACCGGCTCGACGGCCGGCTGCGCTTCGTGTACCGCCACTTCCCTCTCGATGCGCTGCACCCCGACGCGCGCCGTGCGGCCGAGGCGAGCGAGGCGGCGGCCGCGCAGGGCCGCTTCTGGGAGATGCACGACGCGCTCTTCGGGCTGCGCGGTCAGCTCGCGCTTCAGGACATCCTGCGCGCCGCGGGCGCGATCCCGGGGCTCGACGTCGACCGGATGCGGCTCGAGATCGACTCGGGCGCGCACGCGGAGCGCGTGCAGCGCGACGTGGAGAGCGGGACGGAGCTCGGGGTCCCGGGCACGCCGACGTTCTTCGTCAACGGCGTCCGCCACACGGGCGCGTTCGACGCGCAGGCGCTGATCGCGGCCCTCGAGGGCCGCGAAGCCGCCTAGGCGAGCTCGTCGAGCAGCTCGGGCGAGACCTCGGCGCGGTAGACCGGGACGGCCCAGCCGGTGAGGTCGACGTGGAGCGACTCGTCGACGTCGACCTCGAGCTCGCCGCCGTCGAGCTGGACGGTGACGGGCGAGTCCCCGCCGCGCAGCGCGAAGGCGACGGCGGCGCCGCACGCGCCGGTGCCCGACGACTGCGTCTCCCCCACGCCGCGCTCGAAGATCCGCGCGCGGATCGTCGCCGGGCCGGTCGGGGTCCAGAAGGAGACGTTGGTGCGGTTCGGGAACCGCGGGTCGTGCTCGACGGGCAGGCCCTCGACGGCGAGGTCGAGCGCCTCGAGCTCCGCGAGGCCGGCGATCCGGATCGCGCACTGCGGGTTGCCGATCGTGACGTGCTGGAAGCGGCGGCCGCCGATCTCGCCCGTGCCGTCGGCGTCGCCCGACGGGTAGTTGGCCGAGCGCAGCGTCGCGCGGCCCATGTCGACGCGGCACGTGCTCGGGCCGAGGATCGTCGGGCGGATCTCCCCCGCGACCGTCTGGATCGAGAACTGGCGCTGGTCGGTCCAGCCGGCGCGGCGGAGGTAGAGGATCGCCTCGCGCGCGCCGTTGCCCGAGAGCTCGGCCTCCGAGCCGTCGGGGTTGAAGATCCGCAGCCGCGCGACGAAGCCCGGCGCGTCGGGCGGCGCGAGCTCGAGCACACCGTCGCCCCCGGGCCCGGTGTGCCGGTCGCAGAGCCTGCGGACGCGCTCGGGCGTGAGCTCGAACGGGAGTGCGTCGCGCTCGACGATGAGGTAGTCGTTGCCGAGCGCCTGCCATTTCTCGAACCACATGGGTCAGGGGATCATGGCGAGGACGTCGCGGGCGGCGTCGTCCGGTGTGCGGTCCGTGAGGTCGACGTGGTGCGCGCCGGGGAGCTTGCGCAGCCAGGTGAGCTGGCGCTTCGCGTAGCGGCGGGTCCGCTGCTGCATGGCCGCGACGTCGCCGCTGAGGAGCTCCTCGAACCCGAGCGCCTGGCGGACCGAGGACGAGGCGCCCGCGGCGTGGGCGCGGCAGACCTCGTCGGCGGCGCCCTGGGCGACCATCGCCTCCACGCGGGCGTCGATGCGGCGGTAGAGCAGCTCGCGGTCGAGCGTCAGGGCCACGAGGATCGTCGGCAGGCGGGTGTGCTCCGTCCACAGCTGGTCGCCCGCCGGCGGGCGCGCGCCCTGGTCGGGGAGCTCGAGCGCGCGGACGATGCGCTGGGAGTCCGTGGGGGCGGTGGCGGCGGCGGCCTGCGGGTCGCGGTCGGCGAGCTCGGCGTGGAGGGCGGGGGCGCCCTCGCCGGCGAGCCGGCGCGCGTAGTGCTCGCGCCGGCCGGGGTCGGCGGGCGGCCGCAGGTCGAGCTCGGCGAGCGCGGCGCGGAGGTAGAGGCCCGTGCCGCCGACGACGATCGGCCGGCGACCCGCGGCGATCAGCGCGTCGATCTCGGCGTGCGCGAGGCGGGCGAACTCCCCCGCGGTCGCGCGGCCGGTGACCGGCAGGATGCCGAGCAGGCGGTGCTCCAGCCGCGCCTGCTGCTGCGGCGTGGCCGCGGCGGTGAGCACCTCGAGGCCGCGGTAGAGCTGAAGCGCGTCGGCCGAGACCGCGACGGGATCCTCGCCGCGCTCGGCGCGCAGTCGCTCGGCCACGGCGACCGCCACGGCGGTCTTGCCGATGCCGGTCGGGCCGAAGATCGCGATGAGGGGCAGCGCGGCGGGCACCGCGCCTGAGCATGGCAGCGCGGCGAGTAAGGTCAGTGGGTGCATGGGCGTACGCATCGGGAGCGGGCTGTCGACGGAGCCGGACGCACGATTCGGGGCCGCGGAGGCCGCGGCGTCGGCACGCGACGCGCTCGGCGGGCGGCCGTGCGACCTGGCGGTCGTGTTCGCCTCGGGCGCGCATCTGGCGGCGCCGGAGGCGACGCTCGAGGGCGTCCACGAGGCGCTCGCGCCGGCCGAGCTGGTCGGCTGCGGCGCGGCGGGCGTGATCGGCGAGATGCGCGAGGTCGAGGAGGGCACCGCGATCTCCGTCTGGGCCGCGTCGCTGGACGGTGGCGAGGCGCTGCCGTTCCACGCCGAGGTCGAGCCGATGGGCGACGGCGGCGGCGTGCTCAGCGGGCTGCCCGAGCTCTCGGGCGCGGCCGGCGCGCTGCTGCTCGCCGACCCGTTCACCTTCCCGACGGACGCCGTGCTGCGCGAGCTCTCCGCGGGCGCGCCTATGCTGCCGCTGCTGGGCGGCCTGGCGAGCGCGCGATCGCCCGATCAGGAGACGCCGCTGCTGATCGGCGACGAGGTCAAGACCTCGGGCGCGGTCGGCGTGCGCTTCGACGGCGTCGAGATCCTCCCCTGCG
>JBEVIG010000146.1:0-9093 GCA_040510855.1 Solirubrobacteraceae bacterium
CCGATCGCGATCTCGCCGATGGCGTGCGCGATCTCGCCGACGGCGCGGCCGGACTCGTCCGACGTCGCGGCCATCTCGCGCGAGGCGCCGGCGACGGCGTCGGCGGCGCCGGCCATCTCGCCGACGATGGCGAGCAGCTCGACGCGCATGCGGTTGTAGGCGTCGACGGACCCCGCGGTGCTCTCGCGGATCGCGTTGACGGCCTCGCCCACCCGGCCGATCTCGTCGCTCCCCAGGTCGTCGATCGGCTGCGTGCGCGTGGCGATCGAGACGGTGAGGTCGCCGGCGGCGGTCGCGTCGATCGCCTGCGAGAGCTCGCGGCAGTCGTCGACGAGGCCGGAGAGGCGGTCGAGCACGGTGGTCACGCCGCGGCGGATGCCGCGGATCAGCACGAACGCGAGGCCGGCGGCGAGCACGAGCGCGAGGCCGGCGGCCAGCAGGCTGTAGCGCCGGGCGGCGCTCGTGGCGTCGCGGGCCTCGGCGACGGCGGCGTCGCGGCGCTTGCCGATGTGCCCGCCGATCGTCTCGGCCTTGGCGAGGATCACGTCCACGGCCTCGTCGGCGGCGGCGAGCGCGGCCAGGGCGGCGTCGCGGTCGCCCGCCTCGGCGGCGGGGAAGAGGTCGTCGACGACGGCCGCGTCGTGGCCGTGGTCGGCCTTGTTGGCCTCGGACGAGATCCGGGCGACGACGGGGTCGTTCAGCGCCTCGACGGCGGCGGAGCCACGGTTGGAGAGCGCGACGCCGGCCTCGAAGTCCTGCTCGAAGCGGCTGTCGAGGGTCGCGGCGAGGCGGGCCTGGGCCCGCATCTGCGCGCGGATGCCCTGGATCTGGAGGTTCGCGCCGTCGGCCCCCTTCTGGAGGCGGAGCGTCTCGTCCCACGCACGGTCGGCCTTCCCGGTGAAGGTGATCGAGACGAGCAGGGCGGCGATGAACACCAGGGAGACGGCGCCGAAGGCGACGCCGAGCTTCCGGCCGAGGGTCCAGGACATGGAACGGGCTTCCCGGGACCTAGGCCAGCGCCTTGCCGACCGCGTCGAGGACGCGATCCGCCTGGAAGGGCTTGACGACGAAGTCCTTCGCGCCGAGCTTGATCGACTCGAGGACCTTGGACTCCTGCCCGAGGGCCGAGCACATGATCACGCGGGCGGCGGGATCCAGCTCGATGATCTCCTTGAGGGCGGTGATGCCGTCCTTCTCGGGCATCGTGATGTCCAGCGTGGTCAGGTCCGGCTTGAGCTCCTGGAAGCGATCGATCGCCTCCGCTCCGTTGCCGGCCTCGCCGACCACCTCGTGGCCGCCCTTGGTCAGGGCGTCCGTCACCATCTTGCGCATGAACGCTGCGTCATCCACGACGAGCACTCGGGCCATCTAGGCCACCTCCTTCTCTGCAGGGTCGTTGTCGTTCTGGTCAAGGATCCGCTCGATGCGGACGGCCCAGTCGGCGCCGTCCACCACCATCAGCCGGCCGGTCGCGAAGCGCCGGCCGTTCACGTACAGGTCGATCGGCTCGTCGGCCTGCCGGTTGAGCTCGACGACCGCGCCGGCCGGCAGGCCGACGATCTCGGCCGAGGCCATCCGCGCGCGGCCGAGCTCGGCGGCGACGCGCACTGGGATGCCGGCGAGCGACGGGGCGCCCTCCGGGCCGGCGGCGGGGCCGGAGGCCGGCGCGGCGATCTCGCTGCCGAGCTCGTCGAGCGCGCGGGTCATCCGCACGACGAAGGCGTTGGGGACGAGCTGCACGAGGCGGCAGGGCTCGCCGCACACGGAGACCGCGGCGCGCGTGGCGTGCGGGGTCCGCGCGTAGGCGGCGACGGCCTGTTCGGCCGAGGCGAACGTCTGCGTCTCGGGCACGCCGATCTCGACCTCCGTGCCGAGCACGGCACTCACGGCGCCGGCCGCGGAGGCCATCATCTGGTTCATCGCCTCGGCGACCGCGGAGAGCTCGAGCTCGTCGAGCTCGGCCGCGCCGCCGTCGGGGTCGGGCTCGGTGCCCATCATGGCCGCGGCGAGCTTGCGCGCGCCGGCCACGGTCATCACGAACAGGTTGCCGCCCGTGACGCCGTCGACGTAGCTGACCATCGTCACCACGGCGGGCGTCGGGATGCCCTCGAGCGGATGCCGGTCGGCGCCCGCGACGGCGACGTCGCCGGGCGTGATCTGCCCCGGCGCGAACATCTCGAGGACGCCGCAGACGGCCTCGGACGTGGACTGCCCCAGCTTGACCAGGGCCTCGTCGGCGGTCATTTCTGCAGCCCTCCCAGCGGGGACGTGATCTGGACGGCGCGGCGGCCGCCGCTGCGGCCGGGGAGCGCCCTGTGGACCGGCACGGCGCCGGCGTAGAGCGTCACGCCGTCGTCCGCGCGCGAGTCGAGCTTCAGCACGTCGCCCGGCCGGAGCGCGAGGACGTCCTCGATCGGCAGCTCGACGGCCGCGACCTCGGCCCGCACGGTCATCTCGACGCGGCCGACGGCGTCGCGCACGGCCGGCGAGCCGCCCGAGGCCGGGTCGGCGACGTCGTCGCGCGAGTTGAAGCGGTGGGCCACGCCGGCGATCGCGGCGTGGGGGAGCAGCAGCGCGAGCGTGGCGGAGTCGCCGTTGAGCCGCGCCTCCATCGTCAGCGCGAGCGTGGGCTCGCTGACCGGGGCGGTCTGCGCCGTCTCGAGGTGCATGTCGAGGCTCGAGAGCGAGAGCTCGACGTCCGTGACGTCGGACCACACGATCGAGAGCTGGGCGACCAGGCGCTCGAGGAAGTGCTTGGCGAGTGCCCAGTCGATGTCCGTGAGGCGCCGTTCCTTGTGGGCCGGCTCCGCGGCGCGCCCGCCGCCGCCGCCGAGCAGCAGGTCGATCGCCGCCATGACCAGGTTCATCTCGGCGCTGATCAGCAGCCGCGAGCCGGCCTCGGCGCCGTCGACGAGCCCGGAGACGGAGCGCGCCGGCACCTGGGCGTGCGCGTTGCCCCACGTGAGCTGGGACATGTTGATGACCTCGAGCTCCAGCGGCATCCGCAGCTCGGCGCTCAGGCGCGTCGCCGCGGTGCGCGAGAACGTGTCCAGCGCGCGCTTGATCCGCCGCTCCTGGTCCGTGGTGAACTTCGTCGGGCGCGTGAAGTCGACCGTCCGCATGCGGCGCTGGCGGGCGCGGTCGGCACCCGACTCCTCGGGCAGCCGGCCCTCCTTCGCGGCCTCGACGAGGGCCGCGATCGCGTCCGGGGTCAGGACCTCGCCGCTCATGCCGCCACCCCCGCCGGGATCCGGGGGTAGAGCGCGACCTCCTGGTCGCCGGCCGCGCGCGACGTGACGGCCTGACTGCCGACCGTCACGCGGATGGTGCGGCCGCGCGAGCCGCCCGTGTCCGTCGCGGCGACGGGGATGCGCAGGCGGGCGAGCTCCGCGCGCACGGCCTCGTCGTTGCGCTGGCCGACCTCCATGCCGGAGCCGCCGCCGAGCTTGAACATGCTGGCGCCGCCCACGAGCACGGCCTCGAGCGCGATCCGCCGCGCGCCCAGCCCCACGAGCTCGGCGATCAGCGCCTCCACGGCGGTGTCGGCGAACTTGCCGGGGGAGCCCGTGCGCCCTTCGGCCGCGGGGAGCACGACGTGGGCCAGGCCCGCGACGGCCGCCCGCTTGTCCAAGAGCGCGAGGCCGATGCACGAGCCAAGGCCGAGCGAGACGAGCACCTGACCCGCGACCGCGGAGCACGCGAACTCGCCCATCCGGACCATGGTCTCGGCGGCCATCTCAGTCGCCCAGTCCGAGGCGGGTCAGGAGCTCCTGCACGCCGCCGGCCGTCGGCACCAGCAGGAAGGAGATCGCGCAGTCCTCGCCCTCGACCTTGAGGTCGGAGTCGAGCACGAGGGCGATGTCGTCGCCCGCGGCGCGGCCCGCGAGGACCGACGCGACGATCGCGCCGAGCATGTCCGTCGCCGACTGCGGCGGCTCGGGCTCCATCTCGAGGCCCGTCATCGCGCCCAGCGCGTTGATGTAGGAGGCGCCGACGATGTTGCCGATCTCGCCGAGGGCGGACGGCGCGAGCTCGTCGTCGGGGTCGACGCCGAGCAGGCCGCAGAGGGTCGCCGCGTCGCGCTCGCCCAGGAGCAGCAGCACCGTCGCCTCCATGTCGCCGACGACGCCGATGACCACGCCGGTCACGAGCTTCTCCGCCGGGCCGACCGCGTCGACCGCGTCGGCGAAGGGCAGCGCCTGCGCGGTCGGGACCGAGATGTCCACCGCACGGCCCAGCATGGACGAGAGCGCGGTGCTCGCCGTCCCCGAGCCGATGTTGGCCAGCTCGCGCAGCGCGTCGAGCTGGAGGTCGTTGAGGGTGCTCACGGGGTCCTTTCTCGCTTCTTTCAGGCGGCGGCGAGGGCCGGGGCAGGGGAGGGCTTGCGCGGCGCCGCGCCCTCGCCGAGCGCGTCGCAGTCCACGATCAGGGCGATGGAGCCGTCGGCCAGCACGGCGCCGCCGGAGAGCGCGGCGCGCTCGGCGACCTCCGCGGGCAGCGGGCGGGTCACGAGCTCGTGCTGGCCGACCAGCCGGGTGACGGAGATCACCAGGCGCGCGTCGGCGGTGCGGACGACCACGCCGTGGTCGGCGTCCGGGGTGGGGACGCGCGCCAGGCGCGCCCCGCCGTCGAGGATCGGCAGCACGCCGTCGCGCATGACCAGCATCCGCCGGCCGGCGACGGAGCGCACGGTGTGGTCGGCGAAGCGGACGGTCCGCTCGACGCGGTCGATCGGCACGGCGAACGGCCGGCCCTCGACCTCGACCAGCATCGCGGCCATGATCGCCAGCGTCAGCGGCAGGCGGATCTGCGCGGTCGTGCCCTGGCCGAGCTCGGAGTGGAGCACGACCTCGCCGCCCAGCTCGCGTACGGCGGTGCGGACCGCATCCATGCCGACGCCGCGGCCGGAGATGTCCGACGTCACGTCGGCGGTGGAGAAGCCGGGGTGGAAGAGCAGCTCGGCGGCCGCCTTCGCGTCGACCGTGTCGACCAGCTCGGGCGCGATCAGGCCGCGCTCGGCCGCCTTGCCCGCGACCTTGGCCGGGTCGATGCCGCGGCCGTCGTCGCGCACGGAGATGATCACGTTGCCGCCGGCGTGGCGGGCGGAGATCTCGAGCGTGCCCGTGGCGGGCTTGCCGGCCGCCTCGCGCTCCGCGGCGGGCTCGAGGCCGTGGTCGAGCGAGTTGCGCACGAGGTGCACGAGCGGGTCGCCGAGCATGTCGACCACCGTGCGGTCGAGCTCCGTCTCCTTGCCGACGAGCTTCAGCTCGACCTGCTTGTCGAGCTTCGTCGAGAGGTCGCGGACCAGCCGGGGGAAGCGGAGGAAGACGGCCTCCACGGGGATCATCCGCACCTGCATGACCATCTGCTGGAGGGCGTGCGAGGTGCGGGTCAGGTTCTGCACCGCCTGCGAGAGGCCCGGCACGTCGGCCTGCGCGGCGAGCTGCTCGACCTGGGTGCGATTGAGGACGAGCTCGCCCATGAAGTGCATGAGCTGGTCGAGCCGCTCTGCGTCGACGCGGACGGTCGAGGAGCCCTTGGACTTGTGCTGCGTGCCGGGGGCGGGCGCGGCCGCGGCGCGCGGCTCGTCGTCCGCCATCTCCTCGGCCGCCTCCGGGAGCTCGACCGCGGCCTGGACGGCGGCGACGTCCGGCACGGCGCCGGCGAGCGCGGCCAGCGCCTCCGGCTCCTCGTCCGTCGCGAGCCAGACGTGGATCTCGCGGCCGGCGAAGGCCTCGACGTTGTCCTGCGCGGGGGCCGAGCTCACCAGCTCGCCCTTCTCCTCGAGCGCGCTGAGGACCATGTAGGCGCGCACGGCCGGCATCTGGGCCTCGTCCGCGAGCTGGACGTCGATTCGCACGACGCGGCGGTCGACGACCGCCTCGACGGCGGGGGCCACGGCGGCGACCGGGCCGCCGGTGCGGTCGGCCTCCTGGCCGGGCGTGCGGTCGCGGACGAGGTCGCGCAGCTCGGCGATCAGCGGCTCGGGGACGATCCGCTCCTCGCCGGTGGCGTCGATCGCCTCGACGGCCTCGCTGAGGGCGTCGAGGCAGCGCAGCAGCGCGGTGACGGCCTCGCGCTCCAGCCCGCCCTTGCGCTGGCGCAGCAGCTCGAAGACGTCCTCCATCTCGTGGGTGAGCGCCGCCATGCCGGCGAAGCCCATCGTCGCGCTCATGCCCTTCAGCGAGTGGGCGATGCGGAAGATCTCGTCGACCGTCTCGGGATCGTCGGGCTGCTCCTCGATGCGGACGACCGCGAGGTTGAGCTCCTGCAGGTGCTCGCGCCCCTCGGCAAGGAACATCGGGAGGTACTCGGAGATGTCCATGCGTCAGCGGTCCTTGCGATAGATGAAGTGGAACGGGGAGGAGAGCCCGAGGCCGCGCGGATCGGCGACGCGCTCGGAGGTGCCCACGATCAGGTAGCCGCCCGTGCGGAGCGACTCCACGAGCCGCGCATGCAGCGCGTCGCGGACCTCCTCGGTGAAGTAGATGACGGTGTTGCGGCACAGGACGAGGTCGAACGCGCCCTTCTGCACGGGCATCCGCAGCAGGTCGCCGACCTCGAACGAGACCATCCGCCGCAGCTCGGGCGCGGCCTGGCCGCCGGGGAAGAACTGGCGCAGCGCGGCGGGCGGCGCGCCGCGCCCGTCCTCCGTGGAGAACTTGCCCTCGCGGGCGCGGGCGACCATCCGGCGGTCGAGGTCGGTGCCCTTGATCTCCACGCGCGCCTGCGGGACCGCCATCCGGCACACGGCGGCGAGCGTGTAGGCCTCCGCGCCGTACGAGCAGCCGGCGCTCCACGCGCGGATCCGCGGGCCGGCGGCGGCGAGCTCGGGCAGGATCGTCCCCTCGAGCGCTGCCCAGTGCTCGGGATGGCGCCAGAGCTGGGAGACGTTGATCGTGACGCGGTCGAGGAACGCGTCGAGCTCCTCCGGATCGGCCTGGAGCTTGCGGGCGTAGGCGCCGAGGTCCTCGATGCCGCGGCGGGCGGTCCACGTGCGGATCCGCCGCTCCATCTGGCCGCGCTTGTACTGGAGCAGGTCGACGCCGCAGAGCCGGCGGACGGCCTCGCAGAACGGCGTGTAGTCGTCCGCGGGCGCGAACTTCGGGACGAGCGGGCGGTGGGCGGCGTCCTGGAGGGTCATGCGAGCTCCCTCGCGATCGCGGCGGGCAGCGCGTCGAGCGGCAGGACCTCGTCGGCGAGGCCCGCCTCGGCGATCGCGCGCGGCATGCCGTAGACGGTGCAGGTCGACTCGGCCTCGGCGAGCACGCGGCCGCCCATGCGCTTGACGGCGCGGGCGCCCTCGAGGCCGTCCTTGCCCATGCCGGTGAGCACGACGAGGACCAGCCGGCGGCCGAACGTGCGCGCCGCGTCCTGGATCGTGAAGTCGGCGCGCGGCTTGAGGCCGCCCTCCGGCGCCTCGTCGGAGAGCCGCAGGCGGCGGTCGTCGCCCAGGCGCAGGTGCGAGCCGCCGGGGGCGAGCAGCAGCGTGCCGGGGTCGAGCACGTCGCCGGTGCGGGCCTCGCGGACGCCGAGCTGCGCGGCGTTGTCGAGCCGCTGGGCGAGCGACGCGGTGAAGCCGGAGGGCATGTGCTGGACGATCACGCCGCCGGCGCCGATCGCAGCGGGCAGCTGGGGCACCAGCTCCGCGAGCGCGCGCGGGCCGCCGGTCGAGGAGGCGATGACGAGCAGCTTCCCCGAGGCCGTGCGGCGGGCGGCGAGGAGGCTCGCGGGTGCGGCGGGCGCCGGGGGAGCGGGCCGGCGGGCGAGCGTCCGGGTGTTCGCGCGGCGGACCCTCGGGGCGTGCGCGGCGGCGGTGACCTTGCGGCCCAGCTCCGCGGTGAACGTCTCGAGCGGCTCGCCGAAGCCGGGCTTGGCGACCAGCTCGAACGCGCCCTCGGCGAGCGCGTCGACGGCGTAGGCGCCCTGGGCGGGGGAGAACGCGGAGACGACCACGACCGGGACGGGCTCGGCCTTGCCGTCGCGGAGCGCGCGCAGCACGCCGAGGCCGTCGAGGCCCGGCATGTGGAGGTCGAGCGTCAGCGCGTCGGGGCGGTGCAGGCGGCACTGCTCGAGCGCCTCGTCGCCGTCGGCGGCGGTGCCCACCACCTCGAAGCCCTGCCGGCCGAGCGCGTCGGACAGCATCCGCCGCATCAGGCGGGAGTCGTCGGCGACGACGACGCGGCGTGGCGTGGTGGCTGCCCCGGACATGCCCTGGCTCCGCTAGGCGGCGGCGAGGTCGTCCGCGGACGCCGTGCGCGCGAAGAGGCCCTCGGGGTTGAGGAGGATCACGAGGCGGTCGCCGATCTTGGCGATCGCGTCGATCGAGTCCGTGCTGGCGGTCGGGACGTCCTCGAGCTGGTCGGAGGTGGTCGTCAGGACCTCCTCGACCTCGTCGACCATGACGCCGACCTGGCCCGTGCCGGTCTCGACGATCACGATCTTGCCCGGCTGCGAGTCGCCCGCGGCCAGCTCGAGCCGGGCGGCGAGGTCGAAGATCGGGATGATCTTGCCGCGCAGGCCGATGACGCCGCGGATCCAGGCCACCTCGGAGGCGACGGAGCGCGGCTCGGTGAAGCGGATGATCTCGTGGACGGCCCCGATGGGGAGTGCGTACTCCTCGGCGCCGAGGCTGAAGACGACCAGCTGCTGGGAAGTGGATTCGGACATGGACGCGCCTTTGCGACGGATGGCAGTGCGCCCCGGGGAATCGGCAGCGCACGCCTCCGCTTGAGGCGCGGTACCGCGTTCGGGCTACCGCGGCCGAGCCGCGCGCGCGGGAAGCCGGACCACGAAGCGGGCGCCGCGGCCGTCGAGCGGCTCCTCCAGCGACACGGTGCCGGCGTGCGAGTGCGCCACCGCCCGCACGATCGAGAGCCCGAGGCCGCTCGACCCGCTGCGGTCGCCGGCGCCGCGGAAGAAGCGCTCGAAGACCTTGTCGCGCAGCTCGAAGGGGATGCCCGGGCCGTCGTCCTCGACCGAGAGGACGATCTCGCCGTTCCTGCGCTCCACCGTCGCCTCGACCGCCGTGCCCGGGTCCGTGTGGCGGAGCGCGTTCTCCAGCAGGTTGAGCGTGAGGCGGTGCAGCTCGTC
>JBEVIG010000147.1:0-24534 GCA_040510855.1 Solirubrobacteraceae bacterium
CCTGCTGATCGTCGGCTACCTGTGCCTGCGCGACGGCGCGAGCCTGATCGCCGCGGTGCGCACCCTCTACCTGCCGGTGGTGCCGTGGGAGGTCGCGACGGGCATCCTCACGGCCGGCACCGTCCTGGCCTACCAGGAGATCGGCCTGATCGCGATCGCGATGCTCGCCGTCCTGCTGTTCTCCTACCGGTACCTGCTGGCGGCGGTCGTCGACGCCCAGCGCCAGCGTGACGAGCTGCGCCGGCAGGTGGACGAGCTCGAGGCGCTCCACCACGGCGTGATCCGCGTGATGGTCGAGACGCTCGGGATGCGGGACCGGATGACCGCGCGCCACTCCGCGGCGGTCGCGCGCTTCGCCAAGGCGATCGCGGCCGCGGCCGGGCTGCCGCCGCGCGACCAGGAGCTGGTCCACACGGCCGGGCTCCTCCACGACGTCGGCAAGTTCACCTTCCCCGACCACACGCTGACGGGCTCGACGCTCACCGAGGAGGACTGGGCGCTGATCCGGTCGCACCCCCAGCGCGGGGCCGACATCGTCAAGCGCGTCCACGGCTACGCGGAGGTCGCCGAGATCGTGCTCTGCCACCACGAGCGGGTGGACGGGCGCGGCTACCCGCGCCGGCTGAGCGGGGAGGACATCCCGGTGCTCGCCCGGATCCTCTCCGTCGCTGACTGCTTCGACGTGATGACGGCGCGTGACTCCTACCGCTCGCCCATCTCCATCGAGGAGGCCGTTGCCGAGCTGCGTCGCGTCTCGGGGACGCAGCTCGACCGCCACTTCGTCGAGATCTTCGTCGACGTCGTCACGGGGTCCGGGGTGGACTTCCACCACGCCGACGACGAAGACCTCGAGACCGAGCTGCAGCGGCAGTCGCCGCGAGGCTCGGTGGCTCGTACCGCGCGGCACTGAGGCGTGCGCGCGCAGCGGTCGTCCCACCAGCGGAACTAGTGCTTCCAGCCCATTTTTCCCTGCTCCTTCCGAGGTTTTCGAGCACCCTGCGAGTGCTCCTAGGTCCTTTTTCGGACGATCGGCGCATCCCTTGAGGACCCCATGGGGTCCTAGTTTCCGGAGTGTCGGCTTTTCGCCCTCCTGACGCAGCGCTCCTCTTCTCTGATCGACCCCGCGGCGTCCAGGCGCGACGGACGGGATCGCACCGTTGCGCGATGCCGTGCGCGGTCAGGCCGCGACGGGGTAGGGGCAGCGCTCGACGCGGCCCTCGACGTCCCGCAGGTGCGCGGTGTCGCCGTCGACCACGACGTGCGCGGCCGCCGAGCCGAGCGCGAGGCCGGCGAGGTAGACGGCGCCGATGCGATGCACGTCGCGGACGTGGCCGAGCCGCTCCAGGGAGCGCGTCTCGCCCGACGTGGCGTTGGCGCCGGCGCGCAGGAGCGTGCGGAGCCCGGGCGCCTCCGCGCGGGCGGAGAGCACGATCTTGATGTTCTCGAGGTCGTCCGCGGTGACGGCGGCGAGCGCCTGCGCCCGGCCGATCGAGAGCCGGCGCAGCAGCGACGGGTCCGCGCCGCGGCCGATCACGACCGGCAGCCCGAGGCGGCGCGCCTGGCCGACGTTCTCGCCGTCCGGGTGGTCGTCGATGGCGACCACGGCCATGCCCGTCTCGCGCAGCGCGAGGCACAGGCGCAGCCCGACCTGACCGAGGCCGACGACGATCACGTGGTCGGACTGCGGCACCGCGCGGGGCCCGACGAGCCCCGTGAGGTTGCGGCCGATCAGCCGCTCCACGAGGCCGCCGGTGAACGCCGCCGCGAACAGGAGGGCGATCAGCATGCTCGCCGAGATCACGAGCTTGAACCACTTCGGCCCCGTCTGGACCTCCGGATTCGGGTCGACGGTCACGAGCGTCTTGACCGCGCCGTAGAAGGCGTCGACGAGCGCCTGGTCGAGCACGAGCGCGGCGGCGATCGTCTCGAACACGAGGATGAAGAGCAGCCCGACGGCGCCGAAGAACACGAGCGCGGCGCTGCGGTCGAACGGCTTGAGGACCGCGCTGGCGAAGGCGCGGACGCGGCGCGCGCGGATCTCGGGCAGGTCGACGCGCTGCAGTTCGCCGTCGGCGCAGCGGACGCCGTGGCCGTCGAGCACCGCCGCCAGGTCGTCGTCGAGCAGCGGTCCGGCGAGCGTGGGCGCGACGATGTCGGCGAGCGAGGTGATCGTGCAGTTGCCGATCTCCTGCTCCAGCTCGTGGCCCGCCGCGGGGTCGAAGATCGTCGCGACGATCGGGACGTCGGGGTCGAGGTGGCGCACGAGCAGGGCGGCGCGCAGCGGCCACGCGTCGTCGCGCGAGACGACCGCGACGGAGTCGGCGCCGTCCGCCAGCGCCGCGCGGAGCTCCTCGGCCGTGGGGTCCTCCAGGCGCGCCACGTCCGCCCCGGCGGCGCGCAGCGCCTCGCAGGTCTCCTCGGACAGGTCGCCCTCGCCCAGCAGCAGTACGCGTCGACTCGGCATCGCGCGACGTGCGTACCCGCGAGCGGCGCAATGCCATCATCCGGCGGCGTGCGGCCCGCGGACCATTCCTTCGGCGTCTTCTCGCCGCCGGGCGGCGCGCCCCGCCCCGGCGCGGTCGAGGGCGATGCCGTGCTCGACCTCGCCGGGCTGGCGGACGCGGGCCTGATCGACCCGGCCGGCGGCGCGTTCGCGGCGCCGGTGCTGAACCCGTTCATGGCCGCCGGGCCGGCGGCGTGGGCCGCGGCGCGCGACGCGCTCGGGGCGCTGCGCGGCGACCCGCGCGCGGACGCGCACCGCCACCCGCTCGGCGACGTCGCGCTGCACCTGCCGTTCGCGGTCGCCGACTTCGCGGACTTCTACGCCTCGGAGCACCACGCCACGAACCTCGGCCGGATCCTGCGGCCGGGCGACGAGCCGCTGCTGCCCAACTGGCGGCGGCTGCCGGTCGGCTACCACGGCCGTGCGGGCACGGTCGTGCTGAGCGGCACCGACGTCGTGCGCCCGTGCGGCCAGTACCTCGGCGAGGACGGCGAGCCCGCGTTCGGGCCGAGCCGGCGGCTCGACATCGAGCTCGAGCTGGGCTTCGTCGTCGGGGTGCCCAGCGCCCGGGGCGAGCGCGTCCCGGTCGAGCGCGCGCTCGAGCACGTCTTCGGCGTCGTGCTGCTCAACGACTGGAGCGCGCGCGACCTGCAGGCGTGGGAGTACCGGCCGCTCGGGCCGTTCCTCGGCAAGTCGTTCGCGACGTCGATCTCGGCGTGGGTGACGCCGCTCGACGCGCTGCGCCGCGCCGTGCGGCCGCCGCAGGAGCCGGCGCCGCTGCCCTATCTGGCGGAGGCGCCGTGGGGGCTCGACGTCGCGCTCGCGGTGGAGCTCAACGGCGAGCGGATCGCCGCCACCAGCGCGCGCGAGCTCTACTGGAGCCCGGCGCAGATGCTCGCCCACCTCACCGCCAACGGCGCGTCGCTGCGCACCGGCGACCTGCTCGGCTCGGGAACGATCTCAGGGCCTGGGGAGGGCGAGCGCGGCTCGCTGATCGAGCTCGGGTGGAACGGCGCGACGCGCCCGTTCCTGGCCGACGGCGACGAGGTCGTGCTCCGCGGCGCGGGCCTCGGCGAGGTGCGCGGCCGGATCCTCCCCGCGCGCTGAGGGAAGCACTTCGCGCAATTGCTCGTCCTGGCTCCCCGGGGATAGCGTCACCCCGCAGACATCCACCCACCAGGAGGCAAGGACGCGATGGGGCTGTGGAAGGACCAGAAGGAGCTCTTCAAGGCGGTCACGTCGCCGGAGTTCGCCGAGCTCGACCAGCGCGCCAAGCAGACGGAGCGCCCGGGGATGCTCGACGGGATCCGCCAGGCCAACGCGCTCCTGGGCCAGATGGGCGAGCAGCAGCGGCTGCTCACCACCGGCATCCCTGGGCGGGCGCGCATCGACGCGATGGCCGACACCGGCGCGACCGTGAACGAGCAGCCGATCGCCGAGCTGACCATGACGGTCGAGGTCCCGGGCATGAACCCGTACCAGGTCACGACGCAGCAGCCGGTCCCGCGGCTGATGACCGCCTCCTTCGCGCCCGGGCAGACCGTGCCCGTGAAGGTCGACGCGGCGGACCCGTCGTCGCTGACCGTGGACATGGCGGCCTTCGCCACCGGCGCGGGCGCGACCCCCGGCACCACCCCGATCGTCCCGTCGCAGGACCCGGCCGCGCGCCTCGAGCGCCTGGCCGACCTCCGCGACCGCGGCGTGCTCACCGAGGAGGAGTTCGCGGCCCAGAAGGCGCGGATCCTCTCCGAGCTCTGACCCCACCACCACACCCCTACAGGAGAACCACGATGGGCTTGTTCAAGAACATGAAGGACGCGATGTCCGGCGCCGGCACCGGCGCGATGACCATGCCGACGGCGGGCGACGTGAACGCCGTCAACGCGCAGGGCCAGGAGTACCGGCGGCTCGCCCAGGTCGGGCGCTCGGGCAACGCCGTGATCACGTCTGCGACCGACTCCGGCGAGCGCGCGGCGGGCAACACGGTCGCCCAGCTCGAGCTGCAGGTGACGCCCGAGGGCGGCGAGACCTACCCGGTCTCACTCCGGTACATCATCGCGGGCCAGGATCTCGGCCCGTATGCGCCCGGTTCGTCCTACTCGGTGAAGATCGACCCCGAGAACCCGCAGAACGTGACGTTCGGCTGAGGCTAGGCGACAGGGGCGACCGGCCCGCAGGCCATGAGGTCCTGCCCGAGCTCGGTCGCCCGCTCCTCGGTCCAGCGCCCGGACTCGACGAGCTGCTCCGTGAGGGCCTCGACCGCGGCCAGGGTGTCGCGGGCCTCCTCGTAGGAGGCGGCGAAGATGAGCGTGTCCGCGGCCTCGCGGATCTGCTCCTGCTCGATGGCGTGCAGCTTGGTGGGGCCGACGTCCGTGAGGGTGCGGACGACGCGGCCGTATGCCTGGGTGCGCTCGCTGGTCATATCGCTCTTATCGTCAGGATACGACTCGGCTTGACGGAAGCCGTGACGTTGCGCACACGGTGCCCCCGGGTACGCACACGGCGATGCCCCCGGCACAGACCATGACCGCGAAGCCCCGCGCAGCCCCGGCCCTCGATGTGCTCGACCCCGCCACGGGCGAGCTGGTCGGGCGCATCCCCGCCGGTTCGGCGGAGGCCGTCGACGCCGCCGTCCGCGCCGCCCGCGCCGCGCAGCCCGCGTGGGCGCGCACCCCGCCGGCCGAGCGCGCGTACGCGCTCAAGGCCGCCGCCCGGCGGCTCCGTGCCGCGGCCGAGGACCTCGCCGAGCTCGCCACCCGCGAGGGCGGCAAGCCGCTCGCCGACTCGCTCGGCCGCGTCGAGGCCGGCATCGCGGCGATCGAGCTGTACGCGGAGCTCGGCCCGCTCCATCGCGGGCGCAGCCTGCAGGGGAGCTGGGAGGCGGCCGACCTGATGGTCCACGAGCCGCGCGGCGTCGTCGCCCTGCTCGTGCCGTGGAACGACCCGATCGCGATCGCCTGCGGGCAGATCGCCGCCGCGCTCGTCACGGGCAACACGGTCGTCTACAAGCCGTCGGAGAAGGCGCCGCTCGCCGGCGAGCGGCTGGTCGAGCTGCTCGACCTGGGCGACGTCCTGCAGCTCGTGCAGGGCGACTCCCGCGCCGGCCGCCCGCTGGCCGCGCACCCGCGCGTGGACCTCGTCCTCTTCACCGGCACGGTCCAGACCGGCCGCGAGGTGCTCGACGCCTGCGCCGACCGGTTCCGCAAGGTGGTCCTGCGCCTCGGCGGCAAGGACGCGATGCTGATCGACGCGGGCGTCGACCCCGAGTGGGCGGCGGAGCAGGCCGCGCTGGGCGCGTGGGCGAACGCCGGCCAGGTCGCGACGAGCGTCGAGCGCATCTTCGTGCACCGCGACGTCGCCGAGCCGTTCATCGAGGCGCTCGCGCGCCGCGCTGACGCGATCGAGCTGGGCGACCCGCGTGACCCCGCGTCGGAGATGGGTCCGCTGATCGACGAGGACCAGCGCGACTGGGTCCACAACCAGGTCGAGGACGCCGTCCACAACGGCGCGGTGCTCCACGCGGGCGGCGAGGTGCCGGACGGCCCGGGCTGCTTCTACCCGCCGACCGTGCTGGTCGGCCCGCCCGGCGACGCGCCGGTCGTGGTGCAGGAGACGTTCGGCCCCGTGGCGGCCGTCCGCGTCGTCAGCTCGTTCGCGGCGGCGCTCGAGGAGGCCAACCGCGGCGAGTACGGCCTCTCCGCCGTCGTGCTGACACCGTCGCACGCGAACGCCCAGCGCGCGTGGCGCGAGCTCGACGTCGGCACGGTCAAGGTCAACGCTGCGTTCGGCGGCGCCCCCGGCGCCGCCGCCCAGGCCCGCCGCTTCTCCGGGCACGGCTTCGGCTACGGGCCCGAGCTGCTGGACGAGGTGACGCAGACGAAGGTCGTCCACCTCGCCGTCGCGCCGCCCGCGCCCTAGCCGGCGCGTCCCTCAGGGTTTCCCTCATAGGGCAATTCCGGATGGCCGGGACGGCCCCGGCGCGCCAGAGTGCTCGCCATGACCTCCCCGCCGCCCACTCCCCCGACCGAGGAGCAGCCCCCGCCGCAGCCGCCGCGCGACGATGACCACCGCCGCTGGGTGCGCTCCAGCTCCGACCGCATGATCGCCGGCGTCGCCGGCGGCATCGGCCGGCGGCTCGAGATCGACCCGCTGGCCATCCGCATCACGTTCGTGATCCTGACCTTCGCGGGCGGCCTGGGCATCGTCCTCTACCTCGCCGGGCTCATCTTCATGCCCTCCGACGACCCGGACGAGTCGCCGCTCCAGTGGGGCCTCGCCCGGACGGTCGGCGCTGGGCTTCTGGTCGTCGCCGGCCTCGCCATCCTGCTCCCGGGCTGGGCGTGGGGACCCGGCATCCCGCTGCTCGCCGTGGCGGGCGTCGTCGTGTACCTGCTGCTGCGCGTCCTGCGCGAGCGGGACACGCCGAGCGCGGGCCGCGTCGCGGTGAAGATCGCGATCGCCATCGCGCTGCTCGCGCTCGCCGCGGGCGGGTTCGTCGCCGCGGCCGCGGGCACCGCGCTCGGCGGCGGCATCGCCGTCGCCGGCCTCGTCATCGCCTGCGGCATCGGCATGATCGCCGGCGCGTTCCGCGGCGGCGCGCGCTGGCTCGCGCTCCCCGCGCTGGTGCTCGCGCTCCCGCTCGGCGCCGTCGCGGCCACCGACCTCGACGTGCGCGGCACGTGGGGCGAGCGGCACTTCAGGCCGGCGACCGTCGCCGAGGTCGAGGACGGCTACGAGATGGGCGCCGGGGAGATGCGGGTCGACCTGCGGAACGTCGACCTCCCGCCCGGGCGCACGACGCTGCCGGTGAAGATCGGCATGGGCGAGATCCAGGTGCTGATCGCCGACGGCACCTGTGTGACCACGGACGCCGACATCTCGATGGGCGCGTACGAGCCGCCGGACGGCGGCGAGGAGGGTGGGGTCGACCTCGAGATCGAGGACCGGTTCCCGATCGCCGCCGGCCGGCCCGAGCTCCATGTCGTCGCCGACATCGGCCTCGGCGCGCTCCGTGTCGGCAACAGCGAGGTGTTCATCGGCAACGGCTTCGACGGCTGGCACGACGACGTGCGGGCGCCCGCCCCGCCGGTGATGCGCGAGGTCTGCCGATGAGCCCCAGGCCCGGCTACGACCCGGCGTCGCTGATCGGCGGCCTGCTGATCATCGCGCTCGGCGCCCTGCTCATGCTCGACCAGGCCGAGGTGATCGAGCTCGGCTGGGACTACTTCCTCCCCGTCGCGTTCGCCGTCATCGGCGGGATCCTGCTGGCCGCCGGGCTCACGGGCCCGCCGCGCAAGCGCCCGTAGCATCACGCGCAGGTGTCCTCGCAGCGGCAGACATGGCAGGTGGTCGGCGGCGTCGTGTTCCTCACGCTCGCCGTCCTCCTGCTGTTCCGGGCGTGGGGCATCTGGTTCGGCGACGCGCTGGTCTGGCCTGTGCTGCTCGCCGGCGGCGGCGCGGCGCTGATCTGGCGCCAGTCGCAGGGCGCCGAGATGGTCGAGCCGCCGCCCGAGGCGCGGGCGCGGCCCGGCGGCGGCGCCGGGCGGCCGCGGCGCCAGTTCCGGCTCGCGCGGCCGTCGCTGAGCCTCGTCGCCCTCGGCGCGACGCTCGTGATCGGCGCCGGCTTCGTGTTCCTCTGGCTCAACGACGCGCTGGTGGCGGCGAAGGACGTCGTGCTCGCCGTGCTGGTCGTCGTCGTCGCGCTCGGGCTCATCCTTGCGCCGTGGTGGCTCCGGCTCGTGCGCGGCCTGGACGACGAGCGGGAGGAGCGGATCCGCTCCCAGGAGCGCGCCGAGCTGGCCGCGCACCTGCACGACTCCGTGCTCCAGACGCTCGCGCTGATGCAGAAGCGCGCCGACGACCCGCGCGAGGTCGCCACGCTCGCCCGGCGCCAGGAGCGCGAGCTGCGCTCGTGGCTCAACGACGGCGCCGCGCGCTCCTCGGCGAGCTCGTTCGCCGCGGCGCTCGAGGCGGCGGTGGCGGAGGTCGAGGACGCGCACGGCGTGCCGGTGGATGTCGTGGCGGTCGGCGACCGGCCACTCGACGAGAAGGCGGGGGCGCTGGTGGCCGCGACGCGCGAGGCTGTGCTCAATGCGGTGAAGTTCGCCCCCGAGGCGGCGATCAGCGTCTACGCCGAGGTCGGCGGCGACCGCATCGAGGTCTTCGTCCGCGACCGCGGGCCCGGGTTCGAGCTCGCCGCCGTGCCCGCCGACCGGCGCGGGCTGCGCGAGTCGGTGCTGGGCCGAATGGAGCGCCACGGAGGCCGGGCCGCCATCCACACGAGCCCCGGCGAGGGCACCGAGGTCGAGCTGGTGATGCAGCCGTGAGCGGGCCGCGCGTCGTGATCGTCGACGACCACGCGCTGTTCCGCGCGGGCGTCCGCGCCGAGCTCGACGGGCTCGTCGACGTCGTCGGCGACGCCGGCTCGGTCGGCGAGGCCGTGAGCTGCGTGCTCGAGCTCGAGCCCGACGTCGTGCTGCTCGACGTGCAGATGCCCGACGGCGGCGGGGCGGAGGTGATCCGCGGCGTCGCGCCGCAGCGCCCGGCGATCCGCTTTCTCGCCCTCAGCGTCTCCGACGCGCCCGACGACGTGATCTCGATCATCCGCGCGGGGGCGCGCGGCTACGTCACGAAGACGATCTCGGGCCCGGAGCTGGCCGACGCGGTGCGCCGGGTCGCGGGCGGCGACGCGGTGTTCTCCCCGCGGCTCGCCGGGTTCGTGCTCGACGCGTTCGCGGGTGGCGGGGGACCCACCCCCGCCGCGGCGCCGGCCGATCCGGAGCTCGACCAGCTCACGGCGCGCGAGCGCGAGGTCCTGCGGCACATCGCGCGCGGCTACCTCTACAAGGAGATCGCACTGCGGCTGGGCATCTCGTCCAAGACCGTCGAGGCCCACGTCTCCGCCGTTCTGCGCAAGCTCCAGCTCTCCAACCGCCACGAGCTCAGCCGCTGGGCGGTGCAGCGCGGCTGGGTCGAATGAGATCCGGGGCCGCCGCGCGCGCGGCGGCCCCGGTCCCAGCGGCTAGCTGCGGCGCGTGTCGCGCCCCGGGCCGCCGATCAGGCGGTCGACGCCGGGCCCGCCCTCGAGGCGGTCGTCGCCGAGGCCGCCCTGGAGGCGGTCGTCGCCGTCGCCGCCGCGGAGGACGTCGTCGCCCGTGCCGCCCTGGATGCGGTCGTCGTCCTTGAGGCCCTCGAGCAGGTCGTCGCCGCTGCCGCCGTAGATGCGGTCGTCGCCCAGGTTGCCCTGCGCGCGGTCGTCGCCCTTGCCCGAGCGGATCGTGTCGTCGCCGATCTTGCCGAGGATCTGGTCGGTGCCCGAGCCGCCGAGCAGCTCGTCGGCGTCCTTGCCGCCGTTGACGTAGTCGTTGCCCTGGCGGCCCGACAGCGCGTCACGGCCCTCGTTGCCCTGGAGGCGGTCGTTGCCGGTGCCGCCCTTGACGGCGTCGTCGCCGGCGCCGCCGAAGAGGCGGTCGTCGTCCGCGTTCCCGAGCAGCGTGTCGTTGCCGTCGCCGCCGCAGATGCGGTCCTCGCCGGCGCCGCCCTCGGCCTTGTCGTTGCCGCCGAGGGCGAGGATCACGTCGTCGCCGCTCGTCCCGGTGATCGTGTCGTCACCGTCCGTGCCGACGATCGTCGGGACCTGCTTGCCGCACAGGATGCCGACGGCGATCCGCAGCGCGCCCGTGGCGGCCGGGCCGCCGTTGCGCTGCACGGTCTGGCCGGTGAAGACGAGCGGGGTCGACGTGCCGTTGCTCGTCGTCGCCGTCACCTTGACCTCGTAGATGCCGTCCTTGGCGTAGGTGTGGCTCGTGGTCGGGCCGTTCGTCGTGGTCTTGGCGCCGTCGCCGAAGTCCCACGCGTAGCTCGCGACCTCGCCGAACTTCGCGGTCGTCCCGGAGGCGTCGAACGTGGTCGCCTGGCCCGCCCCCGCCGGCTTCGCGGTCAGCTTCGCCTCCGGCGCCTGGTCGGGCGTGACCGCGATGCCGCGGGCGGCGCCCGGCGTGCCGATCGCGGCGCCGGCGGCGTTGTTCGCCGTGGCGATCGGCGTCACGCCGCCGCCGCCGTTGGCGACGTACGCCCTGTCGCCGTCCGGCGTGATCGCGACCGCGGAGGGCGCGTCGCCGACGCCGATGGCGGCGCCCGCCGTGTTGGCGGCCGTGTCGAGCGGCGTCACGGTGTCGTCGCCGCTGTTGGCGACGTAGCCCTTGCCGCCGCCGGGGGTGACGGCCACGGCGCTCGGGGCATCGCCGACGGCGATCGCCGCGCCGGGCGCGTTGCCGGCGACGGTGATCGGCGTGACGTCGTCCGAGCCGCTGTTGGTCACGAAGGCCTTCGCGCCGTCGGGCGTGACGGCGATGCCGCTCGGGCCGTCGCCGACGGCGATCGTGGCGCCGGCGGTGCGCGCGGCGACGTCGATCGGGGTGACCGTGTCGGCGCCGTTGTCGGCCACGTAGGCGGTCTTGCCGTCGGGCGTGATGCCGATGGCGCTCGGCGCGTCGCCGACGGCGATCGCGGCGCCCGCGGTGTTGTCGGCGAGGTCGATCGGGGTGACGTTGTCCGTGCCGGAATTGGCGACGAACGCGGTCTTGCCGTCGGGCGTCACGGCGATCGCGCTCGGCACGCCGCCGACCGTGATCGCGGCGCCCGCGGTGTTGTTCGCCGTGTTGACCGGCGTGACCGTGCCCGCGCCGGCGTTGACGACATAGGCGACGGTGCCCGCGGGGTTGAGCGCGACGGCGCGCGCCTGGGCGCCGGTGCCGATCGACCCGCCGGCCGTGTTGCTCGCGGTGTCGATCGCCGTGATGCCGTCGGCGTTGGCCACCCACGCGGGCGGCTCGGAGGCGAGCGCGCCCGCCGCGCCGGGGCCGGCGGCGGCCGCGGCGACTGCTGCTCCGGAGAGCAGGGTCCTCCTGAGTGTCATACGGCTCCTCTCGAGCGCGCCGGATGACGCACGGCGCGCGGTCGGTGTCGCTTTCTCTCGAAGGTCCCCAACCGGCCAGGTGCGCGATTGGTGCGCTCGTGCAACGAACTTCCCACGCGGCCTTCACGACGAAGGGCCGCCTCATGGCGGCCCTTCGCGGCGTCCGTGCGGCTGCGATGACGGCGGGCGGCTAGCCCTTGAGCTTCGTCGCCTTGGTCGTCTTCGCCGTGTTGCCCGCCTCGTCCTGGGCGGTGACGACGACCTTCACCGAGAGGGTCTTGTCGTCGTCCTGGGCGAGCGCGATGCGCGTCGTGCGCTTGAGCTGGACCTTGAAGGTCTTCGTCTTCCCGCCGGCCAGCTTCGTCTTGACCGAGCCGACGGCCTTGCCGCCGCGCTTGATCACGATCTTGCCGTCGCAGACGGACTCGCCCGCCGGGCAGCTCACCTTCACGGCCGCCTTGCCGTTCTTGACCTTCAGGGTCTTGGACTTGATCTTCACCTTCGGCTTCTTCGTGTCCTGACCCTGGACGTTCTCGACGTTCGCGACGGTGTCGGTCGCGTCGACCGTGGCGGAGTCCGTGCCCGCCGCGCCGTCGATGAGGTCGGCGGAGTCGTTGTCGGCCTCGATCGCGTCGTTGCCGTCGCCGAGGTTCGCGTCGACCTTGATGAGCGTCTTGACGCCGTTCTCGACCTCGACGAGGTCGTCGCCGCCGTTGGCGTTGAGATCGAGCGTCTCGGTCGTCCCGATGTCGAGGAAGAAGGGCGCGAGGTTGTCGCGCGTCGCGGTGACCCGCTGGCCCTGCGCGGAGACGACGAAGTGCTCAGGGGCGGCGCCGCCGTTGTCCTGCGCGGTGTCGTTGCCGGCCTCGCCGTCCATCCTGTCCGAGCCGTCGCCGGGGTTCCAGACCATGAGGTCGTCGCCCTCGCCGCCGGCGTGGGTGTCGTTGCCCTTGAAGCCGACGAGCGTGTCGTCGCCCGCGTCGCCGTTGAGCACGTCGGCGCCGTCCGTGCCCGTGAGCGCGTCGTCGCCCTCGCCGCCGTTCAGCGTCACGGCGATGCCCGTGACCGGCGTGGCCGGATCGAGCGTCGAGAACTTGTCGTTCCCGCCGAGCATGTTGTTGACGTACTTCTCCGCGCCCTTGACGTTCAGGTCGAAGGCGCCGCCCGGGGCGGGCACGGCCGGGTTCGGGAGCCGCGAGAACTTGAAGCCGCCGCCCGCGACCGTCGCGACCGTGTAGACCTCGTCGCGCACGGGGGAAGCGGTGTCGGCGCCGTTGTTCTCGATCGTGTCGACGCCGTCGCCGCCGAACATGTCGTCGGTGCCCTCGCCGTTGCGCCACACGAGGGTGTCGTCGCCGTCGGCGCCGCGCATCACGTCGTCACCGCGGCCGCCCTCGATGCGGTCGGTCAGCTGCGTGCCCGTGATCTCGTCGTTGCCGCCCTCGGCGCGCACGAGCGTGCTCGCGAGCTGCGGGAAGCCGGCGGCGGTGACCGCGGAGAGGTCGACCGTGTTGACCTCGGTGCCGGCGGCGTCCTCGCGGACCTCGAGCGACTTGACGTCGTCGGCGTCCGTGGTGGAGGCGGCGCCGTTCACCGCGACCTTGCCGCCGTCCACGGTGACCTCGACGTCGTCGCCGGCCGCGAAGCCGATCGTGAGCTTGCCGGTCGCCGCGTCGAAGTCCGTGGTCGGGGCCGCGGAGGCGGGAGCGGCGACGGCCAGGACGCCGACGCCTGCGAGCAGGGCGACGCGCGCCCTGCGGGAGGGGAACTGCATGAGGTGGGGGCTCCTTCGGGATCGGGGAGAGTCCGTCACCGGCGAGGACGCGCGACCCCGGGCGTACATTCCCGGCTACGTCATGCGGCCGCCTCCGCGGCGCGCGCGGGCGTCCGCCCGGCGAGCAGGTCGGCGGCGCGCTCGGCGATCATGATCGCCGGCGCGTTCGTGTTCCCGCGCGGCACGGACGGCATCACCGACGCGTCCACGACCCGCAGCCCCTCGAGGCCGCGCACGCGCAGCTCGGCGTCGACGACGGTGCCCAGCGCGCAGGTCCCGACGGGGTGGTAGAGGCAGTGCGCGACCGCGCGGACGTGCGCGCGCACGTCCTCGTCGCCGTCGGACGCCGGCGCCTGGAACGGCCCGGTCGACATGCCCGCGATCGGCTCCCGCCGCGTGGTCTCCATCAGCAGCCGGACCGCGGCGACCATGCTCGCCCAGTCGCGCTCGCCGTCGAGGTACCGCGACAGGATCCGCGGCTTGGCCGCCGGGTCGGCCGAGCGCAGCCGGACCTCGCCCCGGCCCTCGGGACGCAGCACGCACGCGCCGACCGACCAGGCGTGCTCCGTCGGCGGCACCAGCCCCTCCTCGTGGAACATCACCGGCGCCATGTGGAACTGCACGTCGGGCGCGTCGAGGCCGTCGCGCGTGCGCCAGAACCCGCCAGCCTCGGCGATGTTCGAGGTCAGCGGCCCGCGGCCCTCCGCCTGCAACAGCGCGACGTTCGCCTCCGACTCGGCGGTCATGAGCGACTCCGCGCCGGTGCGCATGATGATCCCGGCGTTGATGTGGTCCTGGAGCCCGGCGCCGATCGCGGGCTGGTCGAGCACGACCTCGACGCCGTGGTCGCGCAGGTGCTCGGCGGGCCCGGCGCCGGAGAGCATGAGCAGCTGCGGCGAGTTGTAGGCGCCGGCGCTGAGCACGACCTCGCGCTCGGCCCGCAGCGCCTGCGGCGCGCCGTCGACGATCGCCTCGACGCCGGTCGCCCGGCCGCCCTCGAGCAGCACGCGCGTGACGAGCGCGCCTGGCAGCAGCGTCAGGTTCGGGCGCTGGAGCGCCGGGTGCAGGTACGCGACCGCCGCCGAGCAGCGCATGCCGCCGCGCTGGGTGAGCTGGTAGAAGCCGACCCCGTCCTGCTCGGCGCCGTTGAAGTCGTCCGTGCGCGGGAGCCCGGCGGCCGCGGCGGCCTCGACCCACGCGGCGGAGAGCGGGTTGCGCGAGCGCCCGTCGCTCACGGTGAGCGGGCCTCCCGTCCCGTGGAGCGCGTCCGCCCCGCGCTCGTTGTCCTCCGCGCGCTTGAAGTAGGGCAGCACGTCGTCCCAGCCCCAGCCGGCGCCCCACTCCGCGTAGTCGCGGCGGTTGCCGCGGATGTAGATCATCGCGTTGAGCGACGAGGAGCCGCCGAGCACGCGGCCGCGCGGCACGTAGATCTCGCGCCCGTCCAGCGCGGGCTCCGGGCCCGACGCGTAGTCCCAGTCGAACGGCGTGCGGTAGAGCTGCGAGAAGGCGACCGGGATGTGGAGGGCCTGCTCGGTGTCCGGCGGCCCGGCCTCGATCAGGAGCACACGCACCGCGGGGTCCTCCGTGAGGCGCGCGGCGAGCGCGCAGCCGGCAGAGCCGGCGCCGACGATGACGTAGTCGTGCATGGACCGACACTATCCGGCGGCGACTGGGCTAGTCGTCCGCGGGGATGGGGAAGCGCGCGTCGCGCGCGACGCGCTCGCCCAGCCCGAAGTGCCCCGGCAGGCCGGCCTCGCCGCGCAGTGCGGGGGCCAGCCGCTCCGCCATCGCCGGCCCGTGCTTGAAGCCGTGGCCGGAGCCGCCGCCGAGCAGCCACACGCCCGGCTCCTCCGGGTGCTCGGCGGCGATGAAGTGCGAGTCGATCGACGGCTCGTAGCGGCAGGTCTTCGAGTGCAGCAGCGGCGCGGCGGCGAGCGCCGGGAAGCGGCACTCGAGCGCCTTGCGGGTGACGTCGAGGCGCGCCTCGCCCGCCGGCGGCAGCGGCGCGTCGGCGTCGAGCGGCGGGCCGTCGAAGTCGGGGGCCATCTTGACCCCGAGCCCGTCGAGGTCGTGGGTGCCGTAGAACGCGGAGTCGAGATCGACGAAGGCGGGGATCGACGGGTCGCGCCACGGCACGCCGCCGTCGAGGAAGAACAGCTCCGCCAGCACGGGGCGCACGGGCGCGTGCTCGGGGAAGAGCTTCGGCAGCCACGGCCCGCAGGCCCAGACCACGACGTCCCCCTCCAGCACCCGGCCGTCCTCGAGCCGCGCGGCCCGGCCGTCCGGCGTCGCGCGGCCGCGAAGCACCGCCGCGCCGTGGCCGGCCGCCCGGCGCGCCAGCGTCTGCACCGCGCGCTGGGCGCGCAGGACGCCGGCCTCCGGCTCGTGCAGCAGGAACCGCAGGCCAGACGGGTCCCAGGAGGGGAAGAGCAGCGCGCCGTCGTCGGGCGCGAGCCGCTGGTGCGGGATGCCCTGCGCGGCGAGCACCGGGATGCTCTGCGCCTCCCACGCGTCGTCGCGCTGGGCGAACCAGGTCAGCCCGCACTCCAGGTAGAGGTCCTCGCCGGACTCCGCCTCGAGCTCGCGCCAGAGCGTCCGCGCGCGGCGCGCGGAGGCGGTGTAGTCGGCGTGCGGGCCGTGCGCGCTGCGCAGCAGCCGCGACTCCCCGCCGGAGGAGGCGCGCGGGTCGCCGGGCTCGAACTGGTCGACCAGCGTCACCTGCTCGCCGGCACGGGCGAGCCACCAGGCCAGGGACGCGCCGAAGGTGCCGGCGCCGACGATCACGACGTGCATCCGGCAGGACGGTATCGGCTGCGGGGCCGGCCGACCCCCCGGTACGGCCGGCCCCGCGTGGGGATGGCACCCACAGGCCCCAACGCAGGACGTGCCACGATCTTGCGGTGAAATTCGTCGTCGCCGCGATCGCGCTGCTCCTTGGCGCGACGGCACCCGCCCAGGCGGCCGAGACGTTCGGCCGCTCCGTGCTCGACCGCCCGCTCACGCTCACGCGCGCGGGCGATCCCGAGGCGCCCGTCCGCGTCCTCGTCGTCGGCTCCATCCACGGGAACGAGACGGCCGGCCACGCCGTCGTCGCGCGGCTGCGCAAGCTCGAGCCGCCGCCCGGCGTGCAGCTGTGGCTCGTGCGCACGATGAACCCGGACGGCGCGCTGATCGGCACGCGCCAGAACGCCCGCGGCGTCGACCTCAACCGCAACTTCCCGTTCCGCTGGCGCGGCGGCGGGCGCGCGTTCGACACGTACTTCCCGGGGCGCGCGGCGGCGAGCGAGCCCGAGACGCGGGCGATCCAGCGGCTCGTCGAGGAGATCGACCCGGCGCTGACGCTCTACTACCACCAGCACATGCGGCTCGTGTCGCTCGAGCGCAACACGCGCAACGCCGCCATCCGGTCCTACGGCCGCCGCGTCGGGCTCCCGGCGCGCTGGCTGCCCTTCTACCGCGGCACGGTCTCGAGCTGGCAGAACCACCGCGATCCCGGGGCGACCGCGTTCGTGGTCGAGCTCCCCGCGGGCGAGCTCTCCCCGGGCGCGGCCCGCCGGCACGCGCGGGCGGTGCTCGACGTCGCCGAGCGGCTCGGCCGCCCGGTCGGGACGGTCAGCGCGGCCAGGCCGGACATCGAGTGGGACCGGATCCCGTTCGGCGACGCGCGCCGGGCGCAGATGCGCGCCTACTCCAAGCGCCACTACGGCTCGCCGGTCGCGCGACTCCGCGACCCGAAGGTCATCGTCGAGCACTTCACGGCGACGACGTCGTACTCGTCGACCTGGAACACGTTCGCGGCGAACGCGCCCGACGTCGAGTTCGGCGAGCGCCCCGGCGTCTGCGCGCACTTCGTCATCGACCGCGACGGCACGATCCACCAGCTCGTCCCGCTCAAGTGGCGCTGCCGCCACACCGTCGGTCTGAACCACACCGCGATCGGCATCGAGCACGTCGGGGTGTCCGACGCCGACGTGATGGGCCGCCGCGCGATGCGGCGCTCCTCGCTCGCGCTCACTCGCTGGCTCCAGGCCCGCTACGGGATCCGCACGCGCGACGTGATCGGGCACGCGGAGAGCCTCTCCAGCCCGTACCACGAGGAGCAGGTGGCTGCCATGCGCGACCGCACGCACGGCGACTTCTCCCACGCGACGATGCGCGCCTACCGCAAGCGGCTCTAGTTCTCCTCGCGCGCGACCCGCGTCGCGGTCACGCCCGCCCGCACCGCCTCGAGCTGGGCGGCGAACGCGAGGCCGAGCAGCAGCGCGACCGCGGTCAGGAACGTCCAGAGCAGGATCGCGATCGTGCCCGCGAGCGGCCCATAGGTGGCGCCGAAGTTCTCCGTGGCGCCGATCCAGGCGGCGAGCGCGCCGGTGAAGAGCAGCCAGAGGACCGCCGCGAGGCCGGAGCCGACGGCGAGCCACGACGGCTCGGGCTGGCGGCGGCGGGGCGCGATCTCGAACAGCAGCGCCAGCGCCGTCACCACCAGCGCGATCGTGAGCGGCCAGCGCAGGACCTCGAACGCCCGGCCCCAGCCCGCGGCGTCGGCGAGCGCCTCGCCCGCGACGAGCAGCACCGCGGCCAGGAGCGTCGCGCCGCCGGCGGTGACCATCAGCCCGAACGCGACGGCGTACTTGCGCAGCGGCGGCCGGTCGCGCTCGACGCCGTAGATCCGGTTCGCGCCGCGCTCGAGCTGGCCGAACGCGCCGGTGCCCGCGACGAGCGTCGCGAGCCCGCCGAGGAGCACGGCGGTCCGCCCGCCGGAGCTGCCCTGGTCGAGCGCCTCCGTGATCAGGTCGCCGGCCGAGCCGGGCGACATCTCGAGCAGCACCTCGCGGACGATCCGCGTGAACGTGTCCTGGTCGAGCGCGGTCGCCAGCCCGATCACGGCGATCAGGGCCGGGACGAGCGTGAGCGCGAACTGGAAGGCGAGCGCCCGCGCGTGGCTGAAGCCGTCGGCGGCCCGGAAGCGGTCGAAGGCGTCGACGGCGAGCCGGCGGCGCCCCGTCGCGCGCAGCGTCTCCAGCGCGTCGTCGCCCTCGAGCTCGAGGTCGCGGGTGACGGGCACGGACGTCGCGGTGCTCATGCGGGTGCGAAGCTACCCATATGGCGATCCGGCAAGCCGTGGCGGACGACCTGCCGTCGGTCCGCGCGCTCGCCGGTCGCTACGGGCTGCTGGGCGAGTGGCCGGCGCGGCCCGACTGGCTCGACCACCTGCTCGCCTCCGGCGGGCTGTGGATCGCGCGCGAGGACGGCGGCGGGATCACGGGCTTCTGCGGCATCGCCGACGACGGCGGCGTCGTCCACCTCACCGACCTCTTCGTCGATCCGGACGCGCTCGGCCGCGGGACCGGGAAGGCGCTGCTCGCCGCCGCGTTCCCGGCCGCCGGCGTGCGCACGACGCTCGCCTCGGCCGACCCGCGCGCGCTCCCCCTCTACACCCGCACCGGCCTGCGGCCGCTCGCGCCGATGCTCTACCTGAAGGGCGCCGTGCCCGGCGGCGGCGAGGCCGGGCGGATCGCCGTCGAGGCGGTGCCGGCCGGCCGGCCCGCGGCGCTCGCCTTCCTCGCCGGGACGGGCGCGTACGCGATCCGGGCGGGGGAGGGGACCGCGGTGCTGCGCCCGTCCGGCGACGCCGTCCTGCTCGGCCCGGCGGTCGCAGGCGCCGACGACCTGCTCGCGCTGGTGCGCGCCGCCTCCGCCGCGCACGGCGTCGTGAAGCTCACGGTCGGCGGCCCGCATCCGGGGCTGCAGGCGCTGCTCGAGGCGGGGATGCGGATCGTCGACATGGACACCTACATGGCGACCGCGCCGGGGGTCGTCGACCTCGAGCGGCGGCTCCCGCACCCCGATCTGGGTTGACGACCGCTCCATGGCGGGAAGGACCACGGCAAACGACCGTGGAGGTGGCGCCATGACGACGGCGACGAAGGCGGGGCAGGCCGGGCTGCAGGGCTGGCGGGAGAAGCTGGCGGACGGCGTCGCCGAGCCCGTCTCGAAGCGGACGCCGATGAGCGAGGACCAGGTCCGCGCGGCGATCGGCGCGGCCTTCTTCGTGCTCGCGGTGCTCTACGTCGCGCGCACGATCGCGGACCTCGTCCGGCAGGACTGACGCGCACACACCGCCGCACACGGCGACTGGCTAGGGTGCGCCGATGGCCGATCGCCCCGCGCCCGTCACCGACCTCGCCTGGAGCCCCGAGCAGGCGCGCGAGCTCGGCGCGGGCGTCCTCGACCTGTGGACGGAGCTGCTCGAGCGGCTCCCTGACGAGCTCGTCACGCGCGAGCGCGAGCCCGCCGAGACCGCCGCGGCGCTCGCGCTGCCCGTGCCCGAGGAGCCGATGGGGACGCCGGAGGTCCTCGCCCACCTGCGCGAGCTCACCTTCGAGCAGTCGCTGCACATGGGCCACCCCGCGTACTTCGCCTACATCACCGGCGCGGGGACGGTCCCGGGCGCGGCCGCGGAGTTCCTGGCCGCGGGGCTGAACCAGTGCCTGGGCGGCTACCGGCTCGGGCCGGGCGCGGCCGAGATCGAGCTGCACCTCACGCGCTGGCTGGCGTCGCGCTTCGGGCTGCCCGAGGGCGCCGGCGGGATGATCATGACCGGCGGCGCGATGGCGAACTTCGTCGGGCTGAAGTGCGCGCGCGACCAGCGGTTGGGGATCGAGGTCCGCGACCGCGGCGTCGCGGCCGCCGGGCCGGTCGCGATCTACGCCTCGGAGGAGGCGCACGTCGTCATCCGCCGGGCGGCGGACATGCTCGGGCTCGGCGCCGACTGCGTGCGGGCGATCGCCGTCGACGGCGAGCAGCGGATGCACGGGGACGCGCTGCGCGACGCGCTCGAGCGCGACGTCGCCGCCGGCGTGCTCCCGCTCGCCGTCTCCGCGACGGCCGGCACGACGACCACCGGCTCCGTCGACCCGATCCCGGAGCTCGCCGCGCTCGCGCGCGAGCACGGCGCCTGGCTCCACGTCGACGCCGCGTACGGCGGCGCGGTCGTGCTCTCCGACACGCTGCGGCCGCTGCTCGCGGGCACGGAGCACGCCGATTCGATCGCCGTCGACCCGCACAAGTGGATGTACACGCCGCAGTCCGCGGGCTGCGTGCTGCTGCGCGACTTCGGCCACCTCTCGCGCTCGTTCCACGCCGACGCGTCCTACATCTGGATGGACGACGCCGTGCGCCAGGGCATCGACTTCGCCATGCACGGGCCGCAGTTCTCGCGCGGCTTCGCGGCGCTGAAGGTCTGGATCTCGCTGCTCGCCCACGGCCGCGCCGCCTACGCCCGGCGGATCGAGCACGACGTCGCGCTCGCCGCCTACCTCGGCGAGCTCGCCGGGGAGCGCGAGGAATGGGAGCTGATGTGCCCGCCGCGGCTGTCGATCTGCTGCTTCCGGCACCGCCCGCGCGGGTGGACGGGCAGCGAGGAGGAGCTCGACCGCCACAACGAGCGGCTGATGACGGCGATCCACGCCGACGGGCGCGTCTACTGCTCGAACGCCGTCATCGACGGGCGCTTCGGCCTCCGGGCCTGCATCGTCAACTTCCGCACCGAGGCCGAGGACATCGAGCGGCTGCTCGACGTGGCCGAGGAGCTGGGGGCGTCGCTGTGATCACCCAGCTCATCGCCGGCGTCCCCGTCTCCGACCTGGAGCGGGGGATCGACTGGTACACCCGCTTCTTCGGCCGCGACCCCGACATGCGCGCGGGCGAGGAGATCCTCTGGGACGTCGACGAGCACGCGACGCTCTTCATCGAGCCGAACGCCGCGCAGGCGGGCGCCGGCCGGATCACGTTCGCCGTCTCGGGCCTCGACGCGCTGCTCGAGGGCCTCGCGGCGCGCGGCATCGCGTACGAGCCGGTCGAGACCTACTCCAACGGCGTCCGCCACACGAAGATCCCGGACCCGGACGGGAACGCGATCGCGTTCGCCGAGCCGCCGGACGCCCGCGGCTGACCGTGCGGCCGGCGTTCGTGACCCCGATGAAGGCGGTGCTCACCGCCGACCGGCCGGCGGGGCCGGAGTGGGTCTTCGAACGCAAGCTGGACGGCATCCGCTGCCTGGCGGTCAAGGCCGGCGGGCACACGAAGCTGTACTCCCGCAACGAGCTCTCGCTCAATGAGCGCTACCCGGCGATCGCGGAGGCGCTCGACGCCGATCCGGCCGACCGGTTCGTGATCGACGGCGAGGCCGTCGCCTTCGTCGGCGACCGCGACCGCTTCGGCGGGGGCGAGGGCAGCGAGCTCTTCTACTACGTCTTCGACGTGCTGATCGCCGACGGCCGCGACGTGCGCAAGCTCCCGCTCGAGGAGCGGCGCGCGGTGCTCGAGGGCCTGCTCGGCTGGCGCGATCCGCTGCGGACGACCGAGCAGGTCACGGGCGACGGCGCGGCGCTGCTCGCGGACGCCTGCCGCGACGGCTGGGAGGGCCTGATCGCCAAGCGCGTGGGCACGCCCTACGTCTCGACCCGCTCGCGCGACTGGCTCAAGCTCAAGTGCACCAAGGGCCAGGAGCTCGTGGTCGGCGGCTTCACCGCGCCGCGCGGCTCGCGCACCGATCTCGGCGCGCTGCTCGTCGGCCACTTCGAGGGCGACCGCCTCCGCTACGCGGGCAAGGTCGGGACGGGGTTCACCCGGGCGACGCTGCAGGACCTGGCGGAGCGCCTCGCGCCGCTCGTGCGCGAGACGTCGCCGTTCGAGCCCGAGAAGGGGATCCCGCGCGCGGCGACCTGGGTCGAGCCCGAGCTCGTCGCCCAGATCGCCTTCATGGAGTGGACGCCCGACGGCCGCCTGCGCCACCCCTCGTTCCTCGGCCTGCGCTTCGACAAGCCCGCGCGCGACGTCGTCCGGGAGGCGTCCTAGCTCAGCAGCCCCAGCGGGGATTGCAGATCCGCCCGTCGCTCATGATGATGCCCTGGGGGGCGGCGCCCACGGTCGGCGAGGGGTTCAGGGAGGCGCCGCCGAGCGGCGTGGTGGCCGCGCCCGCCGGCCCGGAGAGCGCGAGCCCCGCGACGACGGCGGCGACGGGCGCCGCGAACCACGCGCGGTTCCGGCGGCGACGGCGGGCGGTGGGGTGGACTTCGGTCTGCATGGTGGGGTCCGTTCGTGCAGCGGGTGGATGGTCTCGTCACCCGGACGCGCGAACCCGCCTGGCATTCCCCTCCCGGATCACAAGCCGCGCAGGAACGGCACGACGGTCTTCAGGAACTCGTTGGCCTTCGGCGCCGCGAGCAGCGGGTCCAGGTGGCTCTGCTCCGGCGCGCCGTCGACCAGCGTGGCCCGCTTGATCCGCGACATCGCCTTCAGCTTCCGTGCGCCGCGCAGCACCCCGCCGTCCGTCAGGTCGGTCTGGAACGCGTAGAGCGGGAGCTTGATCCGCTTCGCGTGCTTCAGCCGCAGCCCGAGGAACCGCGCCGCCTTCGTCTGCCGCAGCGGGCTCGCCGCGTCGACGTCGAGCGTGAGCTTCCGCGGGAAGAACCACTCCGTGCTGTTCACGGGCGAGCGCGCGGCGAACTTCGCGAGCCGCGCGACCGGCGTCACGCCGCCGTCGACCCAGCCGCGGACGGCGCCCGAGGTCGCGAGCGAGCCGCCGTTGATGTGGAGGAGCCGGAGCGCGGCCGCGCTCGTGTCGCGGTCGAACGCGTACGCGAGCAGCGCCGCGTTGGTCGCCGGGAACGGCGGCTTGAACGCGGCGGGCAGGAGGACGAAGTCCTGCACGGGCGAGGGCTCGTCGGGCAGGTTCGACGCGTAGAGGCCGCCCACGCCGAGCAGGATCCCGGCCGCCCACGGCACGCCGGCGTCGAGCAGGTCGAGCCACGGCGAGCCCGACTGGATGTCGGCCAGGCGCTGCTTCGCCTGGTCGAGGTCGGCCTCGTCGAACGTCCCGCGCAGGCCGCCGTCGATGAGGACGAGCCCGTCGAGGTCCTTCCAGCCCGGCTTGCCCTTGAAGTCCCACGCCGCGTAGGCGACTGCCTCGGACGCGCCGAGCGAATGGCCCCCGAGGATGACCCTGCGGCCGCCCTTGCCGGCCTGCTTCACGACGCGCCGCAGGTCCTCGAGCGCGAGCTTCAGCCCCCACTTGCGCGCCCACGGCGTGTCGGCGTCCGTGGGCGGGGCGAAGCCGCCGCCCCCGAGGTAGTACCGGAACGCCTCGTCCGCGTCGCCCGTGTCGAAGCCCGTCGTGTCCTCGAGCTGGTACGAGCGACGGTCCATCGCCCAGACCTGGAGGTCGGAGACGCGGCCGGCGATCTCCGGCCCGAGCATCGCGTAGTCGCCCGCGCCGCCCTGGGTGCCCGGCACGAGCACCAGCACCGTCCTGGCGGACGCCGGCCCGAACTGCTCCACGAGGACCTTGTCGTACTTCGCCGGCCCCGGACCGGGTGCGCCCTTGTACGTCTGGATGACGGCCGCGGAGGAGGGGGCGGCGAGGCCGAGGGCGAGGAGGACGGCGAGCAGGGCGGTGCGCATGGCGCGGGAGCGTACCCGCGCGACTAGCCGCCCCGCCCCGGTACCGCGATCCCGGCCTCGTACGCCAGCACGACCGCCTGCACGCGGTCGCGCAGCCCGAGCTTCATCAGCACCCGGGCCACGTGCGTCTTCACCGTCGTCTCGCTCACGATCAGCTCCGCCGCGATCTCCGCGTTGGAGAGGCCGCGGGCGATCAGCCGGAAGACCTCGAGCTCGCGCGCCGTCAGCTCGTCGAGCCCCTTCGGCGGCGGCGCGGAGATCGGCGCGGCGGCCGCGAACTCCTGGACCAGCCGCTTGGTGATCGACGGCGCGAGCAGCGCCTCGCCCTGCGCGACGATCCGGATGCCGGCCGCGAGCTGCTCGGGCGGCACGTCCTTGAGCAGGAAGCCGCTCGCCCCCGCCCGCAGCGCCTCGTAGACGTACTCGTTGAGGTCGAACGTGGTGAGCATCAGCACGCGCACGGGCGTCTCGGCGTCGAGCGCCACGACCCGCCGCGTGGCCTCGATGCCGTCGAGCTCGGGCATACGGATGTCCATCAGCACGACGTCGGGCTTGAGCCGCCGCGCGAGCTCGACCGCGGCCGCGCCGTCGGCCGCCTCGCCGACCACGTCGAGGTCGTCCTCGGCGTCGAGGATCATCTTGAAGCCGGCGCGGACGAGCGCCTGGTCGTCGGCGATCAGGATCCGCAGGGGGCCGCCGCTCGTCACGTCTTCGCCCCCGCCACCAGCGCCGCCTCGTCCTCGGACTGCAGCGGCAGCATCGCCCGGACCTCGAACCCGCCGCCGCGCCGCCGGCCGGCGTGCAGCTCGCCGCCGAACACGCGCACGCGCTCGCGCATGCCCGTCAGCCCGTGGCCGCTGCCCTCGAGCCGCGTCG
>JBEVIG010000148.1:0-9463 GCA_040510855.1 Solirubrobacteraceae bacterium
GGCGCCGCTGACCGGCTGCTAGCGCGGCGCGACCTTGACGATCACGCGGCCCTCGGTCGAGCCCGCCACGTAGCGGACCACGACGCGCGTGGACCTCGAGACGCGCTTGCGCGACGTGACGCGGATCCGGACCTTGCCGGCGCCGCGCTTCGTCACGGACTTCCGCGCGCCCTTGACCCTGGCCGACGCCTTGGTCGCCGTCCGGGCGTCCTTCACGCGCACCACGCACTCGATCTTGCGCCTCGAGACCTGCTTGCACCTGATGCGCACGATCGGCGTGTCGCCCTGCGGCCCGCGCGGTCCGCGCTGGCCGGCCGGGCCCGCCGGGCCCACCGGGCCGATCGGACCCGCCGGGCCGGCCGGGCCCGCGGGGCCCTGCGGGCCCCCGGGACCCTGCGGGCCTTCGCCCGCCGCCGCCGAGACCGTCAGCGACCCCGACGTCGAGTCGGCGTCGCCCGCGCCGTTGGTGGCGGTGACGCGGCAGGCGACCTCGCGGCCCTGGTCGGCGTCCGCGAGCGCGTAGGACGCCTCGTCGGCGCCGGCGATCGCCGTGCCGTCGCGGAGCCACTCGTAGCCCAGCTCCACGCCGTTGCCGGAGAAGCCGGACGGGACGCAGGTGAGCGTCTCGCCGACCTGCGGCTTGCCCATGAGCGTCGTGACGCCCGTCGGCAGCGGCGACTCCTCCAGCGCGGAGGCGTTCCCGACCGTGATCGAGCGCGTCGAGCTGACGAGGTTGCCGGCCTTGTCCTCGGCCTCGACGACGAGCGTCTTGGTCGAGCCGACGTCCCCGGCCTCCGGGTACCAGCGCATCTGGAACGGGAAGGAGACCTTCCGCTGGACCAGCTCGCCGTCGACGGAGAGCCGGACCTCCTTCATGTCGCCCCGCTCGTCCCAGGCCTCGACCTCGATCTCGACCGGGTCGGCGGCGTCGACCGTCGCCCCGTCGCCGGGCCGCAGCCACGTGACCTGCGGCGCGGTCGTGTCCGCCCCCGTGGGCAGCAGGTGCAGCATCATCCGCCGCACGAGCTCCTGCCGGACCGACCCGGCGAGCTGCTCCAGGCCGAAGCCGACGGAGACGGAGTCGCGCGTCGAGATGATCGCGCCGCCGTTGGCGGTCGTCTGGCCGACGTAGTCGGCCTCCACCCGCTCCTGGCGGAACGGCCGCTGCGGATCCACCGCCGGCAGCACGCTCGAGATCGACCGCAGGCGCGTCGGCGCCTTCGGCCGGGCGTCGGACGCCCCCGTCGCCGGGTTCTGCGACGGCTCGAGCGTCCCGCCGCTGCCCGCCGAGTCGTCGACGGCGAACGGCGCCATGCCGTCGAGGATCCCGCCGGTGCCGCTCGTCTGGACGACCGGGAGGTTCGTCGTCGTGCCGACGCCGCCCTGGCGGGCCGCCACGCCGAGCCACCACTGGCCCCAGTCGTTCGAGATGTCCAGCTCACGGAAGAAGGCCGTGTGCGGACGGTCGTCGTCGCCGGCCTGGTCCGGCGGGTAGTCGAAGCCGTACACGGGCTCCTGCCACCAGGTGTAGCCCGAGTACGTGTTCAGGCCGGTGCCGGTGCTCGTCTGCTGGACCCAGCCGTTGCGGCCCGTGAACAGCACCTTGCCGCCGTCGTTCATGTAGTTGCGCAGCATCTGCGCGTTGCGGACGCCCCAGGTCGTGAGGTGCTGGGACCCGGTGAGGGCGTACTGGCCCTGCGCGTTCGGCGTGTCGCCGAGGCGCCGGTAGTTCTCGGACGTCACGCCCTGGCCGGCCGCCTGCGGGAGCAGGTCGTCGCCCGTGTAGTAGAGGACCGCGTCGAAGTGCGAGAGCACCCCGAGGTCGGAGATCTGCTTCGACGCCGCGGCCCCGTTCGGGCCGGGCGGCGGCGCGTCGACGTCGAACGTCTCGACGGCGTAGCCGTTGGCCTCGAGCGCCGCCTTGTGCGCGTCGAGGTACCGCGGCGCGTCGTCGTACGGCGTCTTGTTCGGCGACAGGCCGGTGTAGTCCTCGGCCGCCACCACGAGCACGCGCTTCGCCGCGCCCTGGCGCGTGGAGACCACGCGGTAGGAGAACCGCTGCTGCTGCGAGCCCGCGATCACGCGGACGTTGACCACGTCGCCCGCGACGAGCGGCCGCGGCGTCTGCGCCGTCCCCGGTTGGACGAAGTCCGCCGGGACCTGCGTTCGCACCCGCTGGTAGTACTTGCCGCGGAGGTCGCCGAAGCGCTCGCCGCCCTTCCACGGCTCCCCGCGCAGCGTCAGGGTGCGCGAGCCGCCGCCCGGGCCGGTCGCGACCTGGGTCACGAAGTCCACCGGGCCAAGGATCCGGCGCGCGGTGGCCTCGAGCGTCTGGGACGCGCCGTAGGACACGTTGAACCGGGTCGGCTCGATGTCCGGCGAGCCCTTGACCTGGTACTGCGTCTCGTCGTCCGTCGCGTTGCGCGGGCGGTCCGGCCGGTCGCGGTCGAGCGTCGTCGCGGCGACGTTGCGCGCGAAGTCGAGGTTCTTCTCGAAGACCGCCTCGACCTTGCCCTCGTCGTCCGGGAACGTGAAGCCCGACCCGCCGGAGCAGAACGTGCCGCCGGCCGCCGTCTCGCACTCGTCGAGCTCGGGCGTCCACGACATGGAGCCGTACTTGTTGTACGCGTGGTCCGTCGTCTCGCCGTTCGTGATGTAGAGGTCCGAGGACCGCTGCGAGATGTACGGGTCGACCGCCGCGTCGCCGTCCGTGCCGGTGATCGCCTTGAACCACGGGTCGTCGTCGGCGTAGACGTCGGTGATGTAGCCGAACGGGTAGAGCAGCAGCTGCGCCGCCGAGTGGTAGTTGATGACCGCCTCGGGCGTGATCTTCCGCAGCAGCCGGTCGTACGCGAGGTCCTCCGTCTCCGAGAGCGGGAACGGGCCGCGGTATGTCTGACCGCCGGGCGTGTTGCTCGCGCCCTCGCCGTCGAGGTTCCACGCCGTCGGGTAGTTGCGGTTCGGGTCGACGCCGTCCTGGCCGTCGCCGTACGTGCCGTTGCCGTCGTTGTCGCGCACCGTCTTGCGCCACAGGCGCTGGGTCGGCATGCGCAGCGCCGGATCGGGCTGCGCCGCGTTCGGCGCGCGGACGATGCCGTCGGCCGTCTTGTAGACGTACGTGCCGCGGAGCGGATCCGCCGGATCCGTCACCAGCGTCGCGCCGCACATCTGGTTGCTCGCGGTGCGGAAGCCGATGCCGCAGGTGAACGTGTAGTCGTAGCCGTCCGGGTTCTGGATGGGCAGGAACCACAGCTCGTTGCGGCGCAGGAGCTCGGCGACCTCGGGGTCGTCCGCGTGCTCGAGCCACCACGTCGGCATCCGCCGGCCGACCTCGGCCGCGATCCACTCGCGGGCGTGGTTGACGGCGGAGAAGAGCATCGCCGGGCGCGCGCCGTCGGCGACGTTGCGCGCGTCCTGGGTGACCTTGAGGGCCACGATCGGCTGGCCCTGGCCGCTCTGGCCGATCACGACGAGCTTGGCAATGCCGCGGTACTGCGCCGCCAGCGCCGTCATCTCGTCCTTGATGCCGCCCGGCTCCGAGTAGGAGCGGAAGACGTCGTAGAAGACGTTCGGCGAGTCGCCGCCCGTCTCCGGCTTCTCGACCGCGGCGGCCGCCACGCCGTCGTCCGCGGCGAGGCGCTTCGCGATCTGCGTCTCGGACACGTGCGGCCCCGGCACGACCTCATCGAGCGCGAGCCCGTCCGCCCGCGCGGCCGCCGCCTGCTTGTCGAGCAGGTCGACGAAGATCGTCTGCGCCCGGTCGAGCGATGCCTTGTAGCCCGTGTGACCGAGGTCCACCCCCAGCCCTGAGAGCGCGCCCACGCTCTCCTCGTCCACCGTGACCCGGTACATCTTCAACGAGTCGGCTGCAGAAGCCGTCGTCGCGCCGCCGAGCAGCGCTACCAGGACCACCGGCACGGTCATGAGACCGCGTCGTCGCATGTGGGACCCTCCTCCCGCCATGAATTGTCGCCTCGCCCCGAGGCCGCGCCGGATCAAACTGCACCGGCCGGACGCACGCAAGGGCGTCCGAGCCGATATGTCCACCGGCGAACCGAAAGCTACCCGCCGAGCTCGACCACGACCTTGATGTCATCGGGCTGTCGCGTGAGCGCCGAGCGCCACTCGCCGAGCGGCACCCGGCGGGTGATGAGGCGCTCCAGCCACGCGCGGTCGGCGGCCGTCAGCGCCGCCGCGGCCGCCTCGTAGTGGCGGCGGTTCGCGTTGACCGAGCCGAAGACGACGTCGTTCTCGAGCACGATGTTGCGGTTGAGCACGCCGGCGTCGAGCTCGAGCTTGTGACCGCCGGAGGAGATGCCCGTCAGGCACACGATCCCGTTGGCCGCGGTGTACGACATGGCGTCGACGATGATCTGCGACGCGCCGGTCGCCTCGACGATCACGTCCGGCGGCGGGTCGAGATCCAGCACGCCGGCGGTCGTGTAGGTGCCGCCGAGGTCGCGGACGAGCCCCGGCTTCGGCCCGTCCGTCGCGCGGTCGAGCACGTGCACCTCCAGACCGCGCTGCCGCGCGAGCAGCGCGGCGAGGAGCCCGATCGGGCCGGCGCCGGTCACGAGCACCCGCTGCGGCGCGATCGTCGCCCGCTGCGCGATCCGGTCGATCTGCTCCCAGGCCTTGGCCACGATCGTGGTCGGCTCCATCAGCACGCCGAGCAGCCCCAGCGACGGGTCGAGCTTCACGGCGAACTCCGGCTCGATCCGCCAGCGCTCCGAGCCGAAGCCGTGAAGCGCCTTGATGCCCCGCTCGGTGTAGCGGCCGTTGCGGCAGAAGTCCCACTCCCCCGCCGCGCACGACGGGCACGGCTCGGGATCGGGGCGGCGCACGATGCCGACGAGCAGGTCGCCGGGCGCGAAGCCGCTCCCCGCGGGCGCCTCGGCCACCCGGCCGAGCGACTCGTGGCCGAGGATCAGCCGCTCGGCGCCGGGCGGCGCCTCGCCGTAGTCGCCGTGGACGATCTCCGCGTCGGTCCCGCAGATCCCGAGCGCCACGCCGTCGACGAGGATCGACCCCTCCGACGGCCCGGGCTCCGGCATCTCCTCCAGGTCGGCCGAGTCCGTGACGCCCGGCTCGAGGGTGATGGCGCGCATCAGCGTTTCACTCCTTGGCGTTCGGCCCGGGCCACGGCGGGCGACGGGCGCGTGCGGTCGAGGTGCATCGCGGTGTTCACGAGCCCCACGTGCGTGAACGCCTGCGGGAAGTTGCCGACGAGGCGGCCGCGGCGCGGGTCGTACTCCTCCGCGAGCAGGCCGACGTCGTTCGCGAGGCCCGCGAGCCGGCCGAACAGCTCGGCGGCCTCGTCGCGCCGGCCGATCATCGCCAGGCAGTCCGCCAGCCAGAACGAGCACGGCAGGAACGCGCCCTCCCCGGGCGGGAGGCCGTCGTCGGCCTCGGCGGTGTCGTAGCGCATCACGAAGCCGTCGTGGACGAGCTCGCGCTGGATCGCGTCGACGGTGCCGGCGACGCGCTCGTCGCCGGGCGGCAGGAAGCCCACGAGCGGGATCATCAGCGTGGCCGCGTCGAGCCCCCGCGAGCCGTAGGACTGGGTGAACGTCCCCCGCTCCGCGTCGAACCCCTGCTCGCAGACCTCGCGGTGGATGCGGTCGCGCAGCTCGCGCCAGCGGTCGACCGGCCCGTCGCCCGGTTGGAAACGCTCCGCCGTGCGGACGCCGCGGTCGAACGCGACCCACGCCATGACCTTCGAGTGCACGAAGTGCCGCCGCTCGCCGCGGACCTCCCAGATCCCCTCGTCGGGCTTGTCCCACTCCCCCTCGAGGAAGTCGAGCAGCGCGAGCTGCAGCCGCCACGACGCCTCCTCGGGCGGCAGGCCGCCCTCGCGCCCCTGCAGCAGCGCGTCCATCAGCTCGCCGTACACGTCGAGCTGGAACTGGCCCGAGGCGGCGTTGCCGATCCGCACCGGCGCGGAGCCCTCGTAGCCCGGCAGCCACGGGAGCTCGAGCTCGGTCAGCCGCCGCTCCCCCGCCGGCCCGTACATGATCTGCATCTCCGAGGGCGAGCCCGCGACGGCGCGCAGCAGCCAGTCGCGCCACGCCCGCGCCTCCTCCATGTAGCCCGCGTGCATGAGCGCCTGGAGCGTCAGCGTCGCGTCCCGCACCCAGCAGAAGCGGTAGTCCCAGTTGCGCACCCCGCCGATCGCCTCGGGGAGCGACGTCGTCGGCGCCGCGACGATCCCGCCGGTCGGCGCGTAGGTGAGCGCCTTGAGCGTGATCAGGCTCCGCTTCACGAGGTCGGCGTACTCCGTCCCGGCCTCGGCGCGGGCCGTCCACTCCTCCCACCACCACGTCGTGTCCTCCGTCGCGGCCAGCCCGTCGACGGGCAGCGGCTCCTGCTCGTGCGAGGGGTACCACGTGAGGACGAACGGGACCTCGTCGCCCGCGTCGAGCTCGAACTCCGCGATCGTCGTGAGGTCCTGCCCGCGGGTCGGCCGCCCGGGGATGAGGTGGACGGCGTCCGGCCCGGCGATCGCCGTGAGCCCGCCGTCGTGGCTGCGCCGCACCCACGGCACGACGTGGCCGAAGTCGAAGCGCAGCACCAGCTCCATGCGGACGGCGACCCGCCCCTCGAGGCAGCGCGCGACGCGCACGACGTCCGGCGCCTCGTCGCGGATCGGCATCGAGTCGACGACCTGGAGCACGCCGCCCGCGGTGTGGAAGTCCGTCTCGAGCACGAGCGTGCCCGGGCGGTAGCGGCGCTCCGTGCGCGTCACGTCGCCGGCGGGCGCGAGCAGCCAGCGGCCGTGCGTGGCGTCGCCGAGCAGCGCCGCGAAGCAGGCCGGCGAGTCGAACCGCGGCAGGCACAGCCAGTCGATCGAGCCGTCGCGCCCGACGAGCGCCGCGGTCTGCGTGTCGCCGATCAGGGCGTAGTCCTCGATCCGCAGCGGCATGCTCGGTGTGGTGCCCGCGCGGTCGCCCGCGTACTCAGCCGGGCCGCGTCAGCTCGGCGCGCCAGCGGCCCTCGCCGGGCAGGTCCGGGATCGGGAGGCGGTCGAGGCGCCGCAGCTCCAGGTCGCCCGCCGCGAAGGCCTCGACCTGCTCGCGGGTGAGCGGCCACGGCGGCCCGGGCCCGGGCGCGCCGTCGCGGATCGCCGAGATCACGAACAGCGTCCCGCCGGAGGCGACGGTGCCGGCGATGGCCGCCGTCGCGGGGCCGCGCAGCTCCTCGGGCAGCGACTGCACCGTGATGATCTCGACGACGAGGTCGAACGCGCCCTCCCACTCGCGCGGGAGGTCCAGCAGGTCGGCCACGCGATAGTCGACGGCCGAGCCGGGGAAGCGCTCCCGCGCCATCGCCACCGCCGTCGGGGCGACGTCGAAGGCGGTCGTCGCGAAGCCCAGCCCCGCGAGGTGCTCGGCGTCGAACCCGAGGCCGGCGCCGACCACGAGCGCGCGCCGGCCCTCGCCGCGCAGGCCACGCGCCGCGGCCCAGTCCACGAGCAGCGGGTGGGCCGTGCCGCGGTTCCACGGGATCTCCCGCTCGCCGTCGCGGGCGGCGGTGTAGAGCGGCTCGAACCAGCCCGTGGCCTCGTCGCTCATGCCAGCTCGGGCGGCAGCGCCTTCGGGCCGTCGGGGTACATGTGCGCAAGCTGCTCCGCCGTCATCTCGAGCGTGTTCGCCAACTCGGGCGGCGCGCCGACGACGAGCCAGAGCACGTCCGCGTCCGTGTCGTTGAAGACCTGGCGCACGCGGTCGGGATCGACGCGGACGGCGGAGAGCGGCGCGAGCGTCAGCAGCTCGTCCTCCACGCGCATCCGGCCCGTGCCCTCGAGCACGACGTAGAGCTCCTGCTCGGCGTAGTGCCGGTGCCGGGTCGAGGCCTGGCCGGGCGCGAGCCGCCACAGGCGGGCGCCGAGTTTGGTCGTGAGGAGCTGCTTGCCGAGGTCGGTGTTGAGGACGCCCATCTGGTTCGAGGGGCGCCAGAACGCGTCCTCGGCGGGGAGCACGGAGTAGCCCATGGGGTGAGCGTAATCCACCCGAGGCGGGGGAATGACGGCGCGGCCCCGCGCGTCCCTCATGCATGGACGCCCTCGTGATCGGACCCCCCGACGGACTCGCGGGCGCCGTCGTGCGCCGGCTGCGCCGTCATGGTGCTCAGGTCCTACAAGCCATCCCCGCCGATGCGGCCGACCGCGAGCGCGCGGCCTGGCTGCTGGAGGAGGCCGGCTCGCCCGGTCTCGTCGTGCTCATCGAGACCGCGCCGTACCAGGCGCTCGACGCCCTGCTCGGGCAGGTGCCCGGCGAGCTGCTGCTCGTCGCCGAGGTGCGCACCGCCGCCGTCGGCGCGCCCCCGGCGGATACCGGGACGTGGCTGCCGCAGGCGAAGGACGGCCTCGCGGTCGTGACGCTCGGCCGCTCCGGGCGCCGCTGGCACACGCTCGACGAGCGCCGCGCGGAGCCGCTCGGCGGCGAGCGGGCGGCCGCGCACGTGCTCAGCGCTTCTGGCGCTGCAGCAGCTTCTTCCCGATGACCATCCGCTGGATCTCCGAGGTCCCCTCGCCGATCAGCAGCAGCGGCGCGTCGCGGTAGAGCCGCTCGATCTCGTACTCCTTCGAGTAGCCGTAGCCGCCGTGGATGCGGAAGGAGTCCTCGACGACCTCCTTGCCGGCCTCCGAGGCGAACAGCTTCGCCATGCCGGCCTCGAGGTCCGAGCGCTCGCCCGCGTCCTTCATCCGCGCGGCCTTGAGGGTGAGCAGACGGGCGGCCTCGACCTTGGTGGCCATGTCGGCGAGCTTGAACTGGATCGCCTGGTGCTCCGCGATCGGCTTGCCGAACGTGCGGCGCTCCTGGGCGTACTTGAGGCCGAGCTCGAGCGCGCGCTGCGCGATGCCGACGCCGCGGGCGGCGACGTTGACGCGCCCGACCTCCAGCGCGTCCATCATCTGCACGAAGCCCTTGCCGAGGCCCGCCTCCTCGCCGCCGAGGATCATCTCGGCGGGGCAGCGGTAGCCGTCGAAGACCAGCTCGGTCGACTCGACGCCCTTGTAGCCGAGCTTCCTGATCTTCGGCGGGACGATCAGGCCCGGGTTCTCGGGCGCGCCCGGCTCCTTCTCGCAGATGAAGCACGTCATGCCCTTGTAGGGCGGGTCGGCGGCCCGGTCGGTCTTGACGAGCACGAACACGACGCCGGACATCAGGCCGTTCGTGACCCACATCTTCTGGCCCGTGATCTCGTAGTCGCCGTCCGCCGTCCTGGTCGCCGACGTCTTGATGGCCTGGACGTCGGAGCCGAGCTCGGGCTCCGAGAGCGAGAAGGCGGCGCGGATCTCGCCGGTGGCCATGCGCGGCAGCAGCCGCTCCTTCTGCTCGTCCGTGCCGAACTTCATCAGCAGGTGGGAGCCGATGAAGTGGGTGTTGACGACGCCGGAGATCGAGATCCAGCCGCGGCTGAGCTCCTCGACGATCATCGTGTACGTCGTCAGGTCCAGGCC
>JBEVIG010000149.1:0-8421 GCA_040510855.1 Solirubrobacteraceae bacterium
CCGGCGACGATGGGCACGACGCCGAACGTCGGGCTGATGGCCCAGAAGGCCGAGGAGTACGGCAGCCACGACAAGACCTTCGAGGTCGAGGCGGCCGGGACGATCCGCGTCGTCGACGCCGCGGGCGCGACGCTGCTCGAGCACGAGGTCGAGCCCGGCGACGTCTGGCGCGCCTGCCAGACGAAGGACGCGCCGGTCGCCGACTGGGTCCGGCTCGCGGTCGGCCGCGCGAAGGCGACGGGCGTGCCGGCCGTGTTCTGGCTCGACCGCTCGCGCGCGCACGACGCGCAGGTGCTGCGCAAGGTCGAGCGCGAGCTCGCGCAGCTCGACACGGACGGGCTGCAGCTCGAGGTGCTGCCGGTGGCGGAGGCCACGCGCTTCACCCTCGAGCGGGCCGCCCGCGGCGAGGACACGATCTCCGTCACGGGGAACGTGCTGCGCGACTACCTCACCGACCTGTTCCCGATCCTCGAGCTCGGCACGAGCGCGAAGATGCTCTCGATCGTGCCGTTGATGCACGGCGGCGGGCTGTTCGAGACGGGCGCCGGCGGCTCGGCCCCCAAGCACGTGCAGCAGCTGGTGAAGGAGAACCACCTGCGCTGGGACTCGCTGGGCGAGTTCCTCGCGCTCGCGGTCTCGCTCGAGCTGCTGGCGGAGAAGACGGGCAACGCGAAGGCGGGGGTGCTCGCCGCGACGCTCGACGCCGCGACGGGGCGCCTGCTCGACGAGGGCCAGTCGCCGTCGCGCCGCGTGGGCGAGCTCGACAACCGCGGCAGCCACTTCCACCTCGCGCGCCACTGGGCCCGCGCGCTCGCCGACCGGGCGGACGACGCGGAGCTGGCGGCGGCGTTCGGGCCGCTCGCGGAGCGGTTGGAGGAGGGGAGGGAGGCGATCCTCGCCGAGCTGACCGACGTCCAGGGGGAGAGGGTCGAGCTCGGCGGGTACTACCTGGTGGACCGTGACAAGGCGACCGCCGTCATGCGGCCGAGCGCCACGTTCAACGCTGCGCTGGAGGGGTTCTAACTCTTATCGCGCACGTGCCATCCGCGCCCTGACTTCACCACCTGGCCCTCTTCGGCCAGGGTGGGCATGACCCGGTAGAGGTAGTTCTGCTTGATGCCCATCGCCTCGGCCAGCTCGGGGATGGTGATGCCGGGGCGCGCGCGCACCAGCTCGAGCGCCTGCAGTGAGCGGGTGCCGGACCCCTTCGGGCGGCCCCGGCGCCCGCTGCCGCGGCCGGCGGACGAGGTCGAACGCGAGCGGCGCGCACCGGAAGGTGCGGAGGCTGCCCGGGCGGGAGTCCCGTTCACGCCCGCGAGGGCGCGCTCGGCGGCCTCGAGGCGCTGGTACTCGTCCACCAGGGGCTTCAGTTCTTTGAGACGCGCCTGGATCTCGGAGCGCTTCTCGTCGAGGAAATCGGTCATGAAGAAGACTTTACCCTCACACTCACCATTTCACGAACCTTCCGTTGCGGGATGGCACGTCAGTCACACTCCATTTTGTTGAAGGTGAACGGATGGTCTATTTCACTCAGCATTCTCCGCCGGTCAGAATCGGAGGGCGATGGAGGACCTCGTCGAGCACGTCGTGCCGCTCCCGGAGCGCGAGCTGCTCGTGCTCGCGCCGCGTGACGGCGAGGCGCTGCTGAGCGAGGAGGCGTTCGCGAAGGACGAGTTCCTTCCCTACTGGGCGGAGCTGTGGCCGAGCGCGATGGCGCTCGCCCGCGTGGTCGCCCGGCGGCCGCTCACGGGGCGGCGCGTGATCGAGCTGGGCTGCGGGCTCGGGCTGCCCGCGCTCGCGGCCGCGGCGGCGGGCGGCCGCGTCCTCGCCACGGACTGGGCGGCGGACGCCGTGGCGATGACCGCGCGCAACGCGGACCACAACGGGCTCGCGGTCGAGAGCGCCGTCTTCCGCTGGGCCGACGACCCCGCGCCCCTCGGTCCGCCGTGGCCGCTGGTGCTGGCCTCCGACGTCCTCTACGAGCGCCGCAACGTCGCGCCGCTGCTCGCGCTGCTGCCACCCCTCGTGGCCGCGAGCGGCGAGGTCTGGCTCGCGGACCCGGGGCGCGCGTTCACCCCGGAGTTCCTCGAGGGCGCGGCGGCGCTGTGGCGGATCGACGCGATCCCGCACGACGGGCCCGCGCACGTCACCGTGCACCGCCTGCGCCCGGCGCCGCTCCAACCCCCCGGCGCCGCTACACCCTCCGCCTAGGTGCGGCGGCCGTTCTCGAGGAAGGACTTGAGCCGCTCGAGCGAGCGGGTCGCCTCCCGCTCGGCGCTCCCCGCCACGAGCATGCGGCCGGCCATCCGCCCGAAGAAGCCGCCGGGCTGGGAGTACTCGTTGAGGTAGTCGAAGCGGGTGCGCTCGCCGCCGTCGAGCGCGACGAGCGTGTCGACGATCCGCGCGTGCGAGCCCGCGGGGCCCTTGCCCACCCACACCGCGTGGTGCGGGGCGTCGCACTCGGCCAGCGCCCACTTCACCTTGAAGTTCGCGTGGTGCAGGCACAGCGTCTGCTCGACCTCGAACCCCTCCCGCAGCGGGCCGTCGTCGACGTGCCCGAGCTTGCGGTGGATGGTGACCCAGTCGTCGAAGTGCTCCGGGTCCATGATCACGTCCCACACCGCGTCGGGCGGGACGGCGATCTCGATCGAGGACTTCACGGCGGTCATCTCCCGGCCAGCTCCTCGGTCCGCTCCCACTCCCGCAGTGCCCGCTCGACGGCCGCGGTGAACGTGTGCAGCCGGACGCCGAAGGCCGCGGCGGCGTCCTGGTCGGCGCGCGGGAGCAGGTCGTGCTCCAGCGACTCCATGAGCGGGCCGATCAGCGCGGGGTCCTCGCCGGCGATCGCGGCGGCCACGACGGAGGCGACCGGGGTGAGCGTCACGTCGATCCCCACGCTCGGGCGGCGGAGCATCATCGCGTCGGCGATGGCGGCGATCATGGCCGCGTAGGTCATCACGTCCGGGCCGCCGATGTCCCACGACCGGCCGCCGAGCTCGTCGGGCGCCGTGGCCGCGCGAGCGAGGTAGTCGAGCACGTCCCGGCCGTCGATCGGTGCGGTGCGGTTCTCGCGCCACGCCGGCAGCGCCATCACCGGCAGCCGCTCGATCAGCCGGACGAGGAAGCGGAACGAGCGCGAGCGGGCGCCGATCACGATCGAGGCGCGCAGCGCGATCGTCTGCGGAACGGCCTCCAGCAGCGCGTGCTCGACGGCGAGCCGGGAGCCGAGGTGGCGCGAGAGCGGCGCGCCGGCCGGCACGAGCCCGCCGAGGTAGACGACCCGGCGCGCGCCGGCCGCCGCGGCCCCGGCGGCGAAGGTGTCGGCGGAGCGGCGCTCCGTGTCGGCGAACGCGCCGGCCGCCGCGCCCTCCATCGAGTGGACGAGGTAGTAGGCGACCTCGACGCCCTCGAGCGCCTCGTCGAGCCCGGCGCCCGTGACCAGGTCGCCGAGCACGAGCGCGTCGGGGAGGGCACCGGCGAGCGCCACCCGCTCGCGCGAGCGTGCGAAGCCGCGGACATGGTGGCCGTCGCGCTGCAGGCGCTCCACGAGGGCGGCGCCAACGTATCCGGAGACGCCGGTGACGAGGGTCTGCATCGGTTCCCAGGCTACGAACCAACCCAAAGTGCGGGATCAAGTTCCCGCTACGGGGGCGAAACGGGAGGGGTTTCGGCCTCTTTGCGGGAAGGCCAGGGAATCCGTGCGATTTGCGGGTTCCGCCGTTGCGCGCCCCTGCCCGGATCCGGTTTTCTCCCCCTCGTCCTGTGACGAAGTCGTGAAGAGGGGTTCTGGGGTGTCGGGCAAGAAGGCCGCGAAGGTGAGCTGCGATGACTGCTTCTTCAAGCGCAACATGCTGTGCGCGCTGAGTTGCGACGCGCCGTGCCCGACCTTCCGCCCCGATCATCCCGAGGGGCTCCGGCCGCCGGGCCAGATGCATGTCGTGTTCCGCCAGGAGCGCCGGCGCCAGGAGGCGTGGGCGATGCCTAGCGCCCAGGAGCAGGCGCGGCTGCACGCGTGACCTCGCCGCCGGGCCCGACCCGGTCGGCGATCCAGTCCGATCCCGGCGTGTCGGAGAGCCCGTGCGCCAGGATCGAGGTGAAGACCACGAGCGCGGCGAGGTTGAAGATCTGCTCGTTGCCCGGGATGTCGTCGGCGAGGACGAGCAGCGAGAACGTCATCGTCGCCACGCCCTTCGGGCCGAACCAGGCCATGAAGGCGATCACGTCGGTCCGGAGCCGCGTGCCGATCAGCGCGATCCAGACGGCCACCGGCCGCGCGACCACGAGCGTCACCAGCATCACGCCGACGGCCGCCCAGCCGTCGCCGAACAGGCCGTCGAGCGTCAGCAGCGAGCCGAAGACGACGAAGACGCCGAGCTTGGCGATCTCGACGATGTCGTCGGCGCGGGACTCGAAGGCGGCGCGCAGGTCGGGCCGGCGGATCCCGAAGGTGATCGCGCAGACGAACACGGCGATCAGCCCGTTGCCCTCCATCGGCAGCAGCACCGCGCTGCCGTACGTCGCGAACGCCACCCCGAGCGCGTAGAGCGACTTCTGGTGATCGGGGATCCCGCTGGCGATCCCGCGACCCCGCGGCATGATGACGGCCGCGAGCAGCCCGATCGCGATGCCGTAGGCGAACCCGAGCGTCACGTCCTGGAGCACGAACTGCCACCAGCTGAAGTCGGCCTCGCCCACCCGGAGCGCTGCGGCGAAGGCCAGGACGGCGGGCAGGGCGAGCCCGTCGTTGAGCCCGGACTCGAGGTTCAGCGAGTGGCGGATCACGCGCGGCACGCGCGGGTTCGTCACGACGCTCGAGGACAGGACGGGGTCGGTCGGCGCGAGCAGCGCGCCGAGCAGGAAGCTCTCCGTCCAGCCCAGGCCGACGAGCTCGTGCGCGGCGAGCGCGACGATCGCCGCCGTGATCGGCATCGCGACGACCAGCTTGCGGAACGGGAGCCGCCACTCGCGCTGCAGCATCTCCGCCTCGACCTCCAGGCCGTCGCGGAAGAGGATCACGATGAGCGCGACGGTGGCCAGCTCGGCCACGAAGCCGGACCCGGGGTCGAAGTCCAGCACCTCGAGCCCGCCCTCGCCGAGGATGAACCCGGCCAGCACGAACAGCGCGGTCAGCGAGAGGAACGAGCGGTGGGCGATGCCGGACAGCAGCGCGCCGCCGACGAGCAGCGCGCCGAAGACGAGCAGCGGCACCTCGTACGAGGACGAGGCCGCCAGCGGCATGTCGATGACACTCAGCTGCACCACCGGCGCTTCACAGGCCGGTAGGGTGCCAGACCGCGTGCGCGTCAAGGTCCTCGGCAAGTCGCCCAGCTGGCAGGACGCCGACGGCGCCTGCACCGGCTACCTCGTCGAGGAGGCCGGTGTCCGGTTGCTGCTCGACTGCGGATCCGGCGTGTTCGCGAAGCTCCGCGGGGCCGTCGACTACCACGCCGTCGACGCCGTGCTGATCACGCATCTGCACGCGGACCACTTCCTCGACCTCGTCCCGTTCTCCTACGCGCTCACCTACGGGCCGCGGCGCCGGGCCGAGCGGCCGGTGCTGCACGCGCCGCCCGGCGCGCTGGAGTGCTGGCGCCGGGTCGTCGGGGCGTGGGGGAACGAGGACCTGATCGAGGCCGCGTTCGACGTGCGCGAGTACGACCCGGGCGAGACGCTCCACGTCGGCCCGCTCACGATCCGCTTCCAGCCCGTGCCGCACTTCGTGCCCGCGAACGCGGTCGAGCTCGTCGCGGCCGCGGGCGGCCGCTTCACCTTCGGCGCCGACCACGGGCCGTCACCCGAGCTGTGCGAGTTCGCCCGCGGGACCGACCTGCTGCTGATCGAGGCCACGCTGCTCGAGCCGGAGCAGGGCCTGCGGGGCCACATCACCGCCGCCGAGGCCGGCGAGCACGCCGCCGCCGCGGGCGCGCAGCGGCTCGTCATCACCCACATCAGCGACGAGCTCGACCTCGAGGCCGCCCGCCGGGACGCCGAGCGGACGTTCGGACGACCCGTCGAACTGGCGCAGGCGGGGGCGGAGTACGCCATCTGAGGCGCAACGGCGCCTCCAGTCTCCAGCCCGGCGACCGACGCGCCGATAAAGGGGGTGCTGACCCCATTCCGAGGCTGACCCGAATTGAGCGCGCAGGAGACAAAGACTGATGGCGTGCGGCTTCTGTCGCACCGTCCGTCCGTGCTCTACAAGGTCGAGCACATGGCGACGGAACCTCCCGAGGGCGACATCGCCGTCGAGGGTCTCAAGCTCGCCGGCCCGGCCTGGGACGACCGCCTGAAGTCGCTGCTCAGCGCCCTCTCGCAGTCCGAGCGCGCCTGTCTCTTCGCCGTCCGGCTCTCGGACGAGCAGGCACTCCCGCTGCCGGCCGAGACGCTGCTCGACCGTGCGCGCACCGACTGGTTCCCCGAGTTCCTGTCGCACGGGCTGATGCGCCCGCACTTCCAGCCGATCGTCGACCTGGAGACGGGGCGCGTGTGCGGGCGCGAGGCGCTCATGCGCGGCAAGCTCGGCACGGTCGAGGTCCGCGGCGGGGAGCTGCTGGCCGCGGCCGAGGCGCACGACGCGCTCTACTCCTTCGACGCCCGCGCGCGGGCGGCCGCGCTCGAGATCGGGCTGCCGCTGATGCCCGAGGGCGAGATCCTGTTCGTCAACGTCGACCCGCGCGCGGTGCTCGACGTCGAGTCCTCGCTCCGCACGACGTGGCCGCTGGCGGGCCGCCTCGGCGCCGACCCCTCGCGGATCTGCCTCGAGCTCGTGCGCCCGGAGCGCTGCCCGGACCGCGACCTGCTCGAGGACCTCGTCGCCGCCCACCGCAAGCGCGGCGCGCTGATCGCCCTCGACGACCTCTCCGGCGGCTCCGACTCGCTCTCCTTCCTCGAGCTGCTGAAGCCCGACTTCGCGAAGATCGACAACAAGATGACGGCGGGGATCCAGTACTCCGAGGGCCGCCGCCGGCTCGTGGCCGCGCTCGTCGAGTGCGCGCACGAGTGCAAGGCGCGCGTCGTCGCGGAGGGCATCGAGCGCGTCGGCGAGTTCGAGGCGATGCGCGACCTCGGCGTCGACTTCGGCCAGGGCTTCTACTTCGGCCAGCCGACCGAGCGGCCGATGGCGGTCGACCCGCGGCTCGTCCGCGCGCGGCCCGAGCTCGTCTGAGCCGCTCCGGACGCGCCGCCGCCGGCGTCCAGGAAGATTCCGCGTGGGTGTCGATCTCGGCACCGGTCGCTTCGTGTAGGGAGTGACAGCACTCCCGAAGGAGGATCCCGTGACCCAGTACCTGCTCACGCTCTACCAGCCCGACGGCCCGCCGCCCGCGGACGTCGACCTCGACCGCATCGGCGCCGAGCTCGGCGCGTTCAACGAGGAGCTGCGCGCGAAGGGCGCGTGGGTGTTCTCGGGCGGCCTCCATCCGCCCACGACGTCCACCGTCGTGCGCGCCCGCGGCGACGACCTCCAGCTCACGGACGGCCCGTACGTGGAGGGCAAGGAGCACGTCGGCGGCTTCACGATCGTCGAGGCGCCCGACCTCGACGCCGCCCTGCGCTACGCGGAGCGGATCGCGGGGATCACGACGCTCCCCGTCGAGGTGCGGCCGTTCCAGCACGCCTTCGGGTCGTGACGGCCGACGTCGACCGCGTGTTCCGCGAGGAGCACGGCCGTGCCGTGGCCGTGCTCACCCGCGTCTTCGGCGACCTCGACGTCGCCGAGGACGCGGTGCAGGAGGCCTTCGCCGAGGCGCTGCGGAGCTGGCCCGAGGCCGGCGTCCCGCCCGCCCCGGCGGGCTGGATCGTCACGACCGCGCGCCGCCGCGCGATCGACCGGCTGCGGCGCGAGGCGGCGCGCGCCGACCGCCAAGCCCAGGTCGCGCTGCTCCATGCGCGCGAGGACGCCGCGGAGGAGGACGACGTGGAGGACGAGCGGCTCCGGCTGATCTTCACCTGCTGCCACCCGGCGCTGGCGCCCGGCGCCCAGGTCGCGCTGACGCTGCGGCTGCTGGGCGGGCTCGCGACGGCCGACGTCGCGCGCGCGTTCCGCGTGCCGGAGGCGACGATGGCGCAGCGCCTCGTGCGCGCGAAGCAGAAGATCCGCGCCGCGCGGATCCCGTACCGGGTGCCGGACGCCGCCGACCTGCCCGAGCGGCTGCGCGGGGCGCTCGCGGTGATCTACCTGATCTACAACGAGGGCCACACGGCGACGGCCGGCGACCGGCTCGACCGCGACGACCTCTGCCTCGAGGCGCTCCGCCTCGCGCGGCTGCTCGCGGACCTGATGCCCGACGAGCCCGAGGTGCTGGGCCTGCTCGCGCTGATCGCGCTCTCCGAGTCACGCCGCCCCGCGCGGGCCGGCCCGGACGGGGAGCTCGTCCTGCTGGCCGACCAGGACCGCGCGCTGTGGGACCGGGCGCTGATCGA
>JBEVIG010000150.1:0-10597 GCA_040510855.1 Solirubrobacteraceae bacterium
AGTCGGTGCATCGGCGTGCCGACTACATAGAACACGTGTCGAATCAGCGGCGCGTCCCTTCGGAGCGGATGTCCTCACCGGCTGACATGGGCCCGGCGGTCGAGCGCCTGATCGCCGATACGCGCGAGCGCACCCACGCGCGGCTCGCCCGGCGCGAGCGCCGGACGTATCTCGCCTTCTCCGCCGCGTTCCTCGTCGCCGCGCTCGCGCTCGCGGTGCTGGCGCCGTGGACGCGCGAACTGGACGTGCCGCTCGCGATCGCGCTCACGCTCGCGTACGCGATCGTCGCGCGGGTCGAGTTCGCCGCCGGGGCGGGGATCGTCGTACCGACGCAGCTCGTGTTCGTGCCGATGCTGCTGCTCCTGCCGACGCCGCTGGTGCCGCTGCTCGTCGCGGCGGCCTACGTGGGCTCCGACCTCGCCGCCGTCATCCGCGACCGGCTCGCCGTCGGTCGCGCGGTGATCGCGCCGGCCGACACGTGGTTCGCGATCTGGCCCGCGCTGGTCCTGGTGCTGGGCGATGCGCAGCTGCCGAGCTGGGACCTCTGGGCCTGGTACGCGGGCGCGCTGGCGGCGCAGCTCGTGGGCGACGCGGCGTGCACCGCGCTGCGGGCGCGGCTCGCGCTCGGCCTGCGGCCGCGCGAGATCGCGTCGGACATGCTGCTGGCCTACCGCGTGGACGCGCTGCTCTTCCCCGTGGGTCTGCTCGCCGCGGTCGGCGCCGCCTCGCAGCCCTGGGCGGTGCTGCTCGTGCTCCCGATCGTGGCGCTGTTCGCCTCCTTCGCCCGCGAGCGCGAGGCGCGGATCGACGGCGCGCTCGAGCTCTCCCAGGCCTACCGCGGCACGGCACTCCTGCTCGGCGACGTGATCGAGGCCGACGACCAGTACACCGGCGACCACACCAAGGACGTCGTCGAGCTCACCGTGCAGGTGGCCGAGGCGCTCGGCGTGGACGCCGAGACCTCGCGCGGCGCCGAGTTCGGCGCGCTGCTCCACGACGTGGGCAAGATCCACATCCCGGCCTCGATCATCAACAAGCCGGGGCCACTCGACGACGACGAGTGGGTGATCATGAAGACGCACACCGTCGAGGGGCAGAAGATGCTCGAGCGCGTCGGCGGCATGCTCGCGCGCGTCGGCGTCGTCGTGCGCGCCTCGCACGAGCGCTGGGACGGCGGCGGCTACCCGGACGGCCTCGCCGGCGAGGACATCCCGCTGGCCGCGCGGATCGTGAGCGTCTGCGACGCCTACAACGCGATGACCACCGACCGCTCGTACCGGCGCGCCCTCGCGGTCGCGGACGCGATCGCCGAGCTGGAGCGCTGCGCCGGCACCCAGTTCGACCCCGCCGTCGTCGCGGCCCTCGTCGCCGTGGTCGCCGCACCGGCCCAGCCGGCCTGGCAGCTCACCCTCGGCGCCGACCCGGCGCCCGCCGAGCTCCCGGCGGCCCCGCAGCCCCGCCCGGCCTGAAACATCCGCCCGACCTGTGATCTGATGGTGCGATGGACCGGAACGAGGTCGACCGCTGGCTCGACGGCTACGTCGAGGCATGGCGCACGTATGACCGCGAGCAGATCGCGGCGCTCTTCACCGCCGACGCGAGCTATCGCTACCACCCGTACGACGAGTGGGTCGTGGGGCGCGAGGCGATCGTGAGCTCGTGGCTCGGCGAGAGCGCCCTCGAGGGCGCCTCGACGCCGGATGAGCCGGGCACGTGGGAGGCCGACTACCGCACGATCGCCGTCGACGACGACCTCGCGGTCGTCGTCGGCAACACGACCTACACGGCCGGGCCCGGAGGGCCGGTCGACCGCATCTTCGAGAACTGCTTCATCGTGCGCTTCGACGCCGACGGCCGCTGCCGGGAGTTCACGGAGTGGTACGTCGAGCGACCGCGGGGCTGACCCGGCGCATCAGTCGAGTGCCGGCAGGCCGATGCAGCCGCGCAGCGCGTTCTCCAGCTCGACGGCGCCGTCGTCGGTGCCCATCGTCCCGGTGACGAAGCCGAACGCGTAGCGGCCGGGCGGGCTCGCGCCGCCGTAGCTGCCGCCGAGGCCGCCCATCCCGAAGTCGTCGCCGTCGATCGCGAAGCCGAGGCCCCAGGCGTTCTCGTGGCCGAACACGGCGTCGGTGCCCGTGGACTGCGCGGTGGTCGCCTCGCGCAGGAGGTCCGGCGACAGGATCCGCCCTTGGAGCAGCTCCGCGTAGAGGCCGGCGACCCCGCGCGCGGTCCCGTGCCCGTTGATCGCGGGGATCTCCGCCGTTCGCCAGGCGACGCCGTTGACCACGCCGGGATCCCGCGTCCCGGGAGGGTTGTCGATCGCCCGCGCGTACAACGGCGGCCGGCCCAGTGTCGAGCGGCGCTCGAACTCCGGGCCGAGCCCGGTCAGCTCGACCGCGCGCGCGAGCTCGCGCGCGCGGAGCCCGACGAAGAAGTCGAGCGCCAGCGGCTCGCACACCTCGTCCCGGAGGAAGGCGCCCGGGCTCCGCCCGTCCACACGTCGCACCAGCTCGCCGACGAGGTGGCCGTAGAACAACGCGGACTCGCCGTGCGCCTCGCCGGGAGGCCACTGCGGCGGCTGCGCCGCGAGCAGCGCGCACATCCGGTCCCAGTCGTAGAAGACCTCGGTCGGCGCCGGCTCGTCGAGGGCCACGACCCCGGCCTGATGCGACAGCACGTGGCGTACGGTGGCCGGCGCCGCGAACTCGGGCCAGTAGGCCCGGACCGGCGCGTCCAGATCGAGCGATCCGTGGTCGACCAGCCGCAGGGCGCAGACGGCGGCGAACGGCTTGGTGACCGAGTACGGCTGGACGATGCTGTCCGCGCGCCACGGCCGGCTCCCCGCCGCGTCGGCCGTGCCACCCCACAGATCGACGACCCACCGGCCGTCGCACCACGCCGCCACCGCAGCGCCGGTGCCCCGCTGTGACGCGAGGACCGTCTCGAACGCCTCGCGGACCGGCGCGAAGCGACCATCGACGGTTCCACCCACGTCCACGCGGAAAGGATGCCGCATCGCGCCTCAGCGCCCGCGGAGCTCGAGCGCGACCGCGCCGAGCACCAGCGCGGCTCCGGCGAACGCGCCGGCCCAGAGCGGCTCGTCGAGGACGGTCGCGCCCATCACGACGCCGACGAGCGGTGTGACGTAGGCGTAGGTGCTCACCAGCGGCGCCGGCGCGCCGGCCAGCAGGCGCGTGTAGAGCATGAAGCCGGCGAGCGAGTCGAAGACGAGCAGGAAGACGACCGCTCCGGCGGAGACCGCGCTGACGTCCGACCAGCGGGCCGGATCGAGCTCGCCGAGCGACAGCGCGAGCAGCGACAGCACCGCGCCGCCGGCGAGCAGCTGGACCGCGTTGGCGACCACGCGATCGGCCGGCCGGCCGCCGTGTGCCGTCAGCAGGCTCCCCGCGGCCCACAGGACCGGCGCGACGACGAACGCCGCGACCGCCCACGGCGCTCCGCCGATCGCGCGGCTCGGCGCCGTCAGCACCACGATCGCGATGCCGCCGAACCCGGCGGCGAGCCGCACCTGCGACGCGACCGGCACGCGGCTGCCGGTCATCCCGCTCAGGAGCACGACCCACAGCGGGATCGTCGCCGCGAGGATCGCGCCGAGACTGGCCGTCACCTCGGTGAGCGCCACCATCGCGAGCCCTTGCCCTCCCACCAGCAGCAGCACGCCGGCGCCCGCCAGGCGCCGCAGCTGCACGCGCGTGGGCGCGGGCCGCCCGCGCGCCGCCACGGCGAGCACGAGCCCGGCGACCGAGAAGGCCAGCGCCGCCCCGCCGAGCGGCGGCACCGTCGCGACCATCAGCTTCATCGCCGGGATCGCCGAGCCCCAGCACGCGTAGAGCGCGAGCAGCAGGAGCAGCGTGCGGTCGGTGGGCGACCGCGGCGGCTGGATGGTCCGGGTCCGGATGCGGTGGGCGATACGGCCACACTGGAGCTGAGAGGGCCCGCCCACATCGGGCGAACGCCGCGACCTGGCCCACCCGGCGCCTTACCGGGGCCGAGTGGTCGCTTACGGATGCGGGCGCGTCGGCGCGAGTGCGACCGCGAGGATCGCCGCCGGATTGCCGGGCGGCCAATCGGGGAGCGGGTCGATGGTGTCGAACTGGACGAACCCGCGAGCGAGCCAGAACGCGCGCGTCGCCTCGTACGGGGCATAGTCCGCCGAGCCATCGAGCGTCTTGACCTCGACGATCTGCACGCCGTCGGCGCCCAGCTCGTCCAGGACGTGGTCGATGAGCCGGGTGCCGAGCCCGGTCCCGCGGCGATCCGCGGCCACCGCGGCCCAGAGGATCTCCGCCGCTCGCGGGCCGCGGCGCTCCGCGATGACGAACCCGGCGACGACGCCCGCGTCGTCGATCACCCACCCAGCGTGGTCGCGGAGGTCGCGTCGCACCTTGTCGGGGACGTCCTCGGTGAACCAGTCGTCCAGGCCGTCGACGATCGCGACGCAGCCAGGGGCATCGCGTGCGGTGGCGGCCCGGATCGACGCCACCGCGGCCCGCTCAGCCCCGATTGTGGTTGACGACCTCGACGTTGAGCCCGTCCGGGTCGAGCACGAACGCGCCGTAGTAGCCCGGGTGGTAGACCGCGCGTTCGCCCGGTGCGCCGTTGTCCTCGTAGCCCGCCGCGAGCGCGGCGGCGTGGAACGCGCGCACCGTGGCGTCCTCGCTCGCGGGGAACGCGAGGTGGACGTGCTCCGTGAGCGGCCGCGCGTCCCGGACGAGCGAGAAGCTGAAGTCCGAGCCGCTGAAGCGCACGATCTCGGGGGCGTCGTGCGCCAGGCGGAGCCCGGCGTGCGGGGCGATCGCCGCGTAGAACCGGCGGGAGGCCTGCGGGTCGCGGACCCGGATCCACAGGTGGTCGATGAAGCCGACGGGCACGGCGTGCTCGCGGTCGCTGTGGACCGCCTCGACGCTGTTGCCGTCGGGGTCGAGCAGGAACCCGCCGTAGTACGTCGGGCCGTACTGCGGGCGCGGCCCCGGCGCGCCGTCGTCGCGGTGGCCCGCGTCGACGCCCGCCTGCCAGAAGGCGTCGACCTGCGCGCGGTCGCGGGCCCGGAAGGCGACGTGGAGCCCGCGCGTCACCGGGTGCTCGTCGTCCGGCGGGCCGATGGCCCAGTCCTCCCACTCGACCAGCTCCGGATCCGCGTAGCTGGGCTCGGCGCCCAGGGCGCCGAGGACGGTGCGATAGAAGCGCTCGGAGGCCCCGAGGTCCGAGACGCGGACGCCGACATGATCGAACACCCGGCCGAGCCTAGACGACGAACGGCCCGCCGGAGCGGGCCGTGGTGCCGAGAGCCGGGGAGCCGGGGCTACTCCCCGTCGTGTGCCTCCGACGCGCGCTTGGTGACGGCGACGGAGAACTTCGAGGGCTGCTCGCGGACGACCGGGTTGTCGATCGCGGAGATCCGGTCGATCAGCTTGATCCACTGGTCCGGCTTGAGCACGGCGGCCATCCGGCGCGCGGCCTTCGAGTTGGTGTCGTAGTTCGGGCGCCAGCCGACGTGGATGTGGTCGCCGTGGTCGCCCAGGGCGAACGTGTTGTCGGTGCCCTCGAAGGTCATCAGGGAGATGATCTGGTGCGGCTTCATCGTGCCCTGGAGGGTCAGGAGGCGCTGGATCGTGAGGTCGGTGATCGAGCCCTTGCCCTGGGTGGAGGGCGTGATGACGATGCCGTTGATCGCGCCGATGTCGACCGCGGTGCCCGTCGTGTGCTCGGAGACGTTGCCGCCGGCCGTGTAGTAGCCGTGGCCGCAGCGCATCGAGGTCACCGTCGGCTTGAGGCCGGAGGATGCGAGGTACTCGAGCGTCGCCAGCACGCGGCGGTCGATCTGGCCCGTGCGGATGTCCTGCCGGCCGCACTCGTAGATCTCGATGTTCGGGTTGCTGAGCACGTGGCGCTGCAGCGCGTCCTTGCTCATCAGCATGATCTGGCCGATCGAGGGCGCCTCGGCCTCGCTGCCGAAGAACGGGTTGGTCTTCTTGGAGCGGTAGATCGCCGTCGACTCGAGCAGCTTCCAGCCGTCGAGGATCGGCTTCGGGTCGATCCGCGGCGCGCCGCGGCCGGCCGGGCGGAGCTCGAACTTGACGTTCGGGCCGAGCTCGTCGCTCATCTTGCCGATGCGGCCGAGGACCGTGCCGGCGACGACGCGGGCGCCCTTGCGCAGCGGCTTGGCGACGAACTTGCGCGAGTTGATCTTCTCGCCGTCGATGAACAGCGGCTCGTCGGGCTGGAGGAGGCCGAGCTGCTCGGCGCCGCCGGCCTCCTTGGCGTTGGGCCGGCGCGGGTGGGCGAAGAGGCGCTCCTTGGAGGGCACGGCCTCGGGCAGCGTCTTCGGCTTCGGCGTGGCCTTGACCGTCCTGGACTTCTTCGCGGCGCCCTTCGTCGCGGGCTCGCGGTGCGACGCGGCCTTCGTCGTCTTCGAGGCCGGCCCGGACGGGGCCTTGCCGGCCTTGGGCAGCTCGAGCTCGCGGTCCTGCGCCTTGCGCGTCCGCGGGGCGGGGTAGTTCTGGGCGATCTCGGCCAGCCCGGAGTACCGGTACGTGTTGCCGTAGGGATCCTCGAGCACGACGAAGTGCTTGCCGAGCTTGCGGATCACGCCGTCCTGGACGGCGACGACCGGCGCCTTGTTGCGGCTGAAGATCCGGATGGAGCGGCGCGTGGCGTCCGACTCGACGATCCGCGCGGCGTTCTGGCCCGGCTCGAAGCGCTTCTGCAGCTCGGAGTCGGGCATCGCGCCGGCGTAGGTCGACTTCGCCTGCACCGGGAAGCGGCCCTGCGTGAGGCCCGTGAGCGAGCCGACGAGGTCGGACGGGAGGCCGCCGATGACGCGGGCGCGCATCAGGACCGACTCGACGTACCAGTCGGCGTGGTTGTAGGCGAAGATCGCGCGGTAGAGGTCCTTGTCGGCCCCCGCGGCGCGCAGGTACCGCGCGGCCGCGAAGATCGCGTCGACCGGGTTGAACGGGTCCTTCTGGCCGTCGCCGTTGGCGTCGACCCCGTACATGTCCCACGTGGCGGGCATGAACTGCATCCAGCCCAGGGCGCCGGCCGAGGAGATGTTCAGGTTGCGCCCGTAGTCCGTCTCGATCTCGTTGATCGCGGCCAGGACCTCCCAGCGGATGCCGTACTGGATGCCGGCCGCCTGGTAGATCGGGAGCAGGAAGGGCGGGATCCGGAACTTCTCGATGAAGAAGTTCGGGACGCCGATCGGGGCCGCGCCCGGGGTCGCGAGCGTGTAGCCCGGGTTCGCGGTCGTCGGAGAGCCGTCGGTGTTGTAGGCCGGGGCCGGGGTGTCGCCGGCGAGCGGGGAGCCGTCCTCGTGATCCGACCCGTCGGTCTCGTCGCCGGACTTGTCGTCGTCCTTCACCTCGACGCAGTCTCGACCAGAGGTTGAGGTCGAGGCTTCGACGTCACTGACGACCGACCCGACGAGCTCGCCCTTCTTGCAGGCATCGTCGAGGCCGGCGACGCCCTGGGTCCGGTTGGGCGACTTCTTGCCGCGGCGGGGCTTCTCGGTCTTGGCGCCCGGCGTGGCCTCGGGCGACGGCGTGGCGCCGGGCGTGGCGGTCGCGTCCGGCGTGGCGGTCGCATCGGGCGTCTTCGCCGGGGTCTTGGCGGGCTGCGCCGTCTTCGTGGGCGCGGGCGTCGCGTCCTGCGTGGGCTCGGGCGTCGGGGCGACGACCGTCTCCACGGGCGAGGGGAAGGGCGTGGGCTGCTCGTCGACCGTCGGCTCCGGCGTGGCCGGGGGCGGGGTGGGCGCCGTCTCCGTGGCCGCGGGGGTGGGATCCGCCGGCACGGACTCGTCCTGCGCGAACGCGCCCGCGCCCAGCGTGGCGGCGTAGAGCCCGGCGCAGACCAGGCCGATCGTGGCGAGACGCGAGATCATGTGAGACGGTTGGGGCGCACGGCGGTGTCAGGCCGCCCCGGGAACGGCAGGGAAAGTCGGCACACCCTGGGTGTCGGCACCGGTCTGAGGCGACTTGAGCCGGGAAACAGGGGTCAGGACCCCATCCGAGGGTGCTGAGGAACCACCCTAAGGCTCTACCTGAGGGTGGTTGAGGGCGGGCCGCGTCGTGCGAGCCGCCTGGCTAGGGTAGCGGGGTGGCCGATCCGCCCCGCATGACCTTCTCGGAGCGCGCGCAGCCGCTCATCGAGGAGGCCGCAGAACGCTCGCGCGCGAGCGCGCGCACGCGCACGGACAGGGTGCGCCACGCGGCACGCCCCGTGCTCCAGGCCACGATCGCCGCCACCGTCGCCTGGCTCATCGCCACGGAGCTGGTCGGCCACCAGGCGCCGTTCTTCGCCCCGGTCTCGGCGATGATCACGCTCGGCCTCACGCAGGGGCAGCGCGGCCGCCGCGCCATCGACGTGCTCCTCGGCGTCACGCTGGGCATCGCGATCGCCGACCTGCTCGTGATCCTGCTCGGCACGGGCTGGTGGCAGCTCGCCGTGGTCGTCTCGTTCGCGATGACCGCGGCCCTGCTGCTCGGGTCGGGCGACATGTTCGCCCAGCAGGCCGCCGTCTCGGCGGCCCTGGTCGCGACCCTCCAGCCGCCCGACGACGGCGTGTCCTTCGCCCGGGCGGTCGACGCGCTGATCGGCGGCACCGTCGCCCTCGCGACGAGCGCCCTCGTCTTCCCCGTCCACCCCGTCCGGCTGGTCCGGGACGCCGCCGAGCCGGTGCTGAGCGAGCTCGCCGCCGTGCTCGACGACGTCGCCACCGCCCTCGCCGAGCGCGACCGCGGCGCCGTGCAGACCGCCCTGGAGCGCGGCCGCGCCATCGACGATCTCGCCCGCGAGCTCGAGGACGCGCTCGACGTCGGCCGGGAGACCGCCCGCCTCGCGCCCCCGCGAAGACGCACGCTCGGCGCGGTCGACGACTACGCCGAGGCCGCCCGCCAGATCGAGCTCGCGGTCCGTAACGTCCGCGTGCTCGCCCGTGGCGCCCGCCGCGCGATCGACCTGGAGGAGAACGTCCCGCCCGAGGTCTCCGACGCGTTGCGCGACCTCGCCGCCGCCGTCCGCGCCCTCGGCCGGGCGCTCGACGACCACGGGCAGGCCGCCGAGGTCCGCGAGCCGGCCCTCCGCGCCGCCGGCACGGCGACGCTCGTGCTCGAGCGCACCGGCAACCTCTCCGTGTCGGTGATCGTCGGCCAGGTGCGCTCGACCGCGGTCGACCTGATCCGCAGCACCGGCATCTCCTACGAGGACGCGGCCGAGGCCGTCCGCGCCGCCGCGCGCGACGCCGAGGACGAGGGCTAGCGCTCGGGCTGGCAGGCGGGGCACCAATAGGTGGTGCGCCCGCCGATCACGTCCCGCGCCAGCGCGGTCCCGCAGCGCGGGCAGTGCCCGTCGCGCCGCCGGTGCGGGATGAGCTCGCCCGTGTGGACGCCGCCGCGGCGGATCGCGCTCCGCGTCGCGGCCCGCAGCACCCGCCGCAGATGGTCGAGCTCCTCCTCGCTCAGGCTCCCCGCCACCCGCCGCGGCGAGAGCCGCGCCTGCCACAGCGTCTCGTCCGCCAGCAGGTTGCCCACGCCCGCGATCGACCCCTGGTCGAGCAGCCGCGCCTTGAGCGCGATCGTGCCGCGGCCGACCCGGGCGCGGAACGCCTCACGGCCCACCACCGCGGCGTCCGGCCCGACGTGGGCGAAGTCCGGGTCGAGGAGCGCGCGCCCGAGCCGCCGCTTGTCGCGCAGCGCCAGCCGGCCCCCGTCGGCGAACTCGAGCGTGAAGCGGTCCCAGTTGCGCGGCGCCGGCGGCTCGTCGACCGCGATCCGCCCCGCCATCCCGAGGTGCAACCCCAGCACCGGCCCGTCCTCGGTCTCCGCCCAGAGGAACTTCCCGCGCCGGTGGGTCGAGGCGAGCGCGTGCCCGACGAGCGCGGAGGCGATCTCGCCCGGCGGGTGCGGGCGGCAGACGTAGGTGTCGCGGTCGTCGACGGCGACGATCTCGCGGCCGATCGCCCGCTCCATCGCCTGTCGCGCCCGCTCGGCCTCCGGGAGCTCGGGCATCGCGAGAGACTACGGGCGCCGCTCGGGCGCGGCTCAGCCGGCCTGGGGCAGCCCGGCGAGCATCCGGTCCACGGCCTCGGGCGCGAGCACGTGCTCGATCACCATGGCCGCGGCGCCGATGACGCCCGCGCGGTCGTCGAGCGCCGAGCGCACGATCCGCAGCGAGCGGGTGCCGAGCGGGACCGCGCGCTGGTAGACGACCTCGCGCACCCCCGCGAGCAGGTGCTCGTCGGCATGGGCGATGTCACCGCCGATGACGATCACGCCCGGGTTGAAGAAGTTGACGGAGGCGGCCAGCACCTCGCCCAGCTCGCGGCCGGCCTGGCGGACGAGCTGCATCGCCTCGGCGCGCCCCTCGCGCACGTGGCGGACCACGTCGCGGGAGTTCTCCGCCGCGATGCCCTCGGCGCGCAGCCGCGCCGCCATCGCGCCGCCGCCGGCCACGGCTTCGAGGCAGCCCCGGTTGCCGCAGCGGCAGATCTCGAGGTTGCCGGGCACGTGGATATGGCCGATGTCGCCGGCCGCGCCCTGGGCGCCGCGGTGGATCCGGCCCTCGGTGATGATCCCGCAGC
>JBEVIG010000151.1:0-7253 GCA_040510855.1 Solirubrobacteraceae bacterium
GACGCCTCCCTGGTACGTGTAGCGCTTGAACATCCGATAGGGCGTGGAGAACGCGACGGCCCAGCCCGTCGGGTAGTGGTTGTAGGTGGCGGGCGAGCCGAGCTGGTCGATCAGCGGGAGGTTGTCCTCGACCGTGTCGGGCCAGCCGTTGAAGAACTTGCCCTCGTTCACGGAACCGTTCGGGCTGCCCTCGCCCGAGGCGCCGTTGTCCGCCGCGTAGAAGATGATCGTGTTGTCGAGCTGCCCCGACTTCTCCAGGTAGTCGACGATCCGGCCCACCTGGTGATCCGTGTACTCGCTGAAGCCGGCGAAGACCTCGGCCATCCGGCTGAACAGCCGCTTCTCGTCGTCGGACAGCGTGTCCCACGGCCGGACCCTGTCGGCCTCGGCGAACGTGCCCTCCGCCATCGGATTGAGCGGGGTGAGCCCGGTGCCCTCGGGGAGGATGCCGCGCTCGATCATCCGCGGCAGCACCCATTCGCGGTACGCCTCGTAGCCGTCGTCGAACGCGCCCTTGTACTTGTCGATGAACTCCTGCGGCGCGTGGTGGGGCGCGTGGTTGGCGCCTGGGCAGAACCAGAGGTACCAGGGCTTCGCGGGCTCGGACTGCTTGGAGTCCTGGATGAACCGCAGCGCCTTGTCCGCGAGGTCCTTGGAGAGGTGGTAGCCGTCCTCGGGCCCGTACGGCTGCTCGACGTAGTGGTTGTCCTCGGCGAGGTCGGGATACCACTGGTTCGTCTCGCCCCCGATGAACCCGTAGAAGCGGTCGTAGCCCATCCCGAGCGGCCACTCCTTCTTCGACGAGCCCTGCGTCCACGCGTCGACGGGGACATTGTGGTTCTTGCCGATCCAGAACGTGCTGTAGCCCGCGTCGCGCAGGACGTGGGCGATGGTCCCGTTCTCCGGCGGGATGTGCGAGGAGTAGCCGGGGAAGCCGGTGGAGGACTCCGAGATCGACGCGAAGCCGTTGCTGTGGTGGTTGCGGCCCGTGAGGAAGGTCGACCGCGTCGGGGAGCACAGCGCGGTCGTGTGCCACTGGGAGTAGGTCAGCCCTCCGTCCGCGAGGCGCTGGAGCGTCGGCATCTCGATCCGCCCGCCGTAGGGCGACCAGGCCGCGCAGCCCGTGTCGTCGTACAGGACGACGAGGACGTTCGGCGCGCTCTCGGGCGCCGCGTCGGCCGTGAACGCGGACCAGTCCGGGACGGAGTCACGGATGTCGAGCTCGATCCTGCCGTTGAATCGCTTCGCCATGGGGTCGCCTTCCGCCGGGGTGACGCCGGGATCATGCGGGTCGGCCGGGTGACGCTTCCTCACCCGGCCGGGGTGATCGCCCTCAGGCGATCGAGAGGCCCGCGGCGACCGCGAAGCCGAGCACGAGCAAGAGGCCGGCCGGGAGCCCCGCCTTCGCGCGCGACTCGGGGATCATCGAGTCGCACAGCATTACGAGCAGCGCGCCGGCCGCGAAGCCGTTGATGGCGGCACGCAACTCCTCGGACAGGGCGTCCGCCACCGCGTAGCCCACGATCGTGGAGAGCATGCAGACGATGGCCACGCCGAGCCAGAGCCGGAGCACCCAGCCGCGGCCGCGTCCCGCGCCGAGCATCTCGCTCGTCGCGCCGATCGACTCGGGCAGGTTCGACATGAAGATCGCCACGACGAGCGCCACGCTGACCGGCTCGCCCGACGCCAGCCCGATGCCGAGCACGGCCTGCTCGGGCAGGCCGTCGAGGAACGCGCCGAGCGCGAGCGGGAGCCCGCCCGAGTCCGGCTTGCGCTCCAGCGGGCGGTCGGCGAGGAAGTAGCAGAGCGCCCCGGCCGCGAGCCCGGCCGCGACGGGCAGCTGGCCCGCCGCCTCGATGCCCTCTTCGGCCAGCTCGTAGGAGACCGCGCTGATCAGCGCGCCCGCGCCGAAGCCGAGCACGATCCCGACGACGCGGTCGCTCCACGGCCGCAGCAGCGCGAGCCACGCCCCGAGGACGAGCGAGAAGGCGGCGACCGCGCCCCAGAAGGTGGCCGTGAGCATCCGGCCCGGGAGCGTACGCTCAGCGGCCGTGGCGGACGAGGCCGACTTCCTGACCGCGGCGCGGGCCGACCCGGCGCTCGTCGTGCTCGAGGGCGTGCATGCGCTCAAGCACGCGCTGCGCTTCGGCGCCGACATCCTGCGCGTCGCGGCCCCCGAGCCCGACCGCGTGATCGCGCTCGCCGCGCGGGTCGCGCCCGACCTCGACCTCCGCGGGCGGATCGAGGTCGCGCCGCTCGGGCCGCGCGCGCACCACACGGGCGTCGCCGCCGTCGCGCGGCGCCCGCCGTTCGACCCGGGCGCGCTCCCCGCGGGCCGGGTCGTGCTGCTCGAGGACCCGCGGCACCTGGGCAACGTCGGCGCGGCGATCCGCGTCGCGGCCGCTGCGGGCGCGGCGGCGCTGCTCACCGCCGGCGGCGCCGATCCCTGGGATCCGGCGGCGCTGCGCGGCGCGGCCGGGCTGCACTACGCGCTCCCGGTGGGCCGCGGCGACCCGCCCGGCGACCGCCCGCTCGTCGCCCTCGACCCCGGCGGGGAGGCGGCGACGGCGCTGCCCGCGGAGGCGACGCTCGCGTTCGGCACGGAGCGCGACGGGCTCGGCCCGGCGCTACTGGCACGCGCCGACCTGCGCGTGCGGATCCCGATGCGGGAGGGCGTCTCCAGCCTCAACCTCGCCACCGCGGTCGCGGTGGCGCTCTACATGGTGCGGAGCGGCTTCTCCCAGCGCTCGATCGTCGACGCCGGCGTCATGCCGACGGACTCGTAGAGCCGGGTCGCACTCGCGTTCTCGCCCTGGACGGAGAGCTCGGCGGTGCGCAGGCCTGCCCCGCGCAGCGCGGCGAGGCCGTGCAGCAGCAGCGCGCGGCCGAGGCCGGTGCCGCGCACGCGCGGCGCGACCGCGAGCGAGTCGACGTAGCCCGCGCCGTCGTCCCAGCGCTCGCAGAGCACGACGCCGGCGAGCCCGGCGGCGTCCTCGTGCAGCAGCCACAGGGCCGGATCCCAGCCCTCCTTGTCGACCTTCGCCGCCTGCCAGGACTCGAGCGACTGCGGGACGTTGCCCGGGATCGCGGAGAAGGCCTCCTCGACCAGCGTGTGGACGGGGACGTCGTCGATGCCGCGGTCGAACGGGCGCACGTGGACGTCCTCGGGCGGCGCGGACGCGTCGTCGAGCGCCATCCGCATGCGGAAGTAGCTGAACGCGGGCCAGTAGCCCGCCTCGAGCAGCTTCGCGCGGGCGCCCTCGTTCGTCGTCGGCAGGTACTGGCGGACGAGCGCCTCGCCGCGCTCCAGCGCACGGGCCTCGGCGGCTTCGCGCAGGGCCGTGCCGACGCCGCGCCCCTCGTGCGCCGGCGGCACCGTGACCAGTGCCGCGCCGCGGTCGTCGAGCAGCGCGTACCCGAGCAGCTCGCCGTCCTCCACCGCCAGCCAGGCGTCCTGCGCGCGGTCGAAGCCGGGGGCGGCCCAGTCCGCGCGGACGTCGTCGAGCGTGTAGTCGGGGTGGCCGAGATCGGCGATGTCGCGCGCCACGATCAGGTCGAGGACCGCCTCGGCGTCGTCGGGCAGGGGTGGGCGCAGCTCCATGGGCCGGGCACTGTACCGTCCGCCCCCATGCGCTTCGCCGTGATGATCGAGGGCCAGGAGGGCGTCGGCTGGGACGACTGGCTGGCCCTCGCCGAGACCTGCGAGCGGACGGGCATCGAGGCCCTCTTCCGCTCGGACCACTACCTCTCGGTCGAGCAGGGCCACGACCTGGGCGCGCTCGACGCCTGGGGCACGATCTGCGGGCTCGCCGCGGTCACGGAGAAGCTGCGCCTGGGCACGCTCGTCTCGCCCGCGACCTTCCGCCACCCGTCGAACCTCGCCAAGCTGGCGGTCACCGCCGACCACATCTCGGGCGGGCGCATCGCGCTCGGGCTCGGCACGGGCTGGCACGACGCCGAGCACCGCGCCTACGGGTTCCCGGACCCCTCGTTCGGCCGGCTCGCCGAGCAGGTCGAGGTCGTCCACGGGATCCTCTCGCCGGGGCCGTTCTCGTTCTCGGGCGAGCACTACCAGCTGGAGGAGCTGGAGGCGCAGCCGGAGCCGGTCCAGTCGCCGATCCCGCTCATCCTCGGCGGCGCGGCGAAGAAGCGCGGCGCGGCGCTCGCTGCGCGCTACGCGGCCGAGTACAACGTCGTCCACGCCACGCCGGAGGAGGCGGGTGCCGCGCGCGGGCGGGTGCGCGCCGCGTGCGAGGCGGCCGGTCGCGATCCGGACAGCATCACGTTCTCGCTCATGCACGGGCTGGCGCTCGGCGCGGACGCGGCGCAGGCCGAGGACCGCGCGCGGCGGCTCGGCGGGGCCGAGGGCTGGCTGCGGGGCACGCCCGAGCAGGTCGTCGAGCGGCTGCGCGAGTACGAGGCTGTCGGCGTCGAGCGCGTCTTCGTCCAGCACCTGCTGTTCCGCGAGCTGGACGTGATCGAGCTGCTGGCCGCCGAGGTCGTGCCCGCCCTCTCGTGACCGGCGCGTTCACCGGGGCGCGGCTGGACCGCGCGGGCGACGGCCGCCGGCGCGACGCGGCCTGGGTCGCCGCGCTGCGGGAGGACCCGCGCGCGCGCGCCGTCCACGCGGGCTCGCGCGGGGTGCTGATGGAGGACCACCGCCTCGCGATCCTCCCGCTGGCCGAAGCCGCGGCGGGGGCCGCCTCGGCCGAGCCGCTCCTGCTCGGCCTCACGCCGGACGGGCCGCTGTTCGCCGTCGACGACGACGCGCCGCCGCCGGGGGGCGAGAAGCCGCCGCCGCTGATCGCGTCGGGCGGTCCGCGCGGCTCGCACGCCGCGGCGCCGCCGCCCGCCGAGGGCCCGCGGCCCGTCGGGCTCCGCGAGGCCGTGGCCGTGCTCCCGCAGGACGAGGGCGGGCTGGTCGCGTACGTCGCCGCGCTCCTGAACTGGCATCGCCGGCACGGCTTCTGCGCCGTCTGCGCGACGCCCACGGACGTCACGGAGGGCGGGCTCGTCCGCCACTGCCCGCGCTGCGGCACGCAGCACCACCCGCGCACCGACCCCGTCGTGATCATGCTCGTCACGGACGCCGACCGGGTGCTGCTCGGCCGCGCGCCGAACTGGCCGCCGCGCCGCTACTCCGCGCTCGCGGGCTTCGTCGAGCCGGGCGAGAGCCTGGAGGAGGCCGTCGCCCGCGAGGTCGCCGAGGAGAGCGGGGTGGAGGTCGGCGCGCCGCGCTACGTCGCCTCGCAGCCGTGGCCGTTCCCCGCCTCGCTCATGCTCGGCTTCGAGGTCCCGTGGCGCGGCGGCGAGCCGCGCGCGCAGGAGGACGAGATCCAGGACGTGCGCTGGTTCTCGCGCGCCGAGGTCGCCGAGGCCGCCGCGCTCGACGTGGACGGCTGGGGCGGGACGCCCGACGAGGTGCCGGGGGACGGGCTGCTCCTCCCGCCGCGGCTGGCGATCGCGCGCCGGCTGCTCGAGCACTGGCTCGCCGTTGACCGCGGCGCCGGTTCCTGATTGGGTCAACCGCATGGCAATCACCGCGCAGGAGCTCCGCGCCGTCCCGCTCCTCGAGAGCATCGGCGACAAGGAGCTCGGGAAGCTCGCCACGCAGGTCAAGGAGCGCCGCTACGAGGCCGGCGACACGATCGTCAAGGAGGGGACGGGCGGCATCGGCTTCTTCCTCATCGTCGAGGGGACCGCGACCGTCACGATCCGTGGCGAGGAGCGCGGCAGGCTCAAGCCCGGCGACACCTTCGGCGAGCTCGCCATGTTCGACATGGCCGCCGATCGCATGGCCACGGTCGTGGCCGACGGCCAGGTCCGCTGCGCGGGCATGACCGCCTGGGAGTTCCGCCCGTTCGTGATCGGACATCCCGAGGTGGCCTGGACCATGCTCGGCAGCATCGCCGCCCGCCTGCGCAAGGCGGAGGAGCGCGAGGCGGCCCAGGCCGCCTGAGCCGCCGCGCCCGTCAGGCGGGCTCGTCGCCGTGGACGGCGAGCCCGTAGATCACGAGCAGGTCGAGGAGGAGGACGGCGCCGGCCCAGAACGGGCGGGCGCCGAACGTCAGCATCGCGAACGTCGCCGAGAGGCAGGCGAGCCCGATGCCGAGCACGCGCCCCCACGAGCTCCGGGTGCCGATCAGCCACGCCGCCCAGAGCTGCAGGCCCGCGACGACGAGGAACAGGATCCCCCAGAGCGTCAGATCGCCGAACAGCAGCTCGTCGACGTGGAAGTCGTCGTCCGCCGCGAAGGCGGCGATCGCCCACATGACGTTGAAGAGGCCGAGGAGCAGGAAGAGGACCCCGGCGAAGACCATCCAGCCTTCTCCGGAGTTGCGGGCGGAGGGTGCGCTCATGGAGGCATCCTCCGCCCGCGCGCGGCGGAACCGCATCACCCGGTCCGGGTGAACGGGTAGATCAGGCGGTCCAGGCGGCGCCGGCGGCGGCGACGTGCCGAGCGTCCGTGCCGCAGCAGCCGCCGAGCACGCACACGTTCGGGAGGTGCGCGAGCAGCACGGCGTGCTCCGCCTCCAGGGCGGCGGGATCGCCCGGGTCGAGCTCCGTCGCCTCGTCGAGCTCCGCGTGGCTCTTGCTCGACGCGTTCACCCGCAGCCCGCCGATCCGGTCCGCGAGGTCGCCGAGGTCCTCGAGGACGTGCGAGAAGTGCGTCGGGTGCGCGCAGTTGACCATGTAGTAGGCGGGGCCGGCGTCCGTGGCCGCCTCGACGGCGGCGATCGCCTCGCCCAGCGGCCGGCCGTCCGGCAGCCGCCCGTCGGTCTCGACCGTGAAGGAGATCGCGCAGGGGAGCCCGGCCGCCGCGGCGGCGCGGGCGATCCCGATCGCCTCCTCGGCGTAGGTCATGGTCACGGCGGTGAGCATGTCGGCCCCGGCCGCGGCGAACGCGCCCGCCTGCAGCGCGTGGTACGCCTGGGCCTCGTCGGCGGACATCTGCTCGCCCGCGACGTAGCCGTCGCCGCGCGGGCCGATCACGCCGTTGACGACGATCGGGGCGGGGGAGTCGCCCGAGCTGCCCGCCAGCTCCCGGACGAAGTCGACGGCGTCGCGGTTCACGCGCTCGAGCTCCTCGCGCTCGTAGCCGAGCTGCGCGCCCCAGTCACCGTTGGCCCGCCAGGTCGGGGTGTCGAGCACGAAGCCCGCGTCCTGCTCCGCGGCCAGCGCGAGGAACGGCCGGAAGTACTCGCGCAGCGCCGTGCGGCCGTCGGCCGTGTCGAGCAGCGGGAACGCGGCGA
>JBEVIG010000152.1:0-17340 GCA_040510855.1 Solirubrobacteraceae bacterium
GTCGACCCGGGTCGACTTCGCCGCCCATGCGGTGGTCAAGTCGCAACCACGCGGTCTCGGTACGAGTCGACCCGCCAGAGCCGGGTCAACTCGCGACCGCGCCGATCGAGGGTTGACGAACGACACATTCCGATATATCGTTGACGCATCGCGTAACAGTCACCAACGAAAGGAGCACGCGATGCATGCGCAGACCTACTGCGATCCACGCTGGCTCGGCTGGGCGATGAGCGCCCGTCAAGGCGGCGGCCACGGCCGCGGCCGGCACCGGGGCGGCCCGCGGGGCTTCCCGGGCTTCGGGCCGCCGCGCGGCCCGCGCGCCCGCCGGGGCGACGTCCGCGCCGCCCTCCTCCTGCTCCTGGCCGAGGAGCCGCGCAACGGCTACCAGCTCATGCAGGAGATCGAGCGCCGCTCGGACGGCGTCTGGCGGCCGAGCCCCGGCTCGGTCTACCCCGCCCTCCAGCAGCTCGAGGACGAGGGGCTCGTCGCCCCCACCGAGGCGGGCCGCAAGGCCTTCACGCTCACCGAGGCGGGCACGGCCCACGTCGAGGAGCGGCGTGACGAGCTCGGCGCCCCGTGGGACGACGTGAAGGGCGATGCCGGCGAGGGCGTCGGCGACCTCATGGAGGTCATGCGCCCGCTCGGGATGGCGCTCTTCCAGCTCACCCACTCGGGCACCGACGCCCAGCGCCGCGAGGCCCTCGAGGTCCTCAACGAGACCCGGCGCAAGCTCTACCGCATCCTCGCGGACGAAGAGCCGACCGAGGACGCGTGAAGCGCCCCTCCCCAGGCGATCACGGCGGCGGCACCGCCTCCTCCTCGGAGGCGGGGCCGCCGCTCGTCTGGATGAGGATCGCGACGATCACGATGGCGCCGCCCACGAGCGTCGACGTCTCCGGCCGCTCGTCGTAGGCGATCCAGACCCAGAGCGGCCCGAGGACGACCTCGAGCAGCGTGATCAGCGCCACCTGCGCGGCCGGGATGAGCCGCGCACCCATCGTCAGCAGCGCGAGCCCGAGCCCGATCTGCCCCGCGCCCATCGCGGCGAGCTCCGGGATGTCGCCGCGCGGCACGTCGCCCATCGACGCGAACGGCCAGAACACGAGGACCAGGATCACCTGGGACGCGCACGTCGCCGGCGCCATCGAGACCTCCTTGCGATGGCGCGAGATGACGATCGAGACCGCGAACGCGGTCGCCATGAGCAGCGCGAGCGCGTCGCCGGTGATGTCGCCGCCGCCGGGTGCCCCGAGCATCACGCCGACGCCCGCGATCGCGATGCCGAGCGCGAGCGCCGTCCGGCGGTTCACGGGCTCCTTCAGCGCCACCCACGCGAGCAGCGACGCGAGCACGGGCGCGATCGCCTGGATGAAGAGCACGCGGGCGACGCTCGTGTGGTTCAGCGCCGCGATGAACGAGCCCGAGGCCGTGGCCATGCAGAGCGCGAAGCCGACGCCGGCCCATCCGATCGCGCGTGTCGCCCGCACGACGTGGCCGCGCTCCATGACCGCCACGAAGAGCAGCAGCGCAAGCGCGGCGAACACCGCGCGGCCGGCGATCTGGGTGGCCGCGTCGAGGTCCAGCCGGCGCTGCAGGACCCCCGCGCTGGACCACGCCAACGCGGCCAGCGCGACCAGGACCTGGCCCTCGCGGCGACGGCTCGCGGCATGGTCGAGCACGGTCGCCACCACGCGTATCCAAGCAGCCTGAGCAGGGCGCGGGAATGCCGTAAGGGGTGGCGGCGTCCCAGGTAAGGCATAGGCCACCGGAACTCGGATCGAACTGCCGATGTGAGGCCCCCACCCTCAGCCGTACCTTGCATTTCACCCCACCACCGCGCTCCCCGAAAGGTCCATCCCCATGCACGGCTCGCTCCACCTGATCGTCGCAAACGAATCCATCCGCACCCGCCAGGCCGACGCCGCCGCCGCCCGCTCCCGCAGCCGTGGCAACCGTCGCCCCGCCGGCGCGATCGCGCGGCTGTTCCGCAGCCGCGGTCCAGCGCAGGGAATCCCCACCCGCGCTGCGCCGGGGTCGGAGTCCCGCTCCCCCCTCGGTCACACGGCCGCCGCTCCCCTTCGCGGTCGCTGACCAGCCACAACGGCCCGTGCAACCCCCACGGCCGTCCATCCTTCCGGCGGCGCCCGTTCCCCAGCGGGCGCCGCTGAGAAGGGTCTCCGCCCGGAAGGGCATTTAAGATGGAGGGCGTGGCCCGCCGCCTGACCTCCTCCACGTTCGTCGGCCGCGCGGCCGAGCTGGCCGTCCTCGAGACGGCGATCGAGCGCGCCGCGGCGGGCCGCCCGTCGGCCGTCTTCGTCGCCGGCGAGTCCGGCATCGGCAAGACCCGGCTGCTGGAGGAGCTGGAGGAGCGCGCCTGCGCGCGCGACGCGCGCGTGCTCCGCGGCCACTGCCTGGAGCTCGGCGGCGTCCAGATCCCGTACGCGCCGATCGTCGCCGCGCTGCGCCCGATCGCGCGCGACGGCGCCGAGCTCACCGCCGACCTCCCCGCCGCGACCCGCAACGCGCTCGGCGAGCTCCTTCCCGAGCTGGGCGGCACCCGGCCCGGCGAGGCCGACGAGGAGCACCGCGCGCGCCAGGGCCGGCTGTTCGAGGCGCTGCTGACGCTGCTGGAGCGCCTCGGCCGCGACGCGCCGGTCCTGCTCATGCTCGAGGACGTCCACTGGGCCGACTCCTCGACCCGCGACTTCATCACCTTCCTCGTGCGCAGCGCGCGCGAGGAGTCGCTCTGCCTCGTCGTCACCTACCGCTCGGACGAGCTCCACCGCCGCCACCCGCTGCGCCCGCTGCTCGCCGAGCTCGAGCGCGTCGCCGGCGTCGAGCGGGTCGCCCTCGAGCGCTTCGACCGCGACGAGGTCGTCCAGCAGCTCGAGGGCATCCTCCAGGAGCCCGTGCCGGCCGACCTCGCCGAGCGCCTCTACTGCCGCTCGGAGGGCAACGCCCTCTACACGGAGGAGCTGCTCGCGGCGAGCGACGACGGCTGGCTGCTGCCCGAGACGCTGCGCGACGCGCTGCTCACGCGCGTGGAGAAGCTCAGCCCCGCCGGCCAGGCGATCGTCCGCGCGGCGGCGGTGCTCGACCGGCCGATCTCGCACGGCCTGCTGGAGGAGCTGAGCGACCTCGACGCCGCGCAGGTCATGGAGGGCGCGCGCGAGGCGGTCGCCCACCAGGTGCTCGTCGCGGGCGCCGACGGCCTGTACTCCTTCCGCCACGCGCTCGTCGGCGAGGCGATCCACGGCGACCTGCTCCCGGGGGAGGACACGGCGCTCCACCGCCGCGTCGCGCAGGCGATCGAGGAGCAGCCGCAGCTGCTCGGCGACCTCCCGCCCGCCGCCTACGCCGCGGAGCTCGCCTGCCACTGGCGCGCGGCGCACGAGCTGGGCCGCTCGCTCGCCGCGAGCGTCCAGGCCGGTGTGCTCGCCAAGCGCGTCCACGCCTACGAGGAGGCGGGCCGCCACTACGAGCGCGCGCTCGAGCTCTGGCCCCGCGTCGAGGACGCCGAGGAGCGCGCCGGCATGGACCGCGCCGAGGTCCTCCGCCACGCCGCCGCCTGCGCGAACGCGCGCGGGGAGGAGACGCGGTCGGTCGCGCTCATCCGCGAGGCGCTCAACGAGCTCGACGAGGCCGCCGTCCCGCTCCGCGCCGCCGCGCTCTACGAGCGCCTCGGCAACTTCCTCCGCGCCGCGGGCACGAGCGACGAGTCGTTCGCCGCGTTCGACCGCGCGCTCGCGCTGCTGCCGCCCGAGCAGAGCGCCCAGCGGGCGCACGTCCTCGAGACCCGCGCGCGGGTGCTCATGCTGCGCGACGAGTACGGCGCCGCGCGCGACGCGGCGCGGGGCGCGCTGGAGGAGGCCCGCGCCGTCGGCGCGGAGCACACCGAGCTCCGCGCGCTCAACACGCTCGGCTTCGCGAGCGCCGGCCTCGGCCAGGAGGAGGAGGGCATCGCGATGCTCCAGGAGGCGCTGCGCCGCTCCCAGGCCGTCGCGACGCCCGGCGACCGCGTGCGCGCGGCGATCAACCTCGCGGAGCTGCTCGACTTCTCCGGCCGGCCCGCCGAGGCGCTCGAGGTCGTGCGCGCGGAGGCCGAGGCCGCGGTCGGCCGCCCCGAGCGCTCCAGCTACGACGTGTTCCTGCGGCTGCAGGAGGTCAACCTGCTCAGCCGCCTGGGCCGGATCGACGAGGCGCGCGAGCGGCTGCCCAGCCGCGTCCCGGGCGAGGCCGTCTCCTACACCCAGCAGTTCTGGCGCGCGATGCGCGCGCGGCTCGCGGTGCTCTCCGGCGACCTCGACGGGCTGCGTGCGGAGCTCGAGGCGACGGAGCGGCTCGTCGACGCCAACCGGGAGCCGCAGTGGCTCGAGCCGTATGCGCTCAACCGCGCGGAGCTCGCGCTGCGCGAGGACCGCGTCGACGCCGCGCGCTCGACGCTCGAGCGCGCCGCGAAGCTGCTCGCCCATTCCGACGAGGCCAACCGGCTCGTGCGCGTCGCCGCGATGGCGGAGCGCGTGGAGGCCGAGGCCGCCGGCCGCGCGCGGGCGCTCGGCGAGGACTACGCACCCGTGCTCGACGAGGCGATCGCGGCGCTCACCGCGCGCGCGTCCGGCCGACCGCGGTTCGACGAGGCGTGCGCCTGGGGCGGGATGACCGAGGCGGAGCGCGAGCGCCGCCGCTTCCTGCTCGGCGAGGCGCCGCCGAACCCGGCGAAGTGGCTCGAGGTCGCCTCCGCCTTCGACGAGATCGACTACCCCGTGCCGGCGATCTACGCCCGCTACCGCGCCGCGGAGGCGTTCGTCACCGCGGGCGACCACGCGGCGGCCGGCGAGCCGCTGCGCGCGGCGTGCGCCGCCGCGGCGGAGACTGGCGCGAAGCTGCTCAGCGCCGACATCGCGTCGCTCGCCCGCCGCGCGCGGATCGACGTCGACACGGTCGAGCCGGTCGAGGCGCCCGAGGGCGAGGAGTCGCCGGCGGCCCGTCTCGGCCTCACCCCGCGCGAGCTCGAGGTCCTCCTGCTCGTCGCCGAGGGCCGCACGAACCGCGCGATCGGCGAGGTCCTCTTCATGAGCGAGAAGACCGCGTCGGTCCACGTCTCGCGGATCCTCGCCAAGCTCGGCGTCTCCGGCCGCGTCGAGGCCGCCGCGGTCGCGCACCGGCTGGGGCTCACGAGCCCCGCGCGGGTCTGACAGCGGACCAACGTCCGATTGCCCGTTCCCCGGGGGATCTCCATCATGGACGCCGGGGTGGAGTCACAACCGCACATCTTCTGCCTGATCCCGCCGCACCGCGCGGACGAGCTGCTCGCGCCGCTGCGCCGGCACTACGCCGACGACCCGGCGCTCGAGGTGCTGGTCGAGCGCCGCCGGGGCTCCGACACCCCGCGCTTCCTCGCGCCCACCGAGCAGCGTCACCGGCGCGCGCCCGTCGCCCAGCGCGACCTCTCGGACTCCCTGCCGGAGCACTACCGCGACGAGGCCGGCGCGCTGCGCTTCGAGCAGCGCATGCAGCCGCTCGGCGGCCAGCACCAGGGCACGTCCGTCGACGACGTCGTCGCCGCCGTCCGCGCCGGCGATCCCGACGCGGCCTCCGAGCTGTGGTGGCGGACGAACGAGCGCGTCCGCATGCGTCTCCGCGCCCGCCTCGGCGACGTCGACGGTCCGCGCGCCGAGGGCAAGATCCTCGGCTACATCCTCGACGAGCTCGCTGACTACGAGCACGATCCGGACCGGGCGTTCACCGCCTGGCTCGACGAGGTGGTCGACCGCTTCGCGGCCGACGGCATCATCGCCTGAGCGGATTCGAACCCGGCCGGCGCCCGCGCGCCGGCACGCACCGCACGGCGGCCACCGCGTACGGTGTGCGTTCCGCACCGACGCCGACCCGGAGGCAGATCGCACCATGACCGCAACGCGCATGTCCACGCCCATCCCGAACCTCTCGGAGGACATGACGCGCAGTGCAGTGCTTGAACCTGGGGATCCTGGCGCACGTCGACGCCGGTAAGACCTCACTCACAGAACGGCTCCTCCACGCCGCCGGGGTCATCGACCAGCCCGGCAGCGTCGACGCCGGCAACACCCGGACCGACTCGCTGGCGCTCGAGCGCCGGCGCGGCATCACGATCCGCTCCGCGGTCGTCTCGTTCAGCGTCGGCGGCGTCGCCGTCAACCTGATCGACACGCCGGGGCACCCCGACTTCATCGCCGAGGTGGAGCGGGTCCTCGACGTGCTCGACGGCGCGGTGCTGGTCGTCTCCGCCGTCGAGGGCGTGCAGGCGCAGACGCGCCTGCTGATGCGCACGCTGCGGCGGCTCGGCGTGCCCACGCTCGTGTTCGTCAACAAGCTCGACCGCCGCGGCGCGCGGCCGGACGCCGTCGTCGAGGAGGTGCAGTCGAAGCTCGGGCTCGCCACGGTGCGGCCCGGCGGGCCGGAGCGGCTCGAGCGGCTCGCCGAGCACGACGACGCGCTGCTGGCGGCGTTCGTGGCGGGCACCGCCGTGCCGGACGAGCGGCTCGAGGCGGCGCTCGCCGCGCAGAGCCGCCGCGGGCTGGTCACGCCCGTCCTGCTCGGCTCCGCGCGGACCGGCGCCGGCGTGGACGCCCTCCTCGCCGCCATCCCGGAGCTGCTGCCCGCCGCCGGCGGCGCCGACACCGCGCCGGCGGCCGGGACCGTCTTCAAGATCGAGCGCGGGGCCGGCGGCGAGAAGCTCGCCTACGTGCGCATGCGCGCGGGTGCGATCCGTGTCCGGGAGCAGGTGCCGGTGGCCGGGAACGGCGGCACGCGGATCACGGGCATCGAGGTGTTCGCGGACGGCGCCACGGCCGCGCGGGGCGCGGTGCGGGCCGGGCAGATCGCCCGCGTGCGCGGCCTCGCCACCGCGCGGATCGGCGACGCGATCGGCGCCGGCGCGCCGGCGGGCGGCGCGCGGCACCACTTCGCCCCGCCGACGCTCGAGACCGTCGTGGCGCCCGAGGATCCCGGCGATCGCCGGGCGCTGCGGGTCGCGCTCGACCAGCTCGCCGAGCAGGACCCGCTCATCGGCGTCCGGCACGACGAGCGCACGGGCGAGCTGGCGCTCACGCTCTACGGCGAGGTCCAGAAGGAGGTGATCGCGGCGACGCTGCTCGAGGAGCACGGCGTGGCCGCGCGCTTCGAGGCGAGCACGACGATCTGCATCGAGCGGCCCGCCGGTACGGGCGAGGCGGTCGAGTACATCGGCACCGAACCGAACCCGTTCCTGGCGACGGTCGGGCTGCGCGTCGAGCCGGCGCCCGCGGGCAGCGGGATCGCGTTCGGGCTGGAGGTCGAGCTCGGCTCGATGCCGCTCTCCTACTTCACCGCCGTCGAGGAGACGGTCGCGGCCACGTTCGCGGCCGGCGGCCTGCACGGCCGGCGGGTCGAGGACGCGCGCGTGACGATGACGCACTCGGGCTACTGGGCGAAGCAGAGCTCCGCGCACGGGGTCTTCGACAAGAGCATGTCGAGCACCGCGCGCGACTTCCGCGACCTGACGCCGGTGGTGCTCCTCCGGGCGCTCGCCGCCGCCGGGACCGTCGTCTGCGAGCCGGTCCACCGCTTCCGGCTCGAGGCGCCGGCGGATGCGCTCGGTGTGCTCCTCCCCGCGCTCGGGGCGCTCCGCGGCGTCCCGGACGCGCCCGAGCTCGTCGGCGACGACTGCGTGGTCACGGGTGAGCTGCCGGCGGCGAGCGTGCATGAGCTGCGCATGCGACTGCCGACCCTCACGCGCGGCGAGGGCGTGCTGGAGACGGCGTTCGGCCGCTACAGCGCGGTGCGCGGCTCGGGGCCGCCGAAGCGGCGCTCGCGCTCGGCGGCGGCGGAGCGGCGCGGGCGGTGACGCGCCGCGCGGGCGACGTGCTGGTCGGACCGGGCCATCGCGGCCAGGGCCCGGTCGATGAGCGTCGTCGTACCGCGCGGTGCGGTGAACGTGATCGTCTCGTCGCCCTGACCGGCTGCGGTCGCGCGCAGCATCGTGAGCATCGCGAGGAGGCGCTCGGCCTCGCGGTCCCCGTCGGGGCCCGCGTGCTCCACGATGCAGTTCATGAGGCGCTCGATGTCGTCGACATCGATCTCGTAGTGCTTGTCGAATCGTCCGGCCATGGTTTCCTGCCGACCGGATCACCGGACCCGTTGCGCGGCAAACCGCTTGCCGTCACCTCCCTGACGACCGCTGTAGGGTCCGCGGGCCATGCACGGGGAGGCGAGGATCGTCGCGCTGGGCCCGCACGACGGGGCGACCGTCGCCGACCCGGTCGAGGGCGAGGTCACGTTCAAGGCGCGGGCGCTCGAGTCCGGCGGCGCGCTCTGCGTGTTCGAGCGGGAGCTCGCGCCGGGCGAGGCGGTGCCCGCGCACGCGCACGCCGCGCAGGAGGAGGCGCTCTACGTCCTCGCGGGCGAGCTCCGCGTCCGGCTGGGCGAGCACACCTACGCGTGCGCGGCGGGCGGCTTCGTCCTCGTCCCGCGCGGGATCGCGCACGCCATCGCGAACGACGGCGGCGCTCCCGCGCGGGTGCTGTCGGTGCTCAGCCCGGCGGCGTGATCCGGCGGCGCGGCGTTCAGTGCGCCCGCCCGTGCCGGAAGACGGTGGCCATGTCCTGCACCGCGGCGTCGCGCGGGGAGACCGGGTCGAGCCCGAACCGGTGCTCGATCGTCGCCATGATCGACGTGGTGTCGTGCGACGCATGGTCGACGCTCGACCGGCCGTGCAGGCGCGGCGCGATCGTCAGCGCCGGGATGCGCGTGCCCGGACCCATCTCGTCGTGCGGTCCCGGCGTGGTCGCGCCCTGCCCCGGCGGCGGCACGTGGTCCCACTGCCCGCCGAACTCGTCGTAGGTGACGATGACCATCGTGTCGCGCGCGCAGGCCGACGTGTCGACGGCGCGGAGCAGGTCGACGAGATGGTCGGACCCGGTGTGCTCGCTCGCGTAGCCCGGATGCTCGTTCTCGGCGCCGACCGGCTTGATGATGCTGACCGGCTTGAGCTTGCAGCTGCGCCGTGAGCCCGCCGCGAGCGACTCGAACTCCGCCTCGTCTCGCAGGTGCCGCGCGCGTGCCGTCGTGCCGGGGGCGAAGGAGGCGAAGTAGTTGAGCGGCTGGTGGTGGTATTGGAACAGCTTGCTGGGGCAGTTGGGCCAGACGGCGCCCGTGGCCGTGTCGGGATCGGCGCACGTTCCAGCGACGCTGCCGTTCGTCCAGCCGGGCGCGCCGACGTCGCCGTTCGCGTTCGACCAGCCGCCCGAGTACCACGCCCAGTCGATCCCGGCCCCGCTGAGCCGGTCGCCGATCGTGGCGCCCGTCTGCGGCGGCAGCCGGCGCGCGGGCGCCGTCCCCGGCGCGTAGGGCTGATAGGCCGGCTGGATCGTGTTGACCGCCCAGTCGCCGCAGGCGAGGCCGGCGGGGCGGGGCGACGTGCACGGCACGGTGAGCGCCGTGTCCTTCACCGCGCCCTGTGCGGTGTAGAGCGGATACGACGTCGGCATCCCGTTCGCGTCCACGAGCGAGTGCAGGTCGTCGGCCGACCCGTCCGCGATCGCTCCCGGGAAGACCGGCGTGGCGGCCGCGACGAGCCACTGGTGGTTGAGGAACGAGCCGCCGAACGCGGCCTGGAAGAAGCGGTCCGAGATCGCGTACGACGGGTGGCCCGGGCCGTGGAGGTACGCGTAGACCGGCAGGCGCCGGGTGTCGTAGTGCCCCATCGTGAGCCCGACGGCGTCCGAGCCGGTCACGTAGCGGTTCTGGCGCCCGCCGTCGAGCTGGTACTGCTCCTGGTAGAAGCGGTGCACGAGGTCGCGGGTGCAGCCGCCGGGCAGGCCGGTGCCCTTGAGCACCCCGTTCGGGGCGGAGGCCCCCGGGGCGGGGCACGTCGTGTCCGCGGGCGCGATGTGGTCCTCGATCCGGAACGGCGCGTTCGCGAAGTGGCTCGAGAACGGGGGCGCGGTGTTCGTGCACGTCGCGCTGAGCGGCGGCGACGTGAGGTTCACGTCGTTCTGCAGCAGGCACTGGTACGCCGTGCCGGCCTGCGACACCTGCGTGGTGTGGGCGGGATCGGCGGACGCGAGCCCGTCGACGCCCTCCCAGCCGCCGTAGAGGTTGTCGAAGGAGTGGTTCTCCTGGTAGATGACGACGAAGTGGTCGATCTTGGCGAGCGGCTTCGCTCCGCCTCCGCCTCCGCCTCCGCCCGCGCCGTGCGCCGCCGCCGGCGGCGCAAGCGTCACCACCCCGGCGATGGCGAGTACCGCCAGACGAGTGCTGCGCCCCATGTCGACCGCTCCTTCCCTCGCAGTCTCCCCCGCGCGTGAACATTCCCCGGATGCGCGCGAAGGCGTCCGCGGGGTGTCCGCGGGCGGACCGGAGCGGCGATGCGGGCGCTCGTCAGAGCGCGCAGAAGACGGCGACGACCCGCGGGTCGAACTGCGTGCCGGCGCAGCGGCGGAGCTCCGCGCGGGCCTCCTCGTCGGTCAGCACCGGTCCGTAGGGGCGCTGCTGGCGCATCGCGCTGTAGGCGTCGCAGACGGCGACGATCCGCGCGCCGAGCGGGATCTCCTCCCCCGCGAGCCCGTCGGGGTAGCCGGCGCCGTCCCAGCGCTCATGGCTCGCGCGCACGAGCGCGGCCGCGGCGGCGAGGCCCGGCGACTCGAGCACGATCGCCGCGCCGATCTCGGCGTGCATGCGCATCAGCTCGGCCTCGTCGGGGTCGAGCGGCCCCGGCTTGCGCAGGATCAGGTCGGGGATCGCCACCTTGCCGACGTCGTGGAGCTCGGCGGCGAGGGAGATCGCCGCGCGCGTGCGGCCGTCGCAGCCGAGCCGGCCGGCGACCCGGCGGGCGAGGACGGCGACGTCGACGGTGTGCTCGTGGAGCTCCGGGTCGCGCTCGGCGAGCGCCCGCAGCAGCTCCGCGCGGCTCTCGCTCGCCTCGGCGCGCTCCCGGCGGCGGACATGGCGCACCGGCGCTCGCGCCTCGGAGAGCAGGAGGAACGGCAGGATGAGGCGCATGCCGCGGATGCGGCGCAACTTCGCCGTCCCGCCGCCGTACCCTTCTGGACATGGCCACCGAGATCCAGAAGACCGATGCCGAGTGGCGTGAGGAGCTGACGCCCGAGCAGTACCACGTCCTGCGCGAGGCGGGCACGGAACGCGCCTTCACCGGCAAGTACTGGAACAACCACGACGACGGGGTGTTCCGCTGTGCGGCCTGCGGGGCCGAGCTGTTCGACTCGACGACGAAGTTCGAGTCGGGCTCCGGCTGGCCGAGCTTCACCGAGCCGAAGGTCGCGGAGGCCGTCGAGGCCCGCCGCGACATCTCCCACGGCATGATCCGCACCGAGGTCGTCTGCCGCCGCTGCGGCGGCCACCTGGGCCACGTCTTCGACGACGGGCCCGGCGACCAGGGCGGCCTCCGCTACTGCATCAACTCCGCCGCGCTCGACCTCGACTCGCGCTAGGCGGCTCCCGTCGGGGCGCCCGCGAGGAGCGGGCGCTCCCCCGAGAGCGCGGCCAGGACGTCCCAGTTCCCCGCGCGCAGGGAGTCCATGACGCCCGCGACGTGGAACCCGCGGTTGATCGCGGTGCGCACGGCGGCGACCTCCTGCGAGTAGCCGAGCAGGATCGCGCCGACGATCCGGCCGTCCTCGACGACGAGCTTGCGGTACTTGCCGCCCGGCTCCTCGATCGCGACGACGTCGTCGCCCGCCTGCTCCTCGAACCGGCCGACCGAGGTCAGCTCGACGCCGACGACCTTGAGCATCGTGAACGGGATCGAGCCGACGTAGGCCTTGTCGCCGCCGGCCGCGTTGTCCGCCGCGACCTCGGCCTGCTCGACCGCCACGGGCCAGAGCCCGTGCACGCGCCCGGCGTGCTCGGCCACGTCGCCCGCGGCGAGGATATGCGGGTCGCTCGTGCGCATGCGCTCGTCGACCAGCACGCCGCGGTTGACCTGCAGCCCGGCCGCCCGCGCCAGGTCGATGTTCGGCGTGATCCCCGCCGCGAGCAGGAAGACGTCGGCCGGGAACATGCGGTCGTCGGCCAGCATCGCCAGGTTCACGCGCCCGTCGCTCGAGAGCGCGACCGTCTCCGCATCGCGTGCGATCTCGAGCCCGAGCCCCTCGAGGTAGTCCTGGAGCAGCGACGACGCGCGCGCGTCGAGTTGGCGCCGGAGCAGCCGGTCGCCGCGCTCGAGCACCGTCGTGCGCAGCCCGAGCTTGTGCAGCGCGTACGCGGCCTCCAGCCCGAGCAGGCCGCCGCCGGCCACGACCGCCCGCTGCGCGCCGTGGCGCTGGGCGAACGCCCGCAGCCCGAGCGCGTCGTCGGCCGTGCGCAGCACGAAGGTGCCGGGCACGCCGAAGCCCTCGATCGACGGCACGAACGAGGAGGAGCCCGTGGCGAGGATCAGGCGGTCGTACGGGAGCGCCTCGCCCGAGCCGAGCACGACCTGCCGCCCAGCCCGGTCGAGCTTCCGCGCCCGCGTGTTGAGCCACGGCGTGATCCCGTGCTCCTCGTACCACTGGTCCGGGTTGAGGTAGAGGCCCTGCATCGCCGAGCGGCCGTAGATCAGGCGCGCGATGCCCATGCGGTTGTAGAGGTGGTGCGGCTCCTCGGCGACGAGGTCGATCTGCGCGAGCGGGTGGCGCCGGCGCACGTGGTCGGCGGCGGTCACGCCCGCGATCCCGTTGCCGAGCACGACGACCCGCTCGACCGACTTGTCGTAGGAGAACTGCGCGATCCGCGAGAGCGTCGGCTTGGCCGGCTTCTCCGGCGTGAGCTTCATCGTCACCGGGCCCTGGACCCGCGCGCAGCACGCCATCCGCGTGTTGTCCGCGAAGCCGAGCCGGTCGAGCGTCGATCGCTCGTCGTCGCCGATCGCCGAGAGGTGCTCCATGCCGTCCGACACGCACACCGGGTCGGCGCCGCAGACGCCCATCCGGCAGCCCGACTCGATCGGGAGCCCGCCCGCCTCGGCGGCCTCCAGCAGCGTCATCCCCGGCTTCGCGACGACGTGCTTGCCCTCGGGCTCGAAGGTGACCTCCGGCGCGCCGGCGTTGAGCGCGCGGTGCGAGGCCATCGAGCGGCCCGCGGCGAGGTCGGCCAGCGGCTTGACCTCGGGCGCCGGCGCCTGCTGCGCGTCGAACGCCCGCTCCTTCGCGTACGTCCGGAGCACCCAGCCCACGGCGAGCGCGATCGCGACGGCCCGCGCGCCCCAGGTCGCCCACTCGGGCCACGGCGCCGACGCGTACCAGTAGAAGAGCGAGAAGGCCGTCGCCGCCCACAGCGTCGTGAGCTTGTGCGTCGAGACCTTCAGCAGCGCGTCGAGCGCGTAGAAGATCGCCGTCGAGGCCGCGAGGTAGAGCGCGAGCTGCCCGTAGAGCGCCGCGATCTCCTCCCCGCTCCGCGCCTCGGGCAGGTTGAAGAAGCCGATCACGAGCCCCGGGAAGGCGGCGGCGAAGAGCTTTTTGTAGCCGCTCCAGTACGGGTCCGGGTCCTTCAGGTCGGCCAGGAACGCGACCTTCGGGTTGAAGTCGTAGCAGTTCTTCGTGCACCCCACGCACGGCGTGCAGTGCGAGTTGGCGACGAGCTTGTAGGGCGTCTGGCCGTAGAGCCGCTGGACCGGGAGCAGCGGGCAGATCGACGAGCACCAGCCGCTCTTGCCCTTCAGCAGCGTCCCGCCGACGTAGGCGCCCGAGAGCGCGCCCAGCAGCAGCAGCGCGCTCGCCGGCCCGGAGTCGTCGAGGCCCAGCTTGCGCAGCGACACGAACGCGATGAACATGCCCGCGCCGATCACGAAGCCGTACTCCTTGAGCCACGGCGGCGCCGTCTTGGCCTTCGACAGCCCGAGCACCCGCGGCGTCTGGTTGGAGGCCGAGAGCGGGCAGATGTTGCGCCACAGCCCGGGCACGACGAGCCACAGCAGCGGCAGCGCGGGGATCACGCCCTTCCACATCACGTCGAGGGCGTCGTCGGGCACCACGACCAGCGCCATGGCGAGGCCGATCGCCCCCAGCAGCGTCACGACGCGGATCGCCTGCCACGTGCCGACCGACAGCCGCGCGGGGATCTGCGTGTAGTTCGGGAAGGCGGTCATCCCGTCCACCCCGGCAGCGTCGGGCCGGCGGCGCGCAGCCGGGCGGCGAGCCCGCGGCCGACGTCGCACAGCACGGTGCGGCCGAGCCGCGGGTCGCGGGCGGCGAGCGCCTCGTACGCGTCCCAGCTCAGCCGCGCCAGCTCACCGTGCGTGCGGGCGAGCAGGGTGACCGCGCGCGGGAGCCCGTCGAGGAAGCCGGCCGCGCCGACCGTCGCGGGCGCGGCGATCTCCGCGCCGCCGCCCTCGACCTCGAGGCGGCCGTCGAGCAGGAGGTAGAGCGCGCGGTCGCACTCCCCCGCCCGCAGGACCGTGTCGCCCGGGTGGAACCGCAGGGTCTCCGTGGCGGCCAGGACCGCGTCCCACTCCTCCACGGTCGCGTGCGGGAGGAAGCCGGGATCCGGCGCGGGCTCGGACGCGGGAGAGCCGCCCCCGAGGGTGGGGTACTGGAAGAAGACGCTCGTATCCATTTCGCTCTCAGGTGGCGGGGTCGATGCGGCTGACGGTGTCGTCGCGGAAGTTGGTCACCCAGAGGGCGTCCTTGCTCGCGGCGAGGCCGATGGGGTTCTGGCCGACGGGGATCGGCGCGCCGGCGACGCGGTTCGTCCCGGGGTCGATCCGCGTGACCGTGTTGGACTTCGAGTTGACGACCCAGACGAAGCCGGCGTGGGTGACGACGTCCTTCGGCTCGTCGCCGACCGGGATCGTCGCGACGACCTCGAACGTCTTCGGGTCGACGCGGACGACCGTGTCGTCCTTGAGGTTGGAGACCCAGACGGCGCCGAGGCCCTCGAAGACGCCGCGGGCGCCCTCGCCGACGGGGAGCGGGTCGCCCTCGACCTGGGCCGTGGCGATGTCGATCTGCGTCAGCGTCCCGTCCGAGAAGTTCGTGACCCAGACCTTCGAGCCGACGAAGATGCCGATCGGGTGGTCGCCGACGCCGATGGGGTCGCCGACCGCGGTGGCGGAGGCGCGGTCGACGCGCTGCACGGTGTCGTCGCCCGTGTTCGCGACCCAGGCGAGCTGCGGGCCGAGCGAGATGCCCTGGGCGTCCGCGCCGACGGGGATCGTCGCGGTCGGGAGCAGCTCGGGGTCGGACTGCAGGCGCTGGAGCTGGTCGCTCGAGGCGTCGACGACCCAGACCGTGCCCTTGCCGGCCGCGATCTGGTCGGGGTTGGAGCCGACCTCGACCGCGTCGCCGGACAGCTCGTCCGTCTTCGCGTCGATCGCCTGCAGCGTGCCCTCGCGGGCGTGGGAGACGAAGACGGTGTCCCCGTCGGCGGTGATGCCGTCCGGGCCGTCTCCGACGGGGATCGTCGCGGTGACCTTCGGCTGGCCCGCGCCCTGCTGCCCCGCCTCGGCCGTCTTGGTGGCCGTCACCGTCGCCTGCGGCCCGCCCCCGGCCACGGCGTCGTCGTCGTCGCCGCCGAAGACCCCGGCGGCGCCGAGCGCGGCCACGGCGAGCGCGGCGACGAGCAGGATCGGGAGCGCGACGAGCAGCGCGACGCGGCGGCCCTTCGGCCACCCCGCCGGGCCCGCCGGCTTCGGCTTGGCTGCCGGCGCCTCGGCGGAGGAGAGGGGGGAATGCGCCGAGGCGCCGGCGTTGGGGGAAGCGGTGGAACCGCCCGAGGGCGGCGGCGTGCGCGGCGCCGGGGTGTCGGGGGCGCGGACGGCGGGCTTCGCCGCCTCGCCCGTCGCGACGGACCCGGCCGGCGCGGGGGCGGGCTCGCCCTGCAGCGCGGCCCATGCGGCGCGTGCCAGGTCGCCGGCGGACGCGTAGCGGTCGGTCGGCTCCTTCGCCATCGCCGTGCCGATCACGGCATCGAGCGGGGCGGGCACGGCGGGGTTGATCGCGCTCGCGGCGGGCGCAGGGTCGCTGAGGTGGGCGTACATCTTCGCCAGCTCGGAGTCGCGGGGGAACGGCACGCGGCCGGTGAGCGCGTGGAAGAGGACGCAGCCGAGCGCGTAGACGTCGGCGCGCGCGTCGGCGGACTCGCCGCGGATCTGCTCCGGGGCCGAGAAGTCGGGGGTGCCGACGAACTGGCCCGTGCGCGTGAAGCCGCCGGCCGCCGCGGCGTGCTTGGTGAGGCCGAAGTCGGTGAGGTACGCGTGCTCCTCGCCCTCCTCGGCGATCAGCACGTTCGGCGGCTTCACGTCGCGGTGCACGAGGCCGCGGCGGTGCGCCGCGTCGAGCGCGGCCGCGACCTGCCAGGTGATCCGCACGGCACGCTCGGGCTCCAGCCCGCCGCCCGAGGCGTCGACGAGCGAGCGCAGGTCGGTGCCCTCGACGAAGCGCATCGCGAGGTAGAGCACGCCGTCCGCCTCGCCCGCCTCGTACACGGGGACCACGTTCGGGTGGTCGATCGAGGCCGCGAGCTGCGACTCCGACTTGAAGCGGTTGCGGAAGTCGAGGTTGTCGGCGAGCTCCGAGGCGATCACCTTCAGCGCCACGGGGCGGTCGAGGCCCAGCTGCGTGGCGCGGTAGACCACGCCCATGCCGCCCTGCCCGGCGACGGCGTCGATCCGGTAGCCGCCGAGGATCGTCCCGCTCTCCATGTGGGGGATGGAAGGGGTCATGCTCCTGAGGACGAGCGATCTCGCGCCCTATTCCCGGCGCGATCGAAATGCCTTTACGCGGCGTACGTACCTTCCGGGGATGGCCGTCGTGGAGGCACACGGGCTGGTGCGCACGTTCGGCGAGGGCCGGGCGGCGCGGCGCGTGCTCGACGGCACGGATCTGACCGTTCCCGCGGGCGAGGTCGTCGCCGTGCTGGGCCGCTCGGGCTCGGGCAAGTCGACGCTGCTCCACGTGCTCGGCGGGCTCGACCGGCCCGAGGCGGGCGTCGTCGACGTGGCCGGGGAGCGCGTGACGGGCGCGAGCGAGCGCCGGCTGTCGGCGATCCGCCGCCGCCACATCGGCTTCGTCTTCCAGTTCTTCCACCTGCTGCCGGAGCTGACCGGGGAGGGCAACGTCCTGCTCGCGGGACGCGTCCGGGGCGCCGCGCCGGAGGCGGCGGAGCGCGGCCGCGCCCTGATCGGGCGGCTGGGGCTCGAAGACGTGGCGGACTCGCTCCCCCACGAGCTCTCCGGCGGCGAGCAGCAGCGCTTCGCGATCGCCCGGGCGCTGGTCAACGACCCGTCCCTGCTGCTGGCCGACGAGCCGACGGGGAATCTGGACGAGGAGTCGGGCGCCGTCGTCCTGCGGCTCCTGCGCGGGCTCGCCGACGAGGGCCGCGCGGTCG
>JBEVIG010000153.1:0-8114 GCA_040510855.1 Solirubrobacteraceae bacterium
TGCTCCCGAGCCGCCAGCATGGGCGCTCCCCGATCAGAGGAGCCAGCCCCATGGGCACGGTGGTCATGTACAGCACGGTGTCGGTCGACGGCTTCATCGCGGGCGACGACGACATGCCCGGGCCGCTGTTCGACTGGCTGTCCAGCGGTGACGTCCCGCTCGACGACTCGGGCGCGGTGAAGGTGTCGCAGGCGTCGTACGACCACACCCGCGCGTACTGGGACGAGATCGGCGTGACGGTCGTCGGCCGCCACGTGTTCGACCTCACGGACGGCTGGGACGGCACGCCACCGGGAGGGATCGATCACGTGGTCGTCGTGACGCACCGGCCGCCCCCCGAGGACTGGCGCCCCGAGGCGCCGTTCCACTTCGCAGACGGCATCGAGGCGGCCATGGCGAAGGCGCAGGAGCTCGCCGGGGACCGCACGGTCGAGGTCTCCGCGGGCGACGTCGCCGGCCAGGTGCTGGCCGCGGGACTCGTCGACGAGGTCGCCATGGACGTCGCGCCGGTGGTGCTCGGCTCCGGCAAGCGCTACTTCGGGTCGGTCCACGGGCAGCACCTGCTGGAGGATCCGCACGTGGTCATCCAGGGCGAGCGGGTGCTTCACCTGCGGTACCGGGTGCGCCGCTCGGCGGGCTGAGCTCAGAGGTCGAGGACGATGTCGTCGCGCGGCCGCGCGCAGCAGATGAGCACGCTGCCGTCCGCCGGCGGTTCGACCGGGTCGGGGTCGTAGCCGATCGTGCCGGCGATCAGCGTCGTCTCGCAGTTGTGGCAGACGCCGGTGCGGCACGACCACCGGACGGGCACGTCGCAGGCCTCGGCGAGGTCGAGCAGGTTCACGTAGCCCGGGCTCCACGGGACCGCGAGGTCGCTGCGCGCGAACTCGATCATCGGGCCCGTGCCGGGGTCGCCGCCGGGCGGGTGCGGCGGCCTGGCCGGCGCCGGCGCGATGCCCGGCGTGAGGCCGAGCGCCGGCCCGAACGGCTCCGTGTGGATGTGCGACGCGTCGAGCCCGATCGCGGCGAGGCCGGCGCTGATCTCGTCCATGAACGGCGCGGGGCCGCACACGTACGCCTGCGCATCGCGCGGCGGGTCGAGCTCCTCCAGCAGCGCCGGGGTGAGCCGGCCCGCGTGGTCGAAGTCGCGGCCCCGCCGGTCGTCCGGACCGGGCGCGCTGTACATGACGTGCGTGCGCGCCGCGGGGAGGGCGGCGAGGAGCGCCCGCGTCTCGGCGGCGAAGGCGTGGTCGCGGCCGGAGCGCGCGCCGTGCAGCCACCAGACCTCCCGGCCGGAGTGGGCCTCCGCCAGCGCGTTGAGCATCGCGAGGACCGGCGTCGCGCCGACGCCGGCGCTGATCAGCAGCACGGGAGCGTCCGTGGCGTCGAGGATGAACGTGCCGCGCGGCGCCGCGACGTCGAGCTCGTCGCCCACCGCGAGCCGCGTGTGGAGGTAGCCGCTGGCCGCTCCGTCGTGCTCCCGCTTGACGGCGATGCGGTAGGACCCCGCGTCCGGCGGCCCCGACAGGGAGTAGTTGCGCAGCAGCGGCCGCTCTGCGCCGTCGGGCCGGATGCGCAGCGTGAGGTACTGCCCGGGACGCGCCGGCGGGAGCGCCGCCCCGCCGGGCTCGTCGAGGCCGATCGAGATCACGGACTCGCTCTCGCGCTGGATCCCGGTGACCGTCAGGCGACGAAAGCCCGGCCAGGCGGGCGGCGGGCTCGTGAGCGCCAGGCCGGCGTTGCCGTCGCCCGGCTCCCCGTCGAGCAGCGCGCGGAACGACCCCTGCCAGCCCGGGCTCAGCGCCGGGATGCGCAAGGCGCGGAGCAGCTGCTGCCGCGGATGGCCCGGGAGGTAGAGCAGGCCGTCGACCTCCACGACGGTCATCTGCTCCGGGCCGGACGCGACCTTGACGATCTCGTCGCCGGCCTCGACGTCGCCCTCCTCGAGCACGCGCAGGTAGAACCCCGGGCGGCGGTGGGAGACGAGCAGCGCCGGGATCCGCGGGTCGTTCATCCGCAGCCCGACGCGATAGCACGTGACGCGGGGCTGGGACACCTCGAAGAGGGCCGTGCCGATCCGGTAGCGGTCGCCGATGCAGACCTCGTCGTCGGCCAGCCCGTCCACCGTGAAGTTCTCGCCGAACTGCCCGAAGACGAAGTCGCTCCGCCCGAGCTCGCGTTCCCAGTGGCGGTAGGAATCGGTCTGGTAGACGAAGACGGCGCGCTGTTCGCCGCCGTGCCCGCCGAGGTCGCCCTGGCCGTCGCCGTCCACGTTGAGCTTGCGGACGCGGCGGGCGCCGGCGACGGCGTGCTTGAACACACCGGTGAAGACGGTCCTTCCCTCCCACGGCACGTCCTTCGGCATGCCGACGTTGATCGAAAGGAGCCGTCCGCTCATCGCGCTGCGACGGAGAGTACGTTGCTCCCGTGCCACCCGTCCTCGCCGTGCCGCTCAGGCAGGTCTCGCCGCTGGCTGCCGGGACGTGCCTCGGGTCGATCGGCGCGGCGCATCTGGCGTGGGCGGCCGGAGCCTCGTGGCCCGCGGCGGACCGGGCGCAGCTGGCCGACCGCATGGCCGGCCGGCCCCCGGAGGGCATGCCCGGCACGCTCGCGTGCGTCGGCGTCGCCGGGCTGTGCTTCGCCGCCGGCGCGCTGGTCGCCGGGGGCGCGCGGCACACGGGCCCGGCCCGGCGGATCGGCGTGGCGACCGTCGTCTCAGTGCTGGTCGTCCGCGGCGCGCTCGGCCTCGCGGGACGCACGGATCTCGTCTCGCCGGGCTCGGACTCGCCGCGCTTCCGGGCCCTCGACCGGCGCGTCTACTCGCCGCTGTGTCTCACGATCGCGGCCCTGGCGCTCCCGGCCGCCGCGCCCCGCGCGAAGCGATGAGGCTTGGCGAGCGCGGGTCGATCCTGCAAGGCTTGCCGCGTGCTCGGGCGTGCGGACGAATGCGCCGTGCTGGACGAGTTGCTCGACGGCGTGCGCCGCGGCGACAGTCGTGCGCTGGTCGTCCGCGGGGAAGCCGGGATCGGGAAGACGGCGCTGCTGGAGTACCTGATCGAGTCGGCCTCGGACCTCACCGTCGTTCGCGCGGTGGGCGTCGAGTCGGAGATGGAGCTGGCCTACGCGAGCCTGCATCAGCTCTGCGCTCCGCTGCTCGAGGGCCTCGAGCACCTGCCGGGTCCGCAGCGGGACGCGCTCCGCGTGGTCTTCGGCCTGGCCGCGGGACCGGCGCCGGATCGGTTCCTGGTCGGCCTCGCCGTGCTCAGCCTGTGCTCCGAGGCGGCCGAGCGACGTCCCCTGCTGTGCATCATCGACGACGCGCAATGGCTGGACCGGAGCTCGGCGCTCACGCTCGCCTTCGTCGCCCGCCGGTTGCTGGCCGAGCCGGTCGGGCTGGTGTTCGCCGCGCGCGAGCCCGGCACGGAGCTCGAGCACGTCCCGGCACTCGAGGTCCGTGGCCTGGTGAACGGCGACGCCCGTGCCCTGCTGCGCTCGAGCGTGCGCTTCACGCTCGACGAGCAGGTCCGCGACCGGATCCTCGCGGAGACGCGCGGCAACCCGCTCGCCCTCGTGGAGCTCCCCCGCGGCCTGACGCCCACGCAGCTGGCCGGCGGGTTCGGCATGCCGGAGGGCGGTGATCTCTCGAAGCGGATCGAGAGCAGCTACGCCGAGCGGCTCGAGGCGCTCCCCCGCCACGCGCGGGAGCTGTTGCTGCTCGCGGCGGCCGAGCCGGCCGGCGACGTGCTGCTCCTGCAGCGTGCGTGCGATCGGCTCGGCGTCGCGCTCTCCGCCGTCGAGGTGACCGACGGGTTGCTCACGGTCGGTGAGCGCGTGGCGTTCCGCCATCCCCTGGCGCGCTCGGCCGTGTACCGATCCGCTCCGGGGCCGGAGCGGCGAGCCGCGCACCTGGCGCTGGCGCAGGTGACGGACCGGGACGTCGATCCGGACCGGCGCGCGTGGCATCTGGCCGCCGCGGCCGCCGGTCCCGACGAGGACGTGGCTCGCGAGCTCGAGCGCTCGGCGCGCCGGGCGGGGGCCCGTGGCGGCCAGGCGGCCGCCGCCGCCTTCCTGCAGCGTGCGGTCGCGCTGACGAGCGAGCCCGTCCGCCGGGCGGAACGGGCGCTCACCGCGGCGCAGGCCAGCCTCAGCGCGGGAGCGTTCGACGTCTCCCGCAGGCTCCTCGCCGTCGCCGAGGCGGGGCCGCTGGACGAGCTCGGCCGGGCGCGCGTCGACCTCCTGCGGGCCGAGACCGTCTTCGCGCAGAGCCGCGGCGGCGATGCCCCGCTGCTGCTCCTTCGCGCCGCGACGAAGCTCGAGCCGCTCGACGCCCGCCTCGCGCGCGACACCTACCTCGACGCGTGGGGTGCGGCGCTGTTCGCCGGGCACCTCGCCGCCGCCGGCGGCGGGCTGCTCGACGTCTCCCGAGCCGCGGCGAGCGCCCCCGCTCCGGCGGATCGTGCGCTGCCGCGCGACGGGCTCCTCGACGGCCTCGCCCTGATCTTCACCGAGGGCACGCGGGCGGCGGCGCCGACGCTGCGGCGCGCGATCACCGCGTTCAGCGGCGGCGAGGCCTCCGCGGAGGAGGTGCTCAGGTGGGGCTGGCTGGCGGCGCGGGCCGCGATCTGGTTGTGGGACTACGACGGCGGCCGCGAGATCCCGGCGCGTGCGCTGCAGCTCGCGCGCGACTCCGGGGCGCTCGAGGTCCTGGCCGTGGCGGACAACGTCTGCGGCCAGGCCGCCGCATGGGGCGGCGAGTTCGAGCTCGCCGATCTGATGGTGGCGGAGGTCGAGGCGGTCAAGGAGGCGACCGGCAGCCGCATCGGCCCGTACGCCGCCATCTCGCTCGTGGGGCTCCGCGGCCGGGAGCCGGAGGCGTCGAAGCTGATCGAGCGGGTCGTCCAGGGCGCCACCGCCGGCGGCCAGGGGACCGCCGTCCAGTACGCGCACTGGTCGAACGCCGTGCTCATGAACGGGCTGGGACGCTACGAAGAGGCGCTCGCGGCGGCCGAGGAGGCGACCGGCGGCACGCCGGAGCTGTTCGTCGCCATGTGGGCGTTGAGCGAGCTGATCGAGGCCGCCACCAGATGCGGGGAGACCGAGAAGGCGAGCAGCGCGCTGGCGCGCCTCCGCGAGCAGACCGGCGGCACGGACGCCGACTGGGCGCTCGGCGTCGTCGCTCACTCGCGCGCGCAGCTGGGCGAAGGAGCGGCCGCGGAGCAGGCGTACCTCGAGGCCGTCGACCGCCTCGGGCGGACGCGTCTCCGGCCCCACCTGGCCCGCGCGCAGCTCCTCTACGGCGAGTGGCTGCGCAGGGAGGGCCGCCGCGCCGACGCGCGCACCCAGCTGCAGGCGGCGCACGATCTGTTCGCGGCGATCGGCATGGAGGCGTTCGCGGAGCGCGCGCGCCGCGAGCTGAACGCCACGGGCCAGAAGGTCCGCAGGCGCGCCGCCGAGACCCGCGACGACCTGACGCCGCAGGAGCGGCAGATCGCGTGGCTGGCCCGCGACGGGCTCTCCAACCCGGAGATCGGCGGGCAGCTCTTCCTGAGCCCGCGCACCGTGGAATGGCACCTGCGCAAGGTCTTCAGCAAGCTCGGGATCCAGTCGCGCCACGAGCTGTCCCGGGCGCTCGCAGGGTAGGTCGTCATCGAGGCTCCGCACTTCATCCACTTCGCGCCGGCCCACCCCGCAGGGGAGCGGGCCGACGACAAGCGCTGGTGGGGTCTGGGCGTCATCTGCGTCGCGATGTTCATCAGCGCGATGGACATGACGATCGTGAACGTCGCGCTGCCGGACATGTCGGAGGACCTCGGCGCTGGGATGGGCGAGCTGCAGTGGGTGCTCGACGCGTTCCTCGTCACGCTCGCCGGGCTGCTGCTCGTCGGCAACGGACTCGCCGACCGGTTCGGGCGCCGCCGGGTGTTCCTGCTCGGGCTCGTCGGCTTCGCGGTCACCTCCGTGCTCGCGGCGCTCGCCACGACGGTGGGCGAGCTCATCGCCGCGCGGGTGCTGATGGGCATGGCCGCGTGCTGCGTGATGCCGCCGGCGCTGTCGCTGCTGGCGGTGCTCTTCCCGCCCGAGCTGCGGGCGACGGCCGCGGGGGTCTGGGCCGCCGTCGCGGGGGTCGGGCTCGCGCTCGGACCGGTCCTGGGCGGGGTGCTGGTCGACGCAGCGGGCTGGCCCTGGGTGTTCCTCGTCAACGTCCCGTTCGTGCTGCTCGCGGTGCCGTGCGGGCTGCGCTGGCTGCCGGAGTCGCGCCGCCCTGGCGCCCCGCCGCTCGATCTCCCGGGTGCGGCGCTGTCCACGCTCGCGCTCGGCGGGATCGTCTTCGCGCTCATCAGCGGCGCCGACGCCGGGTGGACGAGCCCGGCGGTGATCGCGGCGGCGATCGCCGGCGTCGCCGCCGGGGTCGCGTTCGTGGTCACGGAGCTCCGGCGCGAGCACCCGCTGTTCGACGTCCGGGTGCTCGGGCGCCGCCGCGTCGCGTCCGGCGCCTACGTGATCGTCGCCGCCTACATGGCGACGCTCGGGATGCTGTTCGTCGTCCCGCAGTATGTGCAGTACGTCCAGGGCGGCTCGGCGTTCGTCTCGGGTCTCGAGGTCGCGCCGTTCGGCATCGGGCTCGGCGTGCTCGCGACGGTGAGCGGGCGGCTGGTCGCGAGGTTCGGGGCGTTCGCCGTCATGCTCGCGGGGCTGCTCACCGCGGCGGCCGGCTTCGTCCCGCTGCTGTTCCTCTCCGCCGACAGCTCGCCCGCGCTCGTCGTGATCGGCACCGGTCTCTTCGGATGCGGCCTCGGCACGATGGCCCCGCCGGTGACGGCGGTGATCATGAACGACGTGGGGACGGAGAAGGCCGGCGACGGGGCCGCGGTGAACCAGGTCGCGCGACAGGTCGGCGGCGCCCTCGGCGTGGCGATCGTGGGGGGCGTGTTCGCCGTGGTCTACTCCGCGCAGATCAGCGAGGACAGCCGCGCGCCCGCGGCCGCCGAGGAGTCGATCCAGGCCACGACGGACGTCGCGAACCGCCTCGGCGGCGCCGCGCGCGCGGCGCTGCTGGACGACGCGATCGCGAGCTTCGACGTCGCGGCCCGATGGGGCCTCGCCGTGTGCATGCTGGCCCTCCTCATCGCGCTCGTGGTCGCGGCGCTGGGGCTGCGACACTCGCCCGCATGACCGTCCGACGCATCATGCCCTACCACGAGTCAGCGGACTTCGACGCCACGCGCGCGTTCTACACGGGCGTACTCGAGCTCGAGGAGGGACGGTTCGGCGGCGGGTACATCGGCTTCGGATCCGGCGACATGCAGGTCGTCTTCGCGCCGCCGGGCGTCGAGCCCGCCCTCCCGGACATGGGCGTCGACGTCGGCTCACGGGCCGCCGTCGACGCGGCGCACGCCCGGGCGCTCGAGGCGGGGCACGAGGTGATCTACGGTCCCGTCGACGAGCCCTGGGGCGTCCGCCGCTTCTTCGTACGCGATCCGCACGGCGTCGTCATCAGCGTGCTCGCCCACGGGTGATCCGGGCCTGGCGCAGCTGCAGGGTGGCGACCTTGTTCGCCGCCATCAGCGCGTACCAGCGGGGTCGCTCAGCGGAAGACCTGCAGCACGGCGCCTTCGAATGCGCGTGCGCGCGAACCGGTCACGAGATCGAGCAGCCCGGACGAGCGCAGCGCCTCGTGGTGCCCGGGATCGCCGGCGTTGCGCGCTCGCGCTTCGGCGGTCTGCCACAGCTGCCACAGCACGACGCCCGTCTCGGTCGGCGCGAGGATGCGCGCGACCAGGCCCTCCGGCATCTCGAGCAGCTCCTCGAGCCGCTCGGCCGCCGCGAGCAGCGCTTCGGTGGGGCCGTCCAATTCGAGCATCGCCAGTACACGGCTCATGCGGGTGAGAACGACTCGACGGCCCGCGGTATTCCGGCGCGGGACCATGGCGTGGTCGTGGGCAACACCAAGTGGGTCCCCGGCGCCGTAGCCCGTCGCCGGACCGTTCCCATTCCGACGTCGGGGATTGCAGCGGCTCCGGCGGCCTGCGCAGACTGGCGCTAACCCCCACAGGAGGTGTGCCATGCGCATTGCTCGTTGGGCTCGGCTGTTGGTGGCGGCCACCGCGGTTTGCGTT